>NZ_JBFABE010000115.1:0-11297 GCF_040640155.1 Streptosporangium sp. NPDC023615
CTGGTGAGGGCCGCTGTGGCATAGGAACCTCTCCACGTTTTCAGGGGATTGACAGGCCTCGCTCACTCTGCTACCTCTCGCGCATCCGGATCCGGATCGAAACCGTCCGGAAAAGCCACCCATCACCCCATTCCCCGAGATCTTCCACCCTGCCCGCCCTGCCGCGCCGATGTGAGCGGATCCGGAAAACCCTGCGAAGCGGCTTGATGAGGCCACCGCCCCGGGCGAGCAGAGCGCCGGGGCCCACGGTAAGGAGGACCGCTCATGATCGATCGCCCGTTCTTGCGCCGTCTGGCCCGCGCCGCCCTGGCCGCCGCGGTACGCAGCGCCGCCGCGGCGCCCATCACCTTGGCCATCTGGTGGATCACCCACCGCTGACAGGTGGCTGTGCCGGCTCCCGGCAGACGCGGGAGGCGAGGGGCGGCACAGTGTTCGACCACGCGACGACTGGCTGTGGCTATTTCCCACGACATCGACCGCTGGACGCGCAACCCCATGAACGACACCGGCCTGTAGCCCTTTTTTGAAAACAGGTTTCTGGATGGTGTTGGCGCTGGTCGATGAGACGCCCAGAAAAGTACACCTTTCCAGACGCTTACTCTTTGGCCGCGATCAGATTGCCCCGCACCATTTGAGTGAGTGGGTGGTCGCCGCCCAGCACCCGCTCGCTCTCGGCCAGCGTGGCCTCAAACAGCGGGATGGCCCGCCCCAGATCCCCCGCCGCGTAGTAGGCGCCAGCCAGGTTGTTGCGGGTGGTCAGCGTGTCGGGGTGGTCGCCGCCCAGCACCCGCTCCCGCTCGGCCAGCGTGGCCTCAAACAGCGGGATGGCCCGCCCCAGATCCCCCGCCGCGTAGTAGGCGTGGGCCAGGTTGTTGCGGGTGGTCAGCGTGGAGGGGTGGTCGCCGCCCAGCACCCGCTCGCTCTCGGCCAGCGTGGCCTGCAGCAGCGGGATGGCCTGCCCCAGATCCCCCGCCGATTCATAGGCGTGGGCCAGGTTGTTGCGGGTGGTCAGCGTGGAGGGGTGGTCGCCGCCCAGCACCCGCTCGCTCTCGGCCAGCGTGGCCTGCAGCAGCGGGATGGCCCGCCCCAGATCCCCCGCCGCGTAGTAGGCGCCAGCCAGGTTGCTACGGGAGGCCAGCGTGGAGGGGTGGTCGCCGCCCAGCACCCGCTCCCGCTCGGCCAGCGTGGCCTCAAACAGCGGGATGGCCCGCCCCAGATCCCCCGCCGCGTAGTAGGCGCCGGCCAGGTTGTTGCGGGTGGTCAGCGTGGAGGGGTGGTCACCGCCCAGCACCCGCTCGCTCTCGGCCAGCGTGGCCTGCAGCAGCGGGATGGCCCGCCCCAGATCCCCCGCCGATCCATAGGCGCCGGCCAGGTTGCTACGGGAGGTCAGCGTGAAGGGGTGGTCACCGCCCAGCACCCGCTCGCTCTCGGCCAGCGTGGCCTGCAGCAGCGGGATGGCCCGCCCCAGATCCCCCGCCGCGTAGTAGGCGCCGGCCAGGTTGCTACGGGAGGCCAGCGTGGAGGGGTGGTCACCGCCCAGCACCCGGTGGTAGGCGGTGTGTGCACGGTGGTGGCACCTGATCGCACCTGCCGGGTTGCCTTGGTCGAAAAGGAAGAGGCCGGTCCCGTTAAGCAGGCGGGCAGTGTCAAGGGTGTCGGTGTCGGAGGGTGCGTGGTCGATCAGGGCGGTGATGTGCGGCAGCAGGGTGCGCCAGGTGGGCCATCCGGCCGGGTCGTTGTAGGCGGTGGTGGGCAGGGCGCCGGTGAGCAGGCGGGTGGCGTGCTCGCGGGCGGTGGCGATATCGGTGTCTTCGCGGTGGGGGTCATCGGGATCGGGGGTGCGGGCGACGGCTTGGACCAGGCGGTGCACGCTGATGCACGGCCCGTCCAGGGTGATCATGTTGTAGGCGGCCAGGCGGCCCAGTGCTTGACGCAGTCGCGGCGGCTCGGCCAGGGCGTCCAGCACACCGGCGGGGATGGCTTGAGGGGCGTACCAGGCCAGCACGCGCAGCAGGTCCCCGGCCAGCGGTGTGGTGGTGAGCTGGTTCAGGGTCAGGCGCCAGATCCGGGCGATGGTGCGTTCAGCGTCGCCACCCTCGGCTGCCTGGTCGTACATCACCGCCGGATACCGCGCGAGCAGCTCCAGGTAGGCGCGCGGGGACAGCTGGTTTTGGTGCAGGTAGGCCCCGGCCTGCTCGATCGCCAGCGGCAGGCACCCCAGCTCGCGAACCAGCTCGGCGGCGCCATCCAGGTCGGCGCCGGGGCGGCCGCCGGTGGTGATGCGGGTGAGCAGGTCGATCGCCTGATCCTCGGGCAGCACATCCAGCCGCAGCACCTGGGCGCCCACCCGGTGCCAGCCTTCGCCTAGCCGGCTGGTCACCAGCACCCGCCCGGCCAGCGTGCGGGCCAGCAACTCGCTCGCGTCGCGGGGGTGGGTGAGGTTGTCCAGCACCAGCAGCCAGTCCTGGTGGCAGGCCAGCCAGGACACCGCCCGTTGCGCCAGCACCGGCGCCGGCAGCACCTTCAGCTCCGGCTGCAACGCCACCGCCAGGCCGGCCAGCCCGGCCTCGATCGAGCCGGGGGTGTCGGCGGTGATCCACCACACCGGGTTGACCGCCCCGGCTCGGGCGCGCGCGGCGGCGTAGCGGGCAGCCAGGGTGGACTTGCCGATCCCGCCCAGCCCGTGCACCGCGGCCACCACCACCGCCGGCCCCGCCCCCGACAGCGCCCGCTCCAATTCGGCGAGCTCTTCGCCACGCCCTACGAACAGCTGCGCGTGGAAGGGCAGGTTCACCAGGCCCGGCGGCGCGGAAACCTCCTCCACCGGCCGCAACGCCTGCTCCGGCAGCACCGTCTGGGTGTTGGTCGTGTGATCACCGGTAGAGATGATGCCGAGGTTGTCGCCACCCACCCGCACTGATCTGACCCCAGGCGGTCCGCCCTGTGCCGGTGCCCCGCCGACTGAGAGGGGCAGGCCGGAGGCGGGGGGCGTCGCCGGTCGCTGTTGTTTGGCGCTGGGCGTGGCCGGTGGCCGCCGCTCCCACCAGCGGGGCTTCACCGCGGCTGGGTGTTGGTCGTCTGATCCCCGGTCGAGGCGATCCCGGTGTTGTCGCCGCCGATGGCGATCGACCGCTCACCTGAGGCAGACACACCCGGCGGTGTGCTCGCCCCGCCGCCGCTGCCGGTGTTGTTGCGGTCGGCGACCACCCCGTACACCGCCACCCCCAGACCGGCCAACGCGACGAACACCCCGATCACGCTGGCCCACTGGTCAGCCGCCTGCAGCCCTACCCTGGCTAAGTACACACCCAGCCCTACGGCGGCGGCCACCGCGACCGCTGCCCCTCCCCATATCAGCGCACGTCGTGCCATACCCGCCATCATGGATCACCCACCAAGATCACGCGCAGTGATTGTGATGCAACACAACGAAACAGCCTTATCGTCCGGAAAGTACGCTTCCAGACCACCGGGAGGTCTCGATGACCGGGCACGTGTGGGCTTACGCCCGCGTCTCCACCCGTGACCAAAACCCCCAGCTGCAACTCGACGCCCTGGCAGCCAGCGGCTACGACACACTGGTGATGGAGAAGGAGTCCGGCAAACGCGGTGTGCCCCGGCCCGCTTGGGAGGACATGCTGCCCCGGCCCCAGGCCGGCGACACCGTGAAGTTCTGGAAGTCCGACCGGTGGGGCCGCAGCGCCGCCCACGTGCTAACCGTGGTCAACGAACTGCGCGACCGCGGCGTGAAGATCGTGTCCCTGACCGAGAACTTCGACCTGGACACCAAAGAGGGCCGGTTCATGTTCGCCGTTCTGGCCGCGGCCGCCGAGTACGAGCTGGAGCTGCGGGCCGAACGCCAGGCCGAGGGGATCGCCGCCGCCAAGCGCCGCGAAGCCACCGGCGCCATGCTGCCCGGCAAGAACAAGACCGGCCGCCCCCGCGCCATCGGCCCCGCCGAACGAGCCACCCTGCGCCGCCTCATCGACGACGGCATCTCAGTCACCGAAGCCGCCCGCATCCTCAAAATCGGCCGCTCCACCGCCTACCAAGCCCTCACACAAAGCTGACCAGCGGCTACACCCCCCAAGACGCCACACCCTGAAGACCTCCCGCGCCGCCTACACCGCACTTACCGCCTAGCGGTAACCAGGCAACTTGCGAGAAACGCGCCCCCCATTCCCGCAAGTTGACCCCGATGAAATCAGGCAAAACCGGACACCGCTCCGCCGTCAGCCGACCGTCCCCTACGCCCCGTCCTCACCACCCCCGGGCATCCGGTGCGGGAGCGCCATCGGCCGCACTGGGCACCAACACATCCGGCTCCAACTCCACCTCCTGCCGCCGCAGCAGCCCGGTGCCCTCTGGCGACACCGTGACCGTCCACCCCGGCGGCCAACGATGCTCACCGTCTGGCCGCAGCACCCAAACATCTCCACCCTGGAAGCCCTCGGCGAAGGTCGCCCCGTCGAACCAGGCGCCCCCGCTGAAGGTCGCCCCGCCGAACCGGGCGCTCCTGGCGAAGGTCGCCCTAACAAACACAGCGTCCCTGGTGAAGGTCGCCCCGCCGAACCAGGCGTCCCTGGTGAAGGTCGCCCCGCCGAACCAGGCATTCCCGATGAAGGTCGCCCCATCGAACCAGGCATTCCCGGTGAAGGTCGCCCCGTCGAACCCGGTGTTCCCGGTGAAGGTCGCCCCGCCGAACCAGGCGTTGGTGATACGGCAGTGCTGGAGGTTGAGGTCGATGAGAGTGGCGTCGCTGAGGTCGAGGCGCATGCCATCCCAAAAGCGGGTATCGGCTGGGTGGCCGCTGTCGAGTTCTTGGGTAGTGCGCTGATCGCGCAGGTGCTCGCCGAGGATGCGCTGGGCGGTCAGGCGGACCTGGCGCTCGCCTTCGTTATCGTCGGTGCCGGCCGAGGACGGACCGGCGAGCAGGGCCGTCTTGCCGCTGCGGGTGGCCTGGTATCGGCGCCGGGCCGCGCGCAGCGCCTCCTGCCGCTGCTGTGCGGGATCCGGGACGGGGGCAGGCGGGGTGTAGGGCATGCGCAGGTAGGCGCAGATGACGTTGACAATGGTCTGGCGGTGGCCGGGGTTGTCCTGGGCCAGACGCTCCAGGGCGTACAGGCCACCTAGACGCACGGCGGCCTTGGCGTGGCCGAGCTGCTCGACGGCCTTGGTGTACAGGTCGGTGACCCGGCGCTCGGTGGCGTCGCGCTCGGTGTGCTCGGCCGTGCGTTCGGCGTAGTGGCTGGTGATGAGCGTGGCGAGTTCCTGGTGGCGCTGACGCCGAAAGGCCAAGGCCAAGGTGATGGCGGCGCCGACCCCGGCACCGGCGGCCAGCGCGGTGCGCAGCATCTCACCGCGCGCACCGATCGTCCCGCCAGAGGCGGCTGGCGGGGCACCGGGCGGGGCAGGTACGGCAACGACGGCCAGGTCGGCCAGCAGCCACCACAAAGTGCCGCCCACCGCAGCACCGACCAGCAAAACGGCCAGCGCGATCCACCAAGCCGCAGCCCGGGGCGTGGGCAGCGTGGGCGGCACAGTCCCTGAGACGGCCGGGGTGGGGTCAGGGGCAAGACGACGGCGTGGAAGGAGCGGCACATCCGCTATTGCACTGCTTTACACCGCGGCGCGCAGGCTTTTCCCGATCCTCGGGCACGATCCGGCCCGGCCAGCCGCCCGCCGGCGATGCCCGCCCTCCTGCGGGGAGATACCGTCGGCGGCGTCCAGATCGCGCACGCCAGCTCCCCGGCCGTCCTCTACCGCGCCCGGTTCGGCACCCCGTCCTGAGCCGCCTCGCGCGCCTCCTGACGGCTGCGTCCGAAGGAACCTTCTGCGTGAAACGGCTGATAACCCGCGCTACCTTCGCCACTGTGGATCGCGTGGCCACCCCCAACGAACCACTCCCCACCCCGCCCGGCAAGGACCCCGCGAAGGCCGTCCCCGGCCCGGGGCTGCGGCTGGTCCGGATCGGGCCGACCCTAGCCCGCACCCTGGCTGGCTCCATCCTGCTCAGCACCGCCTGTTCGTCGACGCCCTGTGGATCCTGGACTTCCCTGCCCTCACCCCGGTCGGGCAGCAGGGCCTGTCGCTGAGTCGGCTGCTGGACTTGCTGAAGCTCTCCTTCGCGGTGGTCGCCGGAGTCGGCGGCGTCATCGCCCTGGTCGTGGCCTACCGCAAGCAGAAGGTCACCGAAGCCGCCGAGCTGCGCGCTGATAAGGCGCACCGGCGCGAGGCGACCAAGCTGTTCAACGAACGCTTCGCCACCGCCGCCAACCACCTGGGCCACGATTCACCCGCGGTGCGCCTGGCCGGCGTGCACGCCCTGGCCGGTCTGGCCGACGACGCCCCCACCCGGGAACTGCGCCAGACCATGATCGACGTCTTGTGCGCCTACCTTCGCATGCCCTACGCCCCCGCCCCCGGCGCCGACGGCGACCCGGCCGAACGCCTGGCCTTCGCCGACCTGCGCGAGGTGCGCCACACCATCATCCGCGTCATCGGCGCCCACCTGCGCGAGAACGCCGTCACCTCCTGGCAGGGCCACGACTTCGACTTCACCGCCGTCGTCTTCGACGGCGGCGACTTCAGCCGCGCGGAGTTCTCCGGCGGCACGGTCGCCTTCGACAGCGCGACGTTCTCCAGCGGCACGCTCAGCCTCGACAACGCGACGTTCTCCAGCGACACGCTCACTTTCGGTTTCGCGGAGTTCACCGGCGGCACGGTCGATCTCCGAGAGGTGGACGATTGGTCGCATCCGCCGACGCTGCCGGATCCTGTGCCGCCTGGTGTGTTACTGCCCGATCGGTCGGATGTCGACCCAGAAAAAGATGCGGCGGCGACGTGAGACCGCGCGCTGGCCAGCTGCCAGTGCCCAAGGAACACACCGCGCAGCTTCGGGCGTGCGACCGGATCGCCACGGCGGAGGATCTGCTCTGTGACATCTGCCGGATCGGTTGTCGGCGGATCCGGCTCGCCGTCAACGACACTGGCGGCGAGGTCCAGATCGCGCACGCCAGCTCCCCGGCCGCTATGGCCGTGGCCCGATTCGGCCGCCGTGTTCCTGAGCCGCCTCGCACGGCCGCGCGTAGATGGCTCCTAAAATTCCTTACTCCTACGGGTCAATCAGGACATTAAGGCGTTTTTTGCTCATATCGCCACCAACTAGCTCGAGCATGTTCTTTAGTGACGTATGGGGAGGCGAGTTCTCTGTTCTCTGCGCTGCATTAAGCAGGTGCAGGGCAGCGTCCAGGCTGTTCTCGTGCGGAGCGGTGTCTGCCAGATGCTTGAGACGAACCATCGCCGGGTTAAGCACGTTGTAGTGCAGGGTGTAGGCGGTGCTGCTGAGGATCATGTCGGTGATATCGACCGGTACTCCGTGCTCGTCCAAGCTGATACGCCGAATCTCGAACACGGGAGTACCGTCCCGCAGCTTCAGCTCGTGGGCTTCTGCAGGAGTGGGCATGCGAGTGTTGACGAACTCGTCCGCCTGGACAGGAGCACGTCCGATGTCTGCCAGCCGCTGGAACACCCCGCCCGGCCCCGTGTCTTCTTCCAGCAAGATCTGCGGGTCATGAAACAATCCAGTCGGTACACGCGTCAACGCAATCTGTACCGGTAACTGATCTTCGTCTACAGAGTAGGTGCGAAGTCGGTAGGCCAGGTTGACCGGCATGTTGGCGAAGTATGGAGCCAGGTCAGGAGAAGGTGAGCCCTGCCAACTGGCGAACTTTTGGAGCCGCTTGGGACGTCCTTCGAGGTCGACCTCCCAGAAGTGACCGACGCGATCCTGTCCATGTCGGATAATGCGCTCAAAGTGCCGAATGTACGTTTTTTTTCCTTGTCGGGTTTCGATCAAACCCTCGGCACGAAGGATACCCAGAGCCTTACGAGCGGTACCGAGGGAGACGCTGTACTCCTCTTGCAGCTTCTCCTCTCCAGGAACGACGTTGTCTGTGAACCTCTGATTTTCGATCTTCTTCCGTAACTCATCGGCGATGGAGCGTGCCGTCCAGGGCGGTGCGTCAGTCATATCCGGGCGACCTCATGGGGTGGATGCTTCTCTATAGGACTTGTGATCGCTTACGTTACCCAACTTTCCCCGACCACCTCTCACATCGTCCACCTGGAACTTTTGAAGGTGTTGACCATTCCGCTCCATCGTGTTCCTCTACACCTAAAGGACTTCTATAGAGAAGTGCGGGACCGACATGAGCGACGCAACCCCTCCGAGCAAACTGCCGGACAAACAGAACAAATCGGACGTAGCGCAAGTCCTGTTCGTTCTCGGAACCGTCACGGTCAGCGTTATCTGGCCAGACGTCATCCCCGTCCTAACGATCATGCTTGCGGCTCTCCTCATTCGGCAGGAATGACCCTGCTAGCCCCCCGCCCCTGCTACCCGCAGGCCATGACCTCACAGAACACAAACCGGCCCGGACACCTGCAGGTGGCCGGGCCGGGTGCTGACGCCAGCACTGCATCGGAACGGCAGATGGCAGTAACTCCGCCAGAGCTGGTTCACTAACGCCACTGACTGTTCCTTTGTCGATCGAGCCCCGACGGTAAGCCAGATATCGATCTGCCTGCGGAAACCTCTATTCCCAGGACAATCCGCTCAGCCGGAACCGCCTTGTCAGTCGAAGATCTCGGCGACTCCGACCTTGATTCGCTAGGGGTTGCTGTCGACGACGAGGTATCAGTAGTCGTAGGGGACCTGTAGGACGACGGGGCTGAGGTTGCAGAAGCCGCCGTAGTAGTTGTAGGCCTCCCTGTCGAGATATGCCTGGTAGTCGTCGACGTCCATGAGGTATACCCGGGCGGTCGAGCCGCGCAGCTCCACCTCGAAGCGAGCGCCGGCCCCGTACGATCCGAGGTCCCAGTACAGATGCTCCACACGTCATTAGTAACCGCTCGCGCGATGAGCGGGAAGGCGTCATCGGGGGATGGAGACCTGACTCCTCGCGCGCCTGCACGTAAGGGTGTCCCACAAGTCCCACAACTCTTGCCGGGGTGGTCGGGGCCCGGTCAGAGGCTGCGCCCCTGGCGGGATGTGGTCGGGGAGATGCGCGAAGACGGCGGGCGGTAGGTGGGTCCGGCGCCGACCGGCCGTGGAGGGACTTGGACGCGGGCCTGTTCGCGCCGGGAGGTGGCCAGGTCGGCCGCGGCCGAATTCCGGCGGGCGTGCTCCTGGTGACGGCGGGCGTCGTCATCGAGCCGGCGGTGGTGTTCCTGTTCGCCGGTCAAGGCGGCCAGCAGGCCGGCCAGGCGCCGGTGCTGGCCTTCCGGAGATGTGGGGGCGGGGGATCGCAGGCGCGCGGCCGCGGCGCGCTGGCGCTGGGGGAAGCCCGGCATGAGGTGTTCCAGGCGGGCCGCGGTGGTCTTCTCCAGTACGGCGGCGAAGGAGGTGCGGCCGCTCAGCAGGCGCTGGCGTTCTTGGAGGTCGACCAGGGTCGTACACGAGGGGGAAGCTTGCTGCGCGGCGTGCAGGGCGGCCTGCCGGGCGTGCTGGGCGACCTCGGCCCGCCGGGCGGCGTCGGCCATCGCCTGGGAAACTTGCTGGAGGCGTTCTTCCAGCCGGGTGCGCTCAGGACTGGGCAGCCAGCCGCGCACTCCGCGGTTCTTCTCCCGTAGCGCCGCCTGGAGCTGGCGGGCCTGCTGTTCGGCTTGCCGGTAGGTGGCCTCGGCCTTCATGCGCCGCCCGCCGGCGACGTTGGCCTGGTTCAGGGCACCGGTCAGCCGGTCGCGCTCGTCGACGAGCTCGCCCTGCACCTGGGCGCGGACGGCGGCGATGCGCTCGGCGAGCTCGTGCTCGCGCCGCTGATGCTCCTGGACGTGCTCGGCGAGCGCGGCCGCCCGGGTGGACGTCGCTGCGATGCGCGCCTGCAGCTCCTCGTCACTGAGCAGGCCGTGCGGCCGGTCGGGG
This sequence comes from Streptosporangium sp. NPDC023615, assembly GCF_040640155.1. NCBI lineage: Bacteria > Bacillati > Actinomycetota > Actinomycetes > Streptosporangiales > Streptosporangiaceae > Streptosporangium > Streptosporangium sp. NPDC023615. The sequence goes on from NZ_JBFABE010000115.1 coordinate 9,926, forward strand.
CGGGTGACCTCGTTCAGCGCGACGTGCGCGGCCACCACCCGGGCCGTGTCGGCCTCCAGGGCGGCCAGCTCGCGGGCCCGCACGGCGGCGATCGGCTCGGGTTCGGGGGTGATCAGGTGGTCGGCGCGATCGCCCTGCAGAGTGGCGGCGTAGGCGTCCAGGGCCCGGTGCAGCTCCTCGGCGGGGTTGCGCGGCTCGCCGAATCGGGCGCGGTCGGCGTCAGACTCCAGGACGTTGCGCGGCAGATACAGATGCGCTGAAAGCCGGTCGCGGCTCATGGCGGCGTACAGGGTGTGCGGGTCCAGGCCCATGCCGTAGATCAGCGTGTGGTGGCTGCTCAGGCCCTGGGCGGCGGCGACCGTCATGGCCGTGCCGTGGGACAGGCCGCCAGCGGCGACGTAGGCCGGGCTCAGGTTCTCGGTGACCAGGGCCGGGCCGTGGTCACCGAGGCGGCGCCACTGAACATCCACCGACCGGTCGGAGTGGATGGCCACCACCACGCCGCGGTAGCCGTTCAGGACGTCGGCGCGCGCTCCCCGGCTTCGCTCGGCGCGGTAGTCGTTGGCGCGCACCCGGACGTGGTCGCCGACCGCCAGCTCCAACGTGCGCCCGCCCGGCAGCCGGTAGGCGACGTCCGGCCCGGACAATTCGCCGTGCTCGCGGCGGATCGCGCGGGCGGCGGCATTGAAGCGGTCGGCCTCGGCGTTGGTGCCGGCCAGCACCAAGACGGCGGCGAGCTCGTCGTGGACGTCCTCGCGGTAGCCGACGCGCACGCAGTTCCAGTCGGCCAGCAGCGCGCCCAGCGTGTCGGTGGCATCACGCCCGGCGTGGACGTGGCCGCCGCGACTCCACGTGCGCAGGGCCTCGGTGCGGTCGCCGTCGCGCCACTGGCGCAACGCCTGGCGCTCGATCGGGTCACGCTGGCGCCGGTTCTCCGACAGCATCAGGCCGTCGATCTGGCGGTGGGCCGCGGCGAAGGTGCCGCCCACGCCGACCGCGCGTAGCTGCAGCGGGTCGCCGATCATCACGACCTTCGTGCCGGTGCGGTGCGCCTCGGTGAGCAAGACGGCCAGGTCGCGGTCGTCAATCATCGCGGCCTCATCGAGGACCAGGACGTCGACGCCGTCCAGGCCGCGGCCGCCGGGGGTGGTGATGCGGTGCAGCCAGGTGGCGACGGTGTGCGCGACGATGCCGGATTCGGCGGTCAGGTTCGCGGCCGCCACCGCGGCGGTCGCGGCGCCGGCCACCACCAGGCCGCGGCTCTCCCACGCCACCCGGGCGGCGGCCATCAGCATGGTCTTGCCCGCGCCGGGAACGCCGATCAGCGCCTCGACGCCGTGGCCGTCGGCCAGCAGCCGGTGCAGCGCGGCGT
>NZ_JBFABE010000116.1:0-11146 GCF_040640155.1 Streptosporangium sp. NPDC023615
CCACGACGCGGGCGCCGCGGTTGGCCGCGATCTCGACGAGCCCCTCGGCCTGCAGGCGCCGCAGCGCCTCGCGGACCGGGGTCCTGCTGACGCCGAGGGTCTCGGCCAGCTCGGCCTCGCCCAGTCGGTCGCCCGGGACGTACTGCCCGGCGAGGATCAGCCCGCGTAGGTCATCGACCACTGACATGTATACATTCCTCCGGTCTATCTGCCACCATGATGGGGATATGCCTGGTCAATGACAAGAGGTTGCATACAATTCATGGAAATAGACGTCGTCGAGGTCGGCCCGAGGGACGGCCTGCAGAACGAGCCGGTGACCGTGTCCACCGACGCCAAGGTGGCCTACGTCGAGGCGCTGGTCGCGGCCGGGCTGCGCCGCGTCGAGGCGGTGAGCTTCGCCCACCCCGGGCGGGTGCCGCAGATGGCCGACGCCGAGGCGGTGATGGCCCGGGTGCCCCGCGTCACCGGGGTCCGCTACGCCGGGCTGGTGCTCAACGAGCGCGGCCTGGACCGCGCGCTGGCCGCCGGGGTCGACGAGGTCAACGTCGTCGTGGTCGCCACCGAGACCTTCTCCCGGCGTAACCAGAACATGTCCGTCCGGCAGGCCGTGGACGCCTTCGCCGTGATCGCCGGACGGGCCCGCGCGGCCGGGCTGGGCGTCACCGTCACCGTCGGCGCGAGCTTCGGCTGCCCGTTCGAGGGCGAGGTCTCCCCCGCGCGGGTGACCGACATCGTGCGGCGCTGCGCCGACGCCGGGGCCGACGAGATCGCGCTCGCCGACACCATCGGCGTGGGCGTCCCCGCCGAGGTCCGCCTGCTGACCTCGGCGGTGCGCGAGGTCACGGACCTGCCGCTGCGCTTCCACTTCCACAACACCCGCAACACCGGGTACGCCAACGCCGAGGCCGCCCTGCACGCCGGGGCGACGTCCCTGGACGCCAGCGCGGGCGGCATCGGCGGCTGCCCGTTCGCGCCCGCCGCGACCGGCAACATCGCCACCGAGGACCTGGTCTACCTGCTGCACCGATCCGGGGTCCGCACCGGCCTGGACCTGCCGGCGCTGCTCCGGGCGGCGGCCCTGATCGAACCCGAGCTGGACGCGCCCCTGCCGGCGCAGCTCGGCCGCGCCGGGATCTGGCCCGCGCCCGGCCCGATCGGCACGACCGGCTCCTCCGGCTGAGCGGCCCCGCCCGGCTCCCCGGTCCGGGGACCCGGGTCCGCCGGGGCGGCCCCGATCAGGCCCCCGGGGACGCGGGGTCGGCCGGCGGGGCCGTGACGCCCCGCGCCGGGAGCGCGGGGCTCAGCCGAGCACGGCCATGGCCGCGTTGTGGCCGGGGATACCGCTGACGCCGCCACCGCGCCGGGCGCCCGCGCCGCAGAGCAGGACCCGCTCGAAGGAGGTCTCCACCCCCCAGTGCCCGCGGGTCCCGTACGGCCAGGACAGGTCACGGTGGAAGATGTGTCCGCCGGGCAGGCCCGTCTCGGTCTCCAGGTCCACCGGCGTCCTGACCTCCAGGCAGGCGGTGCCGTCCGGGGCGCGCAGCAGGCAGTCCTCGACGGGCTCGGCCAGCACCCGGTTCATCGAGGCGAGCGTGGCGCGCAGCGCGGCCTCGCGCGCCCCCTCGGGATCCTCGCGGAACAGCCCGGCCGGCATGTGCAGGCCGAAGAGCGTCATCGTGTGGGCCCCGGCCTCGCGCAGCCCCGGCCCCAGGACGGAGGGGTCGGTCAGCGAGTGGCAGTAGACCTCGGCCGGGGGCAGCGACGGGATCAGCCCGGCCGACGCCTCCTCGTACGCGCGGGCCAGATCCCGGCGTCCCTCGTTGATGTGGAAGGTGCCGCCGAACGCGGCCGCGGGGTCCACGTGCGGGTCGCGCAGCCTCGGCAGCCGCGAGAGCACCATGTTGACCTTGAGCTGGGACCCCTCGGGGACGGGTCCGGTGGCGCCGCCCAGGAGCCGGTCGAGCACGACGGGCGGCACGCCCGCCAGGATCCGCTCCCCCGAGACCGTGTGCTCCCCGGCCGCGTCACGGAAGGCGACCTCGCCCGAGGGGTCGATCGCGAACACCTCGGCGCCGGTCACGATCTCGGCCCCCGCCGCGAGGGCGGCGTCCGCGAGCGCGCCGGAGACCGCCCCCATGCCGCCCACCGGGACGTTCCAGTCCCCGGTCCCGTCGCCGATCACGTGGTAGAGCAGGCAACGGTTGGCGAGCAGGCCGGCGTCGTGCGGATCGGCGAAGGTGCCGATGAGGGCGTCGGTGAGGACGACACCGCGTACGGTGTCGTCGGCGAACCGCTCGTCCACCACCTCGCCAATCGGCCGCTCGAACAGCTCCCGCCACGCCTCGTCGCCGACCAGGCGCCGCATCGCCGCCCGGTCCGTCAGCGGCTCCAGCAGCGTCGGCGCGACCCGCTCGGCCACGGCGGCGGTCATGCCGTAGAAGCGCCGCCATGCCTCCAGCTCGCCGGTGCCGCCGGTCACCCGGGTGAAGGAGGCCGCGGTCCGCGCGGCGTCGCCGTTGTCGACCAGCAGGCCGGTCTCCCCCACGGGCGTGTACGAGGCGTACCGGCGTCGGCGCAGCGTGATCCGCAGCCCCAGCTCGGTCACGATCCGGGACGGCAGCAGGCTGACCAGGTACGAGTAGCGCGAGAGCCGGGCGTCCACCCCCGGGAACGCCCGCGCCGAGACCGCGAGGCCGCCGACGTGGTCCAGCCGTTCCAGGACGAGGACGCGCCGTCCGGCACGGGCGAGGTAGGCGGCGGCGACCAGGCCGTTGTGGCCACCGCCGACGATCACGGCGTCGTGGTGCGAGCGGAGCACGTGGCTTCCCGGTGGGCGAGGGGACGGCGGACGAGTGTTCCGGCCGCCCGGGGACCCGCCCGCCGGGCGGCCCGGGGCGGGGCACGGCCGGGTCGTGATCACCCCACGCCGCTCACCCTATCCCGGGACGTTCCCGAACGTTCGGTACGCCCGGGAACGTCCCAGGGCCCCGCCACCGCTCCGCCGGGCAACCCCGCCGCCGCTCCCCCCGGGAACGCCGGCACCGCTCCGCCGGGCAACCCCGCCGCTCCTCCCAAGCCCCGGCACCGCTCCCCCGGGAGCCTCACTGCCGTTCCCGGCCCGCGGAGAGGGTGATCCTCAGCAGGGTGGCGGCGGGGCCGCTGGGGGCACGGCCCCGCCGCCAGACCGCGCGCAGCCGCCGGGTGAGGTCGATGTCCCTGGTGGGCACCTCGATCAGCCGGCCACCCGCCAGCTCGGCCTCCACCGCGTACCCGCTGAGCACCGCGGGGGCGGCGCCCTCGCGGGCCGCCCCCTTGACCGCGGCGTTCGAGCCGAGCTCCAGTTTGGGCGCGGCGACGGCGTGACCGGCCAGCGCGCGGTCCAGGGTCTCGCGCGTGCCCGAGCCACGCTCGCGGACGACCAGCGGGGTGGCGGCCAGCTCCGCGGCGAGCAGCGGTGTGCGCCGCCGCGCCCACGGGTGGCCGGGCGCGACCACCACCACGAGCCGGTCGGTGGCCACCACCCGCGACACCAGCCCCTGCGGCACCGAGGGCCCCTCCACGAACCCGAGCTCGATCTCCCCGCCGATCAGCCTCGCCACCTCGGCCGAGTTCTGCACGTCCAGGCCGACCTGGACCTGGGGCTCGCGGTCCTGGAGCTCGCCCAGCCAGCGCGGCAGGAGGTACTCGGCCACCGTCATGCTGGCGGCGATGTGCAGGTGGGCGGCCCGGCCGTGCCGTACCGCCTCGACCCCTCGCATGAGCTCCTCGGCGGCGGCCAGCACCTGCGCGGCCCAGGCGGCGACCATCACGCCCTGCGAGGTGAGGGTGGAGCCGCGCGGGGTGCGTTCCAGCAGCGGCAGCCCGAGGCGGCGCTCGAGCCGTGAGATCCGCTTGCTCACCGACGGCTGCGCGATGCCCGCGGCGCGGGCGGCCTGGCCGAGACTGCCCAGCCGGTCCACGTCGACGAGCAGTCGCAGGGATTCTAGATCGGGCAGCTCACTCATAGCTCCAGGCTATGACCTCCCACCGAGGCGGCGGCTACCGGCCGTGCCCCGTCCGGCCGAGACTCGGACCATGGCCGCCTCCTCCCCGGGACGACGGAGTCCCGGACGGCACGACCACGAACGGCGGAGCCACGCCCGGCACGACCACTGACGGCACGGCCACGAACGACGCAACCTCGGACACGCAATCTCGGACACGCAATCTCGGACACGGAGCCACGGACAATGGAGTCGCGGGTGACGGAGCCACGAACGGCACGACCAGGCACGACGGGACCACGGACGCCGGAACCACGCCCGGCGGGGCCACGAACGGCGGAACCGGGGGCGGCAGGACCACGGGCGGCGGAGCCACGGGCGGCGGGACCGTGGGCGGCGCACCTGTGGCCGCTGGTGCCCGGACTCGCCGTCGTGGTCGTGGCGACGGTGCTGGCCACGGCGGCGAGCCGGCTCGTCACCGGGGTGAGCGCGGCCGTGCTCGCGGTGGGGCTGGGGGTGGCGCTCACCAACCTCGTCGGCCTGCACCCGCGCCTGGCACCGGGGCTCAGGTTCGCCTCCCGGCGGGTGCTCCGCGTGGCGATCGTGCTGCTCGGGCTGCAGATCGCGCTTCCGGAACTGCTGGCGCTGGGCGGGGGCGCGCTGGCGGTGGTCGCGGTCGCGACCGGCGTCACGTTCGGCGTGACGCGGTGGATCGGGGCCCGCCTCGGGGTGAACCCCCGCAGGTCCCTGCTCATCGCGACCGGCGTGTCCGTCTGCGGCGCCGCGGCCGTGGCCGCCATGCACGAGGTCGCCGGGAGCGACGACGACGACGCGGCCGCCGCGGTCAGCGTGGTCGTGCTGTACGGCAGTGCCTCGATCGTCGTACTGCCCCTGCTCGCCGGGGCACTGGGCCTGACGCCCCACCAGCTCGGCCTGTGGGCCGGCGCGTCGGTCCACGAGGTCGCCCAGGTCGCGGCCATCGGCGCCGCCGCCGGCGCCGGGGTGCTGGCGAGCGCGGTGGCCGTCAAGCTGGCCCGGGTGCTGCTGCTGGCCCCGATGGTCGGCCTCACCTCCGCCGTCCTGCGCCACGGCGCCGCCGACCGCCCGGCCGGCGAGCCCGGACGGCGCCCGCCGGTGGTTCCGCTGTTCGTCGCCGGGTTCGTCGCGGCGGTCGCGGTCCGGAGCCTGGGCGTCGTACCCGCCGGGGTCACCTCCGCGATCCCCGGCCTGACCGCGGTGCTGCTGGCGGCGGCCCTGTTCGCGCTGGGCACCGGGGTCGATCTGCGGCGGCTCGCGCGGGGCGGGCGATCACTGCTCCTGGGCGGCATCGCCACCGCCGTCATCGGCGGGATCTCCCTGGCCGGCGTCATGGTCATCGGCTGATCTTCGAGTGGACGTCTACCCGCAACCGCCGTAACCTGCTCTTTCTGGGAGGACGGTGTCGTTTGCCCCGTTCCAGAAGAGCACGATGATCATTACCGCGGACAGGAAGACAGAACCGCCTCATGGGTACCACCCGACCGGCCCTCACCGACATGCTCCGCCCCTCCGAGGAGGTGGCCGAGGCCCTGGACCGGGGCGCCCCGATCGTCGCGCTGGAGTCGACGATCATCTCCCACGGCCTGCCGCGGCCCCGCAACCTGGAGGTCGCGGTGGAGCTGGAGCAGATCGTCCGCGAGACCGGGGCGGTACCGGCGACGATCGCGGTGCTGGACGGGGTGGCGCACATCGGCCTCGACAAGGACCGGCTGGAGCGCGTCGCCGGTGAGCCGGGCCTGCACAAGCTGGGCTTCCGCGACCTGCCCGCCGCCGCCGCGCTCGGGGCGAGCGGGGCCACCACCGTCTCGGCCACCTCGTTCCTGGCCGCCAGGGCGGGCATCCGGATCTTCGCCACCGGCGGGCTCGGCGGCGTGCACCGCGGGTGGACCGAGGACCAGGACGAGTCCGCCGACCTCGACATGCTGAGCCGCACCCGCATCACCGTGGTCTGCGCGGGCGTGAAGTCGATCCTGGACGTCCCGGCCACCCTCCAGCGGCTGGAGACGCGCGGCGTCACGATCGCGGGTTTCCGGACCGGCGAGTTCCCCGGCTTCTACCTGCACTCCTCGGGCGAGCCGCTCGACTGGCGGATCGAGACCCCGGACGAGGCCGCCGGCATCATGCGGGCCCAGGACGAGCTCGGCGGGCCGCAGGCCGCGCTGATCGTCGCCAACCCGGTGCCGCGGGCCGAGCAGCTCGACCCCGCCCTGCACGACCGGGTCCTGGCCGAGGCGCTCGCCGCGGCGCGGGAGGAGGGCGTCACCGGCCAGGCCATCACCCCGTTCCTGCTCGGCTACCTGGTGCGCGGCACCGACGGCGCCTCGCTGGAGGCGAACCTCGCCGCCGTGCGGGGCAACGTCCGCCTCGCCGGGCGGATCGCGACCTGCTGGAGCCGGGGAGACTGAGGACGCCGTGACCGGAAACGGCCTGCTGATCATCGGTGACGTGGTGACCGACGTCGTCGCGCTGCACGCCGGGTCCGCCCGGTCCGGCCTGGCCGTCGGCACCGACACCGCCGCCGACATCGTGCTGCGTCCCGGCGGCTCGGGGGCCAACACGGCCTCCTGGGCCGCCCGGCTGGGGGCCGACGTGCGGATCCTGACCCGCGCCGGCTTCGACACCGCCGACTGGCACGCCGCCGAGCTGCGACGTTCCGGGGTACGGGCGCACCTGCGGGTCGACCCCGACCGGCCGACGGCGGTGGTGATCGCCATGGTCGACGTGACCGGGGAGCGGTCCATGCTCACCAACCGCGGCGCCGGAGGGCACATCGGCACGGGCGACTGGGACGAGAGCCTGCTGGAGGGGGTGGGTCACCTGCACCTGTCCGGCTACACCCTGTTCGCCGACCCCGGGCTGCAGCTCGCCCGGCTGGCCATGGCCGAGGCGTCCCGGCGCGGCGTCTCGATCAGCGTGGACCCCGCCTCGACCGGGTTCCTGCGCTCGTTCGGCGTCGAGCGTTTCCTGCTGGAGACCGCGGCGGCCCGGCTGATCATCCCCAACCTGGACGAGGCACTGCTGCTGGCCGGGGAGGCCACCCCCGAGGGGGCGGCGGAGCGCCTGAGCCTGCGTTACGGCGCCGCCGCGGTGAAGCTCGGCTCCCGTGGCGCGCTGATGGCCAGGGACGGAAAGTTGGCCGCACGCCTTCCCGCGCTGGCCACCGAGGTGGTTGACTCCATTGGAGCGGGGGACGCGTTCGCCGCCGGGCTGCTGACGGCCCTGCTGAGCGGGGCCGGCGACGAGGCCGCGCTCGACGCGGGGCGTCGCGCCGGCGCGGAGGCCGTAACGGTTCTGGGCGGCCGGCCGCGTGTCCTTCCGTCTGATTTGGGTACGAACGAGCTTTACCCTCTTAACACCAATTGATAGCTTGCGGCGTAAGCTGCACCACTAGCCACACGCGTCACTTTGGGGAGGTTGCGGTCCGCCGATGGATGCAGAGTCATCGATCTGCCTGAGCGATCTGGTGCCGGCCCTGCGCTGGAGCCGCCCCCAGCAGGTCGCCGAAGCCCTGGACGACCCCCGCCTGCCCGCCGGCTGGTGGTCGTCGGTCGCCCTTCCCAAGGCCCTCGGCGCCGCCGGGCTCGACTGGGTCTGCGACAGGCTGGCCCGGCTCTCGCTGTCCCGCTGGGATCATCTGCCGTTGAGCGACGTGCTGCCCGCGCTGCACGTCCACACGGTCGATCCCACCCTGCCCGGCTGGCCCGAGCAGGCACGCTCGGCCGTCACCGGGCTGGGCGGATGGGCCCGTCTGCGCCGGCTGACCGCCGGGGACCTGAACGGGCCCGCCATGCCTCCCTCTCCGGAGGTGATGGTCACCGCGATGTTCCGCGAGGTGCTGAGCCGCATCCCGGGCATCGCCGAGCAGGCCGCACCGGCCGCGGCCTCGGCCGGGTCGCACGTCCAGCAGCCGTCGCACGCCCGGCAGACCCAGGACCGGGTGCCGTCCCGGCCCGCGGCGCAGCCGTCGGCCCCCGCGCAGCCGTCCGCGCCCCGGGTGCCCGCGCAGGTCCCGGCCCAGACTCCGGCCCCGGCCCGTCCCGCGGCGCCGCGGGTGCCCCAGACCGCCCAGGAGCGGCGACAGGTCCCCGCCGCCGCTCCCGCCGCTTCCTCCGCTCCCGAGACCTCCGTCGCGGCTCCCGGCGCGCCCGCCGTCCCGGCCGCCGAGCCGGCCGCCGCCGGGGCGCGTGCCGACCTCAGCGAGTACCCGCTGGTGCGCCTGGTGGACAACATGTTCCGCGACTGGGGCCCGCTGGAGCGCGCGGTCGCGGTGGAACGGCTCTTCGCGGTCGACCCCATCAGCCTGCGCGCGCTGGCGCACAAGCTGAACGCCGACCGCGACGCGTTGTCGGCGGCCCAGCGTGCCGCCGAGGAGCGCATCCTGCTCTGGCTGCGCTCCTCGGAGTCCGCGCCCCTCACCGGGCACATGTTCGGGCTGACCGAGTGGCTGGGCGCCGCCGCCACCAAGGAGCAGCTGATCGGCGCCGACCCCGCGCACCCGATCGAGGTCCCCACGCTGCGCACCCCGCTGTGGCGGGTGCTCGTCACGCTCATGCCGGACCGGCGCCTCCAGGACGACTGGCTCGTCGTGGGCGACCTGGGCGGCCTGCGTGACCGGACCCGCCGCCTCCTGGCGAACAAGCCCGCCGACAGCGACGCGGTCGGGCTGATGGAGCACCAGCTCGGCATCCGCGCCCACTCGGCCCAGGCCTGGCTGGACGCCCTCGCCGCCAGCTCCGCGCAGGGGCCCTCCCCGGAGGAGCCCCCCGCCGGGGAGACCAGGCAGCTGCCCCGCCGCACGCCGGGGGCCAACGGCCACCACCATCGCGGCGGTCAGCCGGTCCCGCAGGTCAACACCAGCGCCATCGACCCGCGCGCCGCCCTGGCCACGCTCTCGGCCCTGTCCGGCGGCAACACCCGGCCGCATCTGATCACCAGCCGGCGGGCCCCCATGCACCCGCCCGCGAGCCCGACCGCCGACCCGAGCCGCTGGCAGCGCATAGAGGTGACCAGCGACCACCTGCGGGGCGGCCCGGTGGCCGTGCCCGAGGGGTACGCCACCCGCCTGGGCATGCGCCCCGGCACGCTGCTCTCGGTGACCGGCCCCGGCGACAACGCCGTGGTCCTGGTCTGGCGGGACCACCCGGTCTTCGACTCGCTGCAGCCCGTGCTGATGCGCCTGAACGCCCGCCCCGGCGACCAGGTCTACGTCACCGTGGACGGCTACCGCCTGGACGCCCAGCTGCCCGCCTGAGTTCCGGGAACGTCGACGGGCCGGCCGGATGGGTGCGCGCGGACGTGTCCGGCGGTGGGTGGACGTGCCGGACGCGGCCGGGAGGATCAGACCGCGACGGGGTGGCGGCGGCGCTGCCAGAGGGCGTCGACGGCGAGGGCGCCACCACCGCTGAAGGCGACGGCCAGGGTGGTGGCGGCGAGGACCAGGACGTACTCGTAGCCGCCCTTGTCGGCGCCGAAGCCGTTGGCGCCGTGCACGAAGAGGATCGCGCCGAGCATGTTGAGCGCGAGCAGGGTGCCGAAGACGGGCAGGGCGGCGCCCAGGATGAGCGCGATGCCGCCGACGACCTCCAGGACGGCCACCGCCGGGGCGGCGATGCCCGCCAGCGGGATGCCCACCGAGTCGAAGAACGCCGTGGTCTGGGCCAGGCCCATCGTCGCGAACTTCTGCCAGCCGTGCACCAGAAAGACCACGCCCAGGACGACGCGTGCCACCAGCAGGGTGTAGGGACGGACTCTGTCAACCATGGTGACTCCTCATGTCATTCGAATTTGTACAGAACCCTAGCGGTTAGTTCAAATTCGAACAAGCATAAAATATGAGGGTGAGCGAGACGAGATGGCTCAATGAGGCCGAGATGGCCGCGTGGGTGGCCTACGTGGCCGCCACGCACCTGCTGGAGCGTCGCGTCGAGGACCAGCTGAAGGCCGACTCCGGCCTGACCCACGCCCAGTACGAGATCCTGGCGAAACTCTCCGCCTGCCCCGGCGGGCAGTTACGGATGACGGAGCTCGCTCACAGGCTGATCGTCTCCAAGAGCGGCCTCACGTACCAGATCGGGCAGTTGGAGAGGAAGGGCCTCGTCGCACGGGCGAGCTGCCCCTCGGACGAGCGGGGCGTGCTCGCCGTGCTCACCGAGCAGGGGATGCGCTGCCTGCGGCGGACCGCACCTGGGCACGTCGCCGTCGTGCGCGCCTTCCTGATCGACCGGCTCACCCCCGAGGAGATCGAGACCATGCGGCAGATCATGACGAAGGCGACCGCCGCCATGGAGGCGGCACCCCCCGGCCCCCTCCGCGCCCCGGGGCCGGACGGGGCCCCGGACTGACCGGGAGGATCCCGCCGAGGCGCCGGCCCCACCTCCACCGGGCGCCGAAACACCGCCTCCTCCCCCGGCCGGGGCGGAACGCAAAAGGATCCGGTACGGCTCGCACGGGGGGCATCCGTGTGAGCCGTACCGGATCCACGCCACATCGCCGGGTCAGGCGGCGGTGCAGCCGATCTGGGAGGGCGCCTGGTTGGACCCGGACGAGCTGCCGGTGAACCCGAAGCTCGCCGAGGCACCCGAGGGGAGGGAGCCGTTGTGGGAGACGTTGCGCACCGAGACACCCGCGCCGCTCTGGGTGTGCTGGCCGTTCCAGAGCTGGGTGATGCGCTGGTCACCGGGGAAGGACCAGGTCACCGTCCAGCCGGACAGGGGCGCGGTGCCGGTGCTCTTCACCGTCACCTCTCCCTGGAAACCGCCCTGCCAGGAGCCGGCGACCTTGTAGGTGGCCGTGCAGGCCCGTCCGGCGGTCGGCGTGACGGTCGGGGTGGGCGTGACGGTCGGGGTCACGGTGGGGGTGGGGGTCACGGGCGGCGGGGAGCCGGCGAGGGCCAGCTCGTAGGCGCGCTGCGGCACGAACTGCCCGGCTCCGGCGATGCACCCGTCCGCCTCGCCCGGCAGCTTGATCCAGAGGAACGCGTCGATCATCGAGTCGCCGGTGGCGTTGGTGCTCGGCGTGCCGATGGCCCGGCCGGCCGGGTCACACCACTCGCTGCCCAGCGGGCCGTTGCCGTTGCGGCTGGTGTCGATCACCGCGCGCAGGCGGGAGACGCCGGTGGCGGC
>NZ_JBFABE010000117.1:0-2559 GCF_040640155.1 Streptosporangium sp. NPDC023615
GCAGGAGGATCGACAGGAGGCGGCTGGACTTCACTGACACAAGATGACAGTGAACTCGGGGCCCCGGCCGTGGACCCCCGGCCGTGGACCCCCGGCCGTGGACCCCTGGGCGGGGACCACGGGCGGGGCCCCCGGGCGAGGGGCTGCCCGCGGAGGGCCCCGGAGGGCCTCCCCGCGGGCGTCTCCCCTAGGGGCGGTACACCTCGAACGAGGAGAGCTGCCCGGCCGGCCAGCCGGTGTTGCCGGTGAAGGTCAGCCGCACGTACCTGACGGCCGCCGCCGGGAACGTGACGGTCACGGTGTTGCCGGTGGCCGGGTCGAAGACGTGGCCCCGCGAGGCCGCCAGGGTCGCGAACGACGCGCCGTCGGCGGAGCCGAGCACCGACAGGGTCTGGGTGCGCCTGGACCAGGCGGCGGCCGGCGGCACCTTCAGCACCACGCGCCCGGCCTGGACCGGCGCGCACAGGTCGACGGTGATCGACTGCGGGAAGGCGTGGTTGGCGCTCTCCCAGTAGGTGGACGCGTCGCCGTCGACGGCGTTGGCCGCCACGTAGTTCTGCGTGACACCGCTCGCCACGACCGGCCTGCCCCTGGCCAGGTCACCGGCGTTCGGGGAGCAGCCCGGCGGGGGGCCGGTGGTGGCGGTCACCGTGCCGGAGGGCGGCGAGGTGTTCCGCGCGGCGTCCCTGGCGACCACGTAGAAGGAGTACGTGGTCGACGGGGTGAGACCGGTGACGGTGAACGACGTGCCGGTGGTGCTCCCCACCAGGGTGTCGACGGCGCCGGTCTCGCGGTAGACGTCGTAGCCGGTCACCCCGACGTCGTCGGCGGAGGCCGTCCAGCCCACGGTCACGGCGGTGGGCGAGGCCGGGACGGCCCGCGCGGCACCCGGCGCCGTGGGGGGACGCGTGTCGCCCTGGCCGCCGGCCCTGCGGGTCTCGAACTCCGTCGCCCAGTGCTTCGTCCGGTCCAGGTAGGCGGTCTCCGCCGCGGTCCCGGTCCTGCCGTACGCGCCCTCGTAGGTCTGGTAGCCGAACCCGGCGGGCGGGGTGGAGTCGGCCGGTTCGATGGAGCTGCCCTCGTGCCACTCGTTGAACGAGGTGATCGAGACCCAGGTGGGCAGGCCGCCCTTGGCCGGGTCCAGGGCGTTGGACCACTCCAGGTCGTAGGTGGCGCCGTTCGCGCGGCCGAGGGTCGGGGTGGTGTTGCCCGGCACCGCACGGTCGTCGATGTAGCCGGGGGCCACGGAGGGCGCCCAGACCAGGCCGTTGCGCCTGGCGTAGGCGCCCGCCTCGGCCCAGCCGGGCGCGGTGGCACCGGCGATCCCGTCGTAGGTGTACATGCCGGAGAAGTGCGCGATCCTCGAGGTGTCGGTGGTCTGGGCGAGCACGATGTTGTTCGCGGTGACCTGGTCGAGCGCCGACCAGTCGGCGACGCGCAGGCTCTCGAAGACGTAGAACGCGGCCCGGCCGCCGTGCTCGGCCGAGCGGTAGAAGGCCGGGTGGGAGCCGTAGCGGTCGTTGATGTAGCGGATGTCCGCCACGGTGGAGGCAGCGGTGCGCCCGCCGTAGGGCTCCAGGTGCCAGGCGACCTTGATGCCGTGGCGCGCGGCCGCGTCCAGCACGCCCGGGGCGATGCGGTCCTCGGGGCCGCCGACGCCCCACCAGCTGTAGACGATGACGCCGACCCCGGCCTGCCTGATCCACTGCATGTGCCGGGTGACGGCTCCGGCGTGGTCCGCGGAGTCGTAGGCGCCCAGGGTGGGGTACAGGTCGGCGCCGATGTCGTCGGGCGGGGTGTGGCCGCCCTGCTCCCAGTGCCGCCAGCCCCCGCTCACCTGGGGATTGCCGTACCAGGGGTAGTAGAACAGGTGGACGTTGGAGGACTGTTCGGGGACGGCCGCGCCACGGGCGGCGGGCGGCGCCTGGGCACCGGTCCAGCACAGGGCGGCCAGCAGGATCGCCAGCACGATCCTGACCCGTCCGCCGAGGCGGAGCGGGCGGGTGGGTGATCGGTCGGATGTCGTCATCGGCTGACCCTTCGTCACGCCGGGCCGGATCGCCGTGGCCGACGGGACGCGCCGTCACCGCGAGCCTGCCTGTCGGGGGGTGGGAGTGCCGCCGGCCACCGGAGATCGACGGGCGGCACTGCTGACACCATAGGATGACGGGCAGATGTCTGCAATGTTTCTACTTATCTTCGCAAAATACTCACCTCATTCGTGGCGGTACGGGATGCGCCAGGCGGGCACCGGACCTGCCCGGCTCCGGGCGCGAAGGCGGGGAGAGCCGGGCGGGGGTTCACGAGTCCGGGAGGGTCCGGGGGCCGGGAGAGGAGGGCGCGACCGGCGACCCTGTGGTTTCTCGCAGGGGACACGGAGGAATCTCGCAATGGTCCGGCCCGCGTGGCGTCCCTACGGTCGGGTGATGCCCGAATTCGACATCACCGGCCGCCGGACGTTCCGGCGTCTCGCCGCCGCCCTCTCGGCCGCCTGCGTCCTCGCGCCGGCGACCGCCCCGCCCGCCGCCCCGTCGCCCCCGCCGTCCCCCTCGTCCCCCT
>NZ_JBFABE010000117.1:2656-10301 GCF_040640155.1 Streptosporangium sp. NPDC023615
CCTCGTCGTCCTCGTCGTCCTCGTCGTCCTCGTCGTCCTCGTCGTCCTCGTCGTCCTCGTCGTCCGCCCTCTCCCCCGCGGCCGTCGACCGGTTCGTGAACGCCTACCGCGAGGCGACCGGCCTGCCCGGCGTCGCGGTCGCCGTCACCAGGGGCACGGAGATCGTGCACGTCGCCGGCTACGGCCGCACCGCCTCCGGCGCCCCGGTCACCGGGCGGACACCGATGGCCGTCGCCTCGCTCAGCAAGTCCTTCACCTCGCTGGCGGTCATGCAGCTCGTGGAGGAGGGGAGGATCAGGCTCGACACGCCGGTGCGCGAGGCGCTCCCCGAGTTCACGATGGCCGACCCGCGGGCCGCGCGCGTCACCGTCCGGCAGTTGCTGGACCAGACGTCGGGGATGGCCACGTCGGCCTTCCGCGAGAGGAGCCTGCCCCAGCCGCGCTCCCTGCGCGAGGCGGTCGCGCGGCTGCGCGGGGCACGGCTGGCCGCCGACCCGGGCACGCGGTGGAGCTACCACAACACCAACTTCCAGGTCGCGGCGAGGCTCGTCGAGGTGGTGGCCGGGGTGCCCTTCGCCGAACGCCTGCGGACCCACGTGTTCGGCCCGCTCGGCATGCGCGACAGCCTCACGATCGACACCGACCGGGACCTGCCCGCGAGCGCGCGGGGACACCTGCACCTGCTCGGCGTCACGTTCGCCGTCCCCGAACCGCCCGGCTTCGGCAACGGCTCGGGAGGGGTGATCAGCAGCGCGCGGGACATGGCGCAATGGATGATCATGCAGGCCGGCGAGGGCGTCGGCCCCGGCGGCGTCCGCGTCGTCTCCGCCGCGAGCGTGGCCGAGATGCGCACCCCGTCCCGGATCAAGCGCTCCTACGGCCTGGGCTGGGCGCTCGGCAGGACCGGGAGCGGCGCGCCCGTCGTGGAGCACGACGGCGACCTGTCCACCGCCACGGCCCGGCAGACGCTGCTGCTCCGCTCCGGCCACGGCGTCGTCGTGACGGCCAACACCGGCACCGCCTACGACGACGCCGGCGCGATCGCCGACGCGCTGGTGGCCATGGCCGAGGGGCGCGACCCCGGGCCGCCGTCCTCCCCCTTCCCGTTCCGGCTCGTCGACGCCGCGTTCGCGCTCGCCGCCGTACTGACGCTCGTCCTCGCCGGGCGGGGGCTGGTCCGCTCGCGCCGCTGGGCGGCACGGCGCGCCGGGCGGTCACGGTGGCGGACGGCGGCCCGGCTGCTGCCGTACGCGGCGCCGGGACTGCTCTGCCTGACGATCACCGACGTGTTCCGGGTGCTGTCCCGAGGGGGTGACGCCACCTGGTTCCAGGTGGCGTACCTGTATCCCTCCTTCGTGGTGTGGCTCGTCCTGGCCTCGGCGGCGTGCGCGCTGCTGCTCCTGGCCAGGATCGGCCGTCTCGCGGCCCCCGGTGGCGCCGGTCAGGCGCCGAGGTAGCGCAGCACGGCCAGGACGCGCCGGCTGTAGCCGGGAACGCGGGCGAGCCCGAGCTTGTCGAAGATCGCGTTGACGTGCTTCTCCACCGCGCTCTGCGAGACGTGCAGGCGTTCGGCGATCGCGGCGTTGACGAGGCCCTGGGCCAGGTGCTCCAGCACCTGGGCCTCCCTCGGGGTGAGCCGCCCGAGGGGGTCGGAGCGCGTGGTGCGGGCGAGCAGCCGCCTGACCACCTCGGGGTCGAAGACCGTCCCGCCCGCGCCGACGCGTTCCAGCGACTCCAGGAACTCCCCCACCTCGGTGACCCGGTCCTTGAGCAGGTATCCCAGCCCTTCCGGCGCTCCGGCGAGCAGCCGGGAGGCGTAGGTCGTCTCGACGTACTGCGAGAGCACGAGCACGCCGACGTCCGGCCGTCGCTCCCGGATCGCCAGGGAGGCCCGCAGTCCCTCGCCGGCCTGGCCCGGCGGCATGCGCACGTCGACGATCGCCACGTCGGGACGGTGCTCGTCCACGGCCGCGAGCAGTCCCGGGGCGTCGCCCACCGCCGCCACCACCGCGTGCCCGGCCTCCTCCAGGAGGCGGACCAGGCCCTCGCGGAACAGCACGGAGTCGTCGGCGAGGATCAGGCGCACGACGCCCCCGGGCCTTCGCGCACGGCGCGGGGCAGGGTGGCCGTGATCGTGGTCGGGCCGCCGGGCGGGCTCTCCACCTCGAAGGTGCCGTCCAGTGCCAGCACCCGCCGCTCCAGCCCGGACAGCCCGCCGCCGGCCGGGTCGGCCCCGCCCCGGCCGTCGTCGCGGATCCGCGCGGTCACCGCGCGCTCGTCCTCGCTCAGGACCACCAGCACCTCCCGTGCGTCCGCGTGCTTGGCGGCGTTGGCGATGGCCTCGCGGACCACGAAGTAGACGGCCGTCTCGATCTCGGAGACCGGGCGTTCGGCGAGGCCGTGGCGGACGGTCACCGGCAGGCCCGCGCGTTCCGCCACCCCCGCCAGGGCCGCGCGCAGGCCCAGCTCGTCCAGGTCCGCCGGGTAGACCCGCCAGGCCACGCTCCGCAGCTCGTCCAGGAGGCGGCGCGACTCGGCGTAGGCCTGGTCCACGAGGGCGGCGACCGCGGCCGGGTCGGCGCCGTGCCGCGCCCGGCCCAGCAGCATCCCCAGGGCCACGCCCCGCTGCTGGACGCCGTCGTGCAGGTCGCGCTCGATGCGCCGCCGCTCGTCGTCGACGGCCCGGACGATGCCGCTGCGGGTTGCGGTCAGCTCCTCGATGCGGCGGCGCATCGCCTCCCGCTCCCCCGGACCGGCGAAGTACGCGGCCAGCCGCCGCTCCCCGGTCACCGTCGCCGCGCCCCACAGCGCGGCCAGCGCCAGCAGGCCCAGCCCGTAGGCGGTGCCCAGCGGGCCGCTGTCGACCGTCAGGTGCACGCCGGGGTAGCGCAGCGGGACCAGGTACGACCCGCCGGAGAGCAGTGACTCGACGCCACCGGCCAGGAACAGCAGGCCGAGGAAGAGGCCGGTGAGGGCCAGCTGGCTCGCGACCGTGCCGGCCGTCGCCCGCAGCGCGAGGTAGCCGTACCCGCTCGTGGCCGGCATCCGGCCGGTGTCGTGGTCGAACCAGGCCGCCAGCCGGGCGCGTTCCAGCGCGACCAGCCGTGCCGCCCCGGCGTCCGCGAACCGCCGGGCGGCACGCCGGCCCGCCGGCCACGGCGCCAGGGCCACGAACAGCACGCCCGCGACGCCCAGGAAACCGAGCTCGACGACACCCGTCACCGCCCCCGCGGCCAGACCGGCGACCCGCCGGGCGGCCCGCGCGACCGGCGCCCCGCCCCGCGCGGCCGGCGCCCGCGTCCGGGCGGCCGTCGCCCCCGCCCGGAGGGACCGGGGTGCCGGTCGGCTCGGGGCGTTCGTCCTCGGTGTCGTTGACATCGGATGGATTGTATTGACCTTTCCCCCGCCCTCCGGCGGACACCGGGAAACGGCGTTCACCACAGAGACCGGACAGGACGGGGACTCGGCGGCCCCGAGGGGGTCCGCGCGGAACGGGAGGGCGGCCGTGTGGACGATCACCGAAAACTCGAACCCTACAAAAACGACCAAAGGGCTAACAAATCCTGAAACGCGTTGACCGTCCTCAGGGAATTGGTCATATTTGCGCAATGATCCATCTACGTCCCCTAGCGGGAGCGATCCTCGCGTCCGTTCTGCTGACCGGCTCCGTCGCCGCCCCGGCGGCCGCCACGACCCACGAGACCGTCGCCGTCTCCTCGACCGAGGCCGCCGCGCGCCCGGGCAACGGGAAGATCCTCTACGACCGCATCAGCAACGGGCGGAACAAGCTGAGGGTCAAGAACGGCACGAGCAGGGATGCCGTCGTCACGCTGGTCCGCGGCAGGTCCAAGGCGATCAGCGTGTACGTCCGCGCCCGGTCCACCGCCTCCGTCCCCGATGTCCGTGACGGCACCTACACGATCTTCTTCACCTCCGGTTACCGGTTCAGCACCTCCCGGGGCAGGTTCGCCGTCGCCCCCTCCTACCAGCGCTTCGACAGGAAGATCAGGTTCACCTCGAACGCGACCAGCTCGACCGTCGTGACCCTGACCCTCAACCGCGTCAGGAACGGCAACGCCCGGACGAGCGGCGTCGACCCGAGGAACTTCCCGGCCTGATCCGACGGGGTCCGACCCGCTGCCCGACCCCATCCACCGCCCCGGCGACGCCCGTGGCGGCACCGCGTGAACCGTGGGGCCGTCCTTCCACCCGGAAGGACGGCCCCACGGCCGTTCGGCGACGGCTCGCCCACGGTCCGGGGGCGGTCCGGGGGCGGTCCGGGGACGGCCGGGCCACGGTCCGGGGACGGAACGGGACGCCTCGCGCGAACGGGACGATCGCACCCTTCGGCGAAGCCCCCGTCCGAACTCCCGCCGGAGCTCCCGGCGGCGGAACGGAATAGCCCTGTCCTGGGCGGGAACACACATGGGCGGCGGAGGCTCTCCGGCGGCGGCGAAGGCCACGACGGCGAGCCAGGCGCCGCAGCATCCCGTCGCGGGACGTACCTTGAACTGCACGGGTTTGTTGTATCCGACCGGACCTGGGGAAGGTGTGAACGCCATGGAAGCCGCCACCGTGGAGGGCACCGTCGACGAGGAGGAGCTCGTCCTGACGGACGACGACGAGGTGCCTGCCGCCCTGGAGTCGAGCGTCGGCGCCAGCACCGACCCGGTCAAGGACTACCTCAAGCAGATCGGCAGGATCCCCCTGCTCAACGCCGAGCAGGAGGTCGAGCTCGCCCGGCGGATCGAGGCCGGCCTGTTCGCCACCGAGCGGCTCAACGAGGCCGACCGGCTCCAGCCCGATGTGCGCGCGGAGCTCGAATGGCTCGCCGAGGACGGTCACCGCGCCAAGAACCACCTGCTGGAGGCCAACCTCCGCCTGGTGGTCTCGCTGGCCAAGCGCCACACCGGCCGCGGCATGCTCTTCCTGGACCTGATCCAGGAGGGCAACCTGGGCCTGATCCGCGCGGTCGAGAAGTTCGACTACACCAAGGGCTTCAAGTTCTCCACCTACGCCACCTGGTGGATCAAGCAGGCGATCACCCGGGCCCTCGCCGACCAGGCCCGCACCATCCGCATCCCCGTGCACATGGTCGAAGTGATCAACAAACTGGCGCGTGTCCACCGGCAGATGACCACCGACCTCGGCCGCGAGCCCACCCCCGAGGAGCTCGCGGTGGAGCTGGAGATGACCCCCGAGCGGGTCGTCGAGGTACAGGGGTACGGACGGGAGCCGATCTCCCTGCACAGCCCGCTGGGCACCGAGGGCGACAGCGAGTTCGGGGACCTCATCGAGGACTCCGAGGCGATCACCCCGGAGGACGCGGTGGCCGCCGCGCTGCTGCAGGAGCAGCTCCACACGATCCTGGAGGCGCTGTCGGAGCGTGAGGCCGGGGTGGTGGCGATGCGCTTCGGGCTCGGCGACGGCCGCCCCAAGACGCTGGAGGAGATCGGCCGCGCCTACGGGGTGACCCGCGAGCGCATCCGGCAGATCGAGTCCAAGACCATGACCAAACTGCGTCACCCCTCCCGCTCCCGCGCCCTGCGCGACTACCTGACCTGATCCTCCCCGTCCCGCGCCGATCCGGCCGGACGATGCAACCGGGCGGTCCCGGGGTCCGAAACACGGGGCAAGGGCCGGAGGATCACACAGGGACGTGATCTTCCGGCCGCCTGCCTCTCACCGCCCCCATGGTCCCGGCCGCGGGGGCGGTGCCGCGTACGGGGTCAGGCGCCCTGGCGGGTCACCTGGCCGGCCAGCTTCTCCAGGCTGTCGCCGAGCGCCCGGTCGACGGCCTCCGCCGGCGGGGCGTGCTCCGGGTCGAAGAAGGACAGGTGGATCGTCACCTCGCTCTCCTCCTCGCCGATGCCCGCCACCTGGAGCCATCCGGCGTACCGCCCGGTGTCGCGGGTGCCCCACTCCATCCGGAGCTGGTCGCGCTCGGCCCTGAGCAGGGCGCGGGCGTCCGTGTCGGTGGCGTCCTCGTGCACGGTCACCGCGGGAGGCCGGTCCCCGGCGTGCACGTGCAGGTCGCGCGGGAGCCAGTCGTCGAGACCGTCCAGGTCCTCGGCCCGGTCGAACACCACCTCCGGTGGCGCCGCGATCCTCAGGGAACGCTCGTACTCACTCATGTTCAATCCCTCCAGCGTGGAGACCTCCCTGACCGCGCCCCCGACGGGCCGGCGGCCGGCGCCGTCCCCGTTCGGGGACGTTGATCGGCCACTTACCCCGCCCCGCCGCGTCCATCCACGAAACCCGAGCTCAAGGCGGGTACGGACGAGCGAGAGCGGGGACGGGGCGGGTGACGGGGCGGGACGGCGGGACGGAACCGAAAGGCGGCCGGTGTCGTTGTGCCTGGAGGTGCGCCGGGTTCGCGTGCGGGACACCGGGCGCGTCGAGACGTGTGCCGTTCCCGGCCCGATGGCCTTCGTGAACGTACGACCTTCGTGAACGTATCGAAACGGAATGAGATCATGCACGTCCCTGAGGATTCCGAACCCACGGCGACGCCCTCGCGGCCCCCCGGCCCACCGCCCGGCCCACCGTCGGGTCCGCCGTCGGGTCCGCCGTCGGGTCCGCCGCCGGGTCCGCCGCCGGGTCCGTCCTTCCCCGGCCCCCCGCCCCCCGGGTACGGCGGCCCGGCCGCGCGGTACCCCCCGCCCCCGCCGGAGCGGGGGCCCTGGACCGTGGCGGCCCCGTCCGGCACCCGCTACGACCGGCTGGCCCGTACCCGCCTGCACGCGTGGTGGCGGCCGGTCCTGGGCACGGCCGCGGGCCTGCTGGGAATCGTGCTCGTCGTGCTCGTCGTGGTCATCGCCGGCACGCTGGCCGGCGCGCTCGCGGGCGCCGAGGTCGGCGTCTCGAACGACCGGCTGTTCGGTGACCCGGTTCTCGAACTGGGCGTCAACCTGCTCGCCATCGCCGCCACCCTGCCGGTCGTGTACGGGATCACGGTGTGGATCCAGCGCCGTCCGCCCGGCACCCTCTCCTCGGTCGTCGGCCGCCTGCGGTGGCGATGGATGGCGCGGTGCGCGGCGGTGGCCGTCGCCGCCGTGGTGCTGGGCCAGGCCACGGTCGCCGTCACCTACCTCGCCACCGGCGAGGATCTCGGCGATCTGTTCGGCTGGGTGGGCTGGGAGCGTTTCCTGCCCGCGCTGATCGTCACCCTGCTCCTGGTGCCGTTCCAGGCCGCCGCCGAGGAGTACGTCTTCCGGGGATGGCTGCTCCAGGCGTTCGGCGCCTTTCTCGCCAACCCCTGGCCGGGGATCCTGCTGGGCGCCGCCGGTTTCACCGCCGTGCACGCCTATGTCGACTGGGGGATCGTCGACGTCTTCGCGTTCGGCGCGCTGATGGGCTGGCTGGCGGTGCGGACCGGCGGGCTGGAGGCGGCCATCGCGCTGCACGTGGTCAACAACGTGCTGGCGTTCGGGGTGAGCGGGGCCGACGGGTCGCTCGACGAGGCCCTGAAACAGGGGTCGGTGCCCTGGCAGAGCGTGACCGGGACGGTGGTGCAGCTCGGCCTGTACGCGGTCGTGGTGGTGGTCATGGCCGGAAGGCGGCGGATCGAGACGCGCTCCCCCTGAGGCCGGCGGTGCCCCCGAGACCGCCGGGGGCGGTGGGGTGCCGGTCCGGCACCCCACCG
>NZ_JBFABE010000118.1:0-9810 GCF_040640155.1 Streptosporangium sp. NPDC023615
CCGGATCGATCGGGCCGAGGCCGTACGAGGGGCAGAGCGCGGCGAGCGGGCAGACGCCGCAGGCGGGCGTGCGGGCGTGACAGACGCGGCGGCCGTGCCAGATCAGCCGGTGGGACATCATCGTCCAGTCCCGCTTGGGGATCAGGCCGGCGACCACGTGCTCGATCTTCACCGGGTCGGTCTCGGCGGTCCACCGGAACCGGTGCACCAGCCGCTGGAAGTGGGTGTCGACGGTGATGCCGGGCACTCCGAACGCGTTCCCGAGCAGGACGTTGGCCGTCTTGCGGCCGACCCCGGGCAGGGTGACCAGATCCTTGAGCCGCCCCGGCACCTCGCCGCCGAAGCGCTCGCAGACGGCCTGGGCCATGCCGATGATGCTGTTGGTCTTGGCCCGGAAGAAGCCGGTGGATCGGATGATCTCTTCCATCTCGGCCCGGTCGGCGGCCGCGTACGCCTCCACGGTGAGATATTTCGCAAAAAGGGTAGGAGTAACCGTATTAACCCTTTTGTCCGTGCACTGCGCGGAAAGGATCGTCGCGACCAGCAGTTCGAGAGGGGTGGTGAAGTCGAGCTCGCAGTGGGCGTCCGGGTAGGTCTCACCCAGGATCCGGTCCATTCGCCGAGCTCGGCGTACCAGGGCGAGCCGGGATTCCTCTACGGGGCTGACGTCGCGGAGCACCCCGACAGCCTACGCTCCAGGCCCCCTGAAGGGGCGCACGGTGGGATGGGTCACAATGACTGCGTGAGCCGTGAAACAGGAGGCACCGTGAACTCCGACGAAGTGCTGGGCAAGGCCCCTCTGTTCGCCGCGCTCGACCGTGAGAGCGCCGCGGCGCTGCGCACGAGCATCACCGAGGTCGAACTTTCCAAGGGGCAGACCCTCTTCAGTGAGAACCAGACCGGTGACCGCCTCTACGTGGTGCTCGAAGGGAAGATCAAGCTTTCCCGTACCGCGCCCGACGGCAGGGAGAACCTGCTCAGCGTGCTCGGTCCGAGCGAGATGTTCGGCGAACTGTCCCTGTTCGACCCCCGCCCCCGTACGGCGTCCGCCACCGCGCTGACCGACGTGCGACTGGCCGGGCTCGGGCACGACGACCTGCGTCCCTGGCTGACCGGCCGCCCCGAGGTGGCCCTGCACCTGCTGCGCGCCCTGGCCCAGCGCCTGCGCCGCACCAACGACGTGCTGGCCGACCTCGTCTTCACCGACGTGCCCGGCCGGGTCGCCAAGGCCCTGCTCGACCTGGCCGAGCGCTTCGGCCAGCGGATCGACGACGGCGTGCGGGTCCACCACGACCTCACCCAGGAGGAGCTGGCCCAGCTGGTCGGCGCCTCCCGGGAGACGGTGAACAAGGCGCTGGCCGACTTCGCCCAGCGCGGCTGGCTGCGCATCGAGGCCAAGGCCGTGGTGATCATGGATCTGGAGCGGCTGCACAACCGCTCGCGCTGACCGGCCCCCGCCCGGAGGCCCCGGAAGCCCCGGAAATCCCGAAGCCCTGGAAGCCCCGAAAACGTCCCGGGAGCACGCCCTCCGGGAAAAGGACCGTTCCCGGGGCCCTCCGGGCGGGAGCCGTGCCGAGTCCCTCAGCCGTCCAGGTAGGCCATCTGGGCGCGGACCGACATCTCGGCCGCGGGCCAGAGCGACCCGTCCACGTCCGCGTACACGATCTCGACGATCTCCCGGGACGTCGTCGCCCCCCGCCGCCTGGCCTCCCGGATCTGGTCCAGCCTCCGGCGCCGGTGCGCGATGTACCCGTCGAGCGCGCCGATCGGGTCGGGCAGCACCGGGCCGTGGCCGGGCAGCAGCGCCTCGGCCCCGGCCCGCTCGGCCCTGTCGCGCAGCAGGTCGAGGGAGCGCAGGTAGTCGGCCAGGTCGCCGTCGGGGGCGATGACCGTGGTGCCCCGGCCCAGCACGGTGTCGCCGGTGAGGATCGCCCGGTCCTCGGGCAGCCAGAAGCACAGGGAGTCGAACGAGTGACCGGGGGTGGCCAGCACGCGCAGCTCCACGTCCCCGGCCGTGACCACGTCGCCGTCGCCGAGCCCCTCCTCGCCCAGCCGGTACGCCGGGTCGAGGGCCCTGACGGGCGCGCCGGCCAGCCGGGCGAACGCCGCGGCGCCGCCGCTGTGGTCGGGGTGCCCGTGGGTGAGAAGGATCGCGGCCACCCGGCGGCCCTCCAGGTGGGCGGCGACCCGTGCGAGGTGCCCGTCGTCGTCCGGACCGGGGTCGACGACCAGCACCTCCTCGCCGAGGCCCACCACCCAGGTGTTGGTGCCGTCCAGCGTCATCTCGGACGGGTTCGGGGCGAGCAGGTTGAGGGCGTGGGCCGTACCGGCCCCGTCGGGCCCCTCGCCCCCGTCCAGGGGGATCCTCAGCCCGCTCACGGGGCGCCGAACCGGTAGTCGTCGTCGAGCACGATGCGCGTCTCCCCGTCCACCTGGGCGATCCTGGGCATGATGGTCACGATCTCACGGTCGGCCGCGAGCACCTCGGGCACCTTCTCGTAGGCGCCGAGCTCGGTGAGCGTGCGGTGGGTCGGGGGCATCAGGAAGATCTCGCCCGTCCGCGCCCGGTCGAGCGCGTCGGCGGGCCTGAGCCAGGCGACCTGGTCGGCCTCGCCGCCGACGTCGCGGGTGCGCTGGCCGGGCGGGAGCGCCGCGACGAAGAAGCGGGTGTCGAAGCGCCTGGTCTCGACCTCCGGGGTGATCCAGTGGGCCCAGGGGCGGAGCAGGTCGGAACGCAGGACCAGCTCTCGCCTGTCCAGGAAGTCGGCGAAGGACAGGCTCTTGCCGATCAGGGCCAGCCGGTCGGCCTCCCAGTCGTCGCCGGTGGTGTCGGCCACCACCGACTCCGCGGACGGGCCGGCGAGCAGCACCCCCGACTCCTCGAACGTCTCCCGTACGGCGGCGCACACCAGCCCCCGGGCCGTCCGCCCGTCCGCCCGGAAGATCTCCCCCCAGGCCTCGGGGGAGGGACCGGACCAGGCGATCGCGTGATCGGTGTCGCGCGGGTCGACCGAGCCCCCGGGGAAGACGTAGGCGCCCGCGGCGAAGGCCATGCTCGCCTTGCGCCGCAGCAGGTAGACCTCCACCCCGCCGGCGTCCTCGCGGAGGACGACGACGGTCGCGGCGTCCCTCGCCGGGGCCGGGGCGATCCGTCCGGCCAGGATGTCACGCGCTCGCTCGCCCAACTCACCAGGAAGCGGGATACCGCCCATTGAGACCCTCCACCAGAACACTGCTCGGTTTCAGGGTCCATCATGTGGTACGGCACCGCTCCGGACAATCACGAGCCCGCCCGGCCCCTTCCGGCTTCCGAAGGGGCCGGGTCCCGGGTGTCCTCAGCGGACCTCGGCGATCACCTCGACCTCCACCGGCGCGTCCAGCGGGAGCACCGCGACCCCCACCGCGCTGCGGGCGTGCCTGCCCGCGTCGCCGAACACCTCGGCGAACAGCTCGCTGGCGCCGTTGAGGACCTTCGGCTGCCCGGTGAAGTCCGGGGCGCTGGCCACGAAACCGGTCACCTTGACGATCCGTACGACGTTCGACAGCCCTCCGGCCGCCGAGGCGATCGCGGCCAGGGCGTTGAGCGCGCAGATCCTCGCCAGGTCGTGGGCGGCCTCGGCCCCGACCTCGGCGCCGACCTTGCCGGTCGCCCTCAGCTCGCCGTTCACCATCGGGAGCTGTCCCGAGGTGTAGACGTGGTCGCCCGACCGCGTCGCCGGGACGTACGCCGCCAGTGGCGGGACCACCTCGGGCAGGGTCAGGCCGAGTTCGGCCAGCCGGTCCTCCGGCGTCACTGCTTGGGCCGCTTCAGGTAGGCGACCAGCTGCTCCGGGTTGGGGCCCGGCACGACCTGCACGAGCTCCCAGCCGTCCTGGCCCCAGTTGTCGAGAATCTGCTTCGTCGCGTGGACCAGCAGCGGCACCGTCGAGTACTCCCATTTCGTCATGCGGGACACATTAGCGAGACCGCCCCCGCCCGGCGGCCCGTCACCGCCCGTCACCGCCCGCCCGCACCCTCCCCGCCGCCGGCCGGGCGGGGCCCGCGGTTGTGAGAATCCGCATATTTACTTTCCCCGCCGGATCGATTAGCCGCCTGGCCGCATCCGCCACGCAACGCCACGCGCCGTCCGCCGGGCCGTCCCCCCGGCGGCGCGGAGGGCCCGCGGGGCCGCGCTGACCAGGGAAGGCGACGGCGAGGGGCTTCCGCCACGTCCACGGGCGGGCCACCGCGCCCTCCCTCTCCCGGCAGGACGGCCCCCCTCCGGGGAACCCCTGAAGGAAGGCCGCGGCGAGTTGTCAAGGGGGCGTTGGGTAGCCTTCGAAAGGTGAGAGCTCGCGACACCGACTGGGACGGCGTACGCCTCCACGTCGTCACCGGCAAGGGCGGCACCGGGAAGACCACGGTGGCCGCCGCGCTCGCGCTCGCCCTCGCGGCGGGCGGCCGCAAGGTCCTGCTGGTCGAGGTCGAGGGCCGCCAGGGGATCTCCCGGGTCTTCGACCTGCCCCCGCTGCCGTACGAGGAACGCAAGATCGCCGTCGCGCCGGGCGGCGGGGACGTCTACGCGCTGGCCATCGACCCCGAAGAGGCCATGCTCGAGTACCTCGAGATGTTCTACGGCATGCGCAGGGCCGGGAAGGCGCTCACCAAGATGGGCGTCGTCGACTTCGCGACCACCATCGCCCCCGGTTTCCGCGACGTGCTGGTCACCGGCAAGACCAGCGAGGCCGTCCGCCGCAAGGACAGGAACGGCAAAAGGGTCTACGACGCGGTCGTGCTGGACGCCCCGCCCACCGGCCGGGTCGCCCGCTTCCTGAACGTCACCAACGAGGTCGCCGGGCTGGCAAGGGTCGGCCCGATCAAGAACCACGCCGACCTGGTGAACGGGGTCGTGTCCTCCCCCGAGACCGCGGTGCACTTCGTCACGCTTCTTGAGGAGATGCCGGTCCAGGAGACCCTGGACGGCCTGCGCGAGCTCCGCGAGGCCGACCTCCCCGCCGGGGGGATCTTCATCAACATGGTCCGCGAGTCGCTGCTGCCCGAGGCCGTGCTGGACGCCGCGGCCGAGGGCAGGTTCGACCCGGCCGAGCTGGCGCTCGGGCTGAAGGCGGCCGGGCTCACCGACGGCGGTTCCGCCGCGGTCGCGGTGGCCGAGGCCCTCACCGAGGAGATCGCCGAGCACGCCCGCCGCACCGAGCTGGAACGGCAGGAGAGGCTCTCGCTGGAGAGGTCCGCCCGCCCCCGCTACGAGCTGACGCTGCTGTCCGACGGGGTGGACCTGTCGGGCCTGTACGAGCTGGCGGAATCGATGCGCACCCAGGGAGCAGCGTGAAGAAGCCACCGGTTCTCGACCTCGACGCGATCGTCGACGACCCGGACACCCGGATCGTCGTCTGCTGCGGCTCCGGCGGCGTCGGCAAGACCACCACCGCCGCCGCCCTGGGGCTGCGCGCGGCCGAACGCGGCCGTTCGGCCGTGGTGCTCACGGTCGACCCCGCGCGGCGGCTGGCGCAGTCGATGGGCCTCACCGAGCTCGACAACACCCCCAGACCGGTCGCGGACGTGCGGGGCGACGGCCGGCTGCACGCCATGATGCTCGACATGAAGCGGACCTTCGACGAGATCATCGAGGCGCACGCCGACCCCGAGCGGGCCCGGCAGATCCTGACGAACCCCTTCTACCAGTCCCTGTCCTCCAGCTTCGCCGGCACCCAGGAGTACATGGCGATGGAGAAGCTGGGCCAGCTCCGCCGGTCGGGCGAGTGGGATCTGATCATCGTCGACACCCCGCCGTCCCGTTCGGCGCTCGACTTCCTGGACGCCCCCGAGCGGCTCGGCCGCTTCCTCGACGGACGGCTCATCCGGGTGCTCACGGCCCCGGCCAAGGCCGGGGGACGCAGCGCGTTCAAGCTGCTCAACGCGGGGTTCGGCATCGTCGCCGGGGCGCTGACCAAGCTGCTGGGCGCGCAGGTGCTGAAGGACCTGCAGACGTTCGTCTCCGCGCTGGACGCTGTCTTCGGCGGGTTCCGGGCACGGGCCGAGCAGACCTACCGGCTGCTGCAGGCCCCGGGGACGGCGTTCGTCGTCGTGGCCTCACCCGAACGCGACGCGATGCGCGAGGCGTCCTACTTCGTGGAGAGGCTGGCCGCCGAGCGCATGCCGCTGGCGGGCCTCGTGGTCAACCGGGTGCACCGCTCACCGGCCGCCGTCCTGTCCGGGGCGCGGAGCACCGCCGCCGCCGAGGACCTGGAGTCGCGCGGCGAGCACGAACTCACCTCCGCCGTCCTGCGGCTGCACGCCGGCCGGATGCAGCTGGCCGCGCGCGAGCAGCGCGAGCAGGAGCACTTCGTCTCCGCCCATCCCACGGTGCCGGTCGCGCGGGTCCCCGCCATGGCGCAGGACGTGCACGACCTGGAGGGCCTGCGCGAGGTGGGCCGGCTGCTGGCCGCCCAGTAACCCGGTCCGGCGGCCCGGTCCGACGTTCGGCGGTCCTCCCGGCCCGACGTTCGGCGGTCCTCGGCCCGACGCCGGACGGGCGACCGGAGGTCCGGCCGCCCGACACGTATCACCGTCCCCGGACATGCGTGTACGGCTGGCGCCCGGCGCCAGCCGTACGGGATCGGCGCGAACTCAGCCGGCGATCAGCTCGTTCGTTCGCTCGTACTCTTCTTTGGCCAACTCCAGCAGGTCACGCCAGGAGTCGACATCCGGTCGCCGGCGCAGCAGCGCTCGACGTTCGCGCTCGGTCATCCCGCCCCACACCCCGAACTCGATGCGGTTGTCCAGCGCATCGGCGAGGCACTCGGTCCGGACCGGGCATCCTCGGCAGATCAGCTTTGCTCGGTTCTGGGCAGCACCCTGAACGAACAAAGCGTCAGGATCCGCACCCTTACAGGCCGCACGGGAGGTCCAATCCGTGATCCACATTCGACCCCACTCCCCTTAGGTGGTCAGTCGTGACTTGGGCCGACGGGCGCGGGCGTCGGGCCTCGGTATTCAATTGCTGCAGAAAGAGAACGTACGCAACCAGACGTTCGGGCCGACAGACCCCGGCGGGACCAAATTCTCACATGGTCATCCACGGCCATCTGGCCGGGAATGACTAGTCACCCGCCTGCGATACCGGGAGAAGTCATCTCAAAAGGGTGTTCCGTTACCGTTTGGAGCATCAGCCCGACGTACTCTTGACCTGTGCAAGCTGAAGGCAAAGATCAGGGCTCGGTGTTCCGCAAGATCGGCGGCGTGCTGAAACTCGTCGCGGCGGCGACGATCACCGGCGTGCTGGCCGCCGCCGTGGCACTTCCGGCGGTCGGTGGCGCGGGGATGACGGTCAACGCCGCCACCAACGAGCTGCGGCTTCTCCCCGAACCGCTCAAGGAACCCCCCCTGGCGGAGAAGACCACCCTGCTCGACGCGGACGGCAAGCAGTTCGCCCAGTTCTACTTCCAGAACCGTGAGTCGGTGAAGATCGACGAGGTCTCCGACATCATGAAGACCGCGATCGTGGCGATCGAGGACGACCGGTTCTACGACCACGGCGCGATCGACCTGGAGGGCACCTTCCGGGCCGCGGTGAGGAACGTCTCGGGCGGCGGGGTCGTCCAGGGCGGCTCCTCGATCACCCAGCAGTACGTCAAGCTCGTTCTGGTCAACGCCGCCGAGACCAAGGAGAAAAGGGACGCCGCGCAGGCGCAGACCATCTCCAGAAAGCTCAACGAGCTGCGCTACGCCCTGTACGCCGAGGAGAAGTACACCAAGGCGGAGATCCTCGAGCGATACCTGAACATCTCCTACTACGGCGCGGGCGCCTACGGCATCCAGGCCGCGGCCAAGCGCTTCTTCGGCAAGCCCGCCTCCAAGCTCAACCTCTGGGAGTCGGCCACCCTCGCCGGGGCCGTGCAGAACCCGAGCGTGACCGACCCCGACGCCGGCAAGGCCGCCCGCGACCGGCTGCTGGAGCGGCGCAACACCGTGCTGAACCGGATGGCCGAGCTCGGCAAGATCACCCCGCAGGAGGCCGAGGAGGCCAAGAAGAAGAAGCTCGGCTTCAAGGACGTCGAGGCCCCCGGCGGCTGCCAGGAGAGCAGGTACCCCTACTTCTGCCTGTACGTGCAGCACGAGATCGCGCTCAACGAGGACTTCGGCAAGACCCCCAAGGAGCGCGAGAAGCTCCTCCAGCGGGGCGGCCTGACGATCACCACCACGCTCGACACCAAGGCGCAGAAGGCCGCGGAGAAGGCGATCAAGAACTACGTCAAGGCCAGCGACAAGCCGGTCGCCGCGCAGGCGATGGTCGTCCCCGGCACCGGGGCCGTCAAGGCGATGGCCGCCAGCCGCAAGTACGGCACCAAGAAGAAGAAGAACGAGATCAGCTACAACCTGGTCGGCGACCGGGACCACGCGGGCGGCGCCGGCTTCCAGGCGGGCTCCACCTTCAAGCCCTTCACCCTGCTGACCGCCCTGGACCAGGGCATGAAGCTGAACGACGGCTTCGCCACCGGGGACGGCTACACCGCCTCCGGCTACAGCGCGTTCCGCAACTGCAAGGGCGAGCCGGTCGGCGACCCCGGCCACACGGTCCACAACTCCAGCGAGAGCAGCGGCGGCTTCAAGACCCTGACCACCGGCACCCTGGGCTCGGTGAACACCTTCTTCCTCCGCCTGGAGCAGGAGGTCGGCCTCTGCGAGACGGTCAAGATGGCCAAGAGCCTCGGCATCAAGCGCGCCGACGGCGCGAAGCTGCGGGAGGTCGAGACCTTCACGCTCGGCGCCAACGAGATGGACCCGGTGACGGTCTCCAACGCCTACGCGACGATCGCCGCCCGCGGCGCCTACTGCGCGCCGATGGTGATCACCGAGAGCGTCGACCGAGACGGCAAGAAGACGTCGTACAAGCCCAAGTGCAAGCAGGTCCTCGACGAGGAGGTCGCCGACGCGGCGGCCCACATCATGTCCGGGGTCTTCACCAAGGGCACGATGACCGAGGTCGGCGGCATCGGCCGGCCGGCGGCGGGCAAGACCGGCACCACCGACGGCTACACCGCCGCCTGGTTCGCCGGCTTCACCCCCGACCTCGCCTCCGCCGTCAGCCTCGGCGACCCGCGCGGCGCCTTCAAGTACGACCTGACCAACGTGACCATCGGCGGCCGCTACTACGGCCACGTCTACGGCGCCTCGATCTCCGGACGGATCTGGAAGGAGTCGATGCTCGGCGCGCTCAAGGGCGTCAAGGCGACCTCGTTCACCCCGGTGAACATGGAGCGCTTCGGCGGCTGCTCCGGCCGGTGCGCGCCCAAGCCCCCGCCGGAGCCCGACCGCGGCGGCGGCGACGACCGGGGCGGCGACCGCGGTGGTGACCGGGGCGGCGACCGGGGCGGCGACGACGGCGGCGAGGTCGGACGGGACATCAACGACGGCGCCCCGACCGGTCCCGACGACTGGGGCAACTGGTAGGACGGGACGTTCCCGGGAGTCCGTTCCCCGTGAACACGGGCCCTCCCGCCCGGCCCCCTCAGGGGTCCCGGCGGGAGGGCCCCCTCACGTCCGGTCCTCAAGGAGCCCGGCGGGGGTCCTCCCACGCACGGTCCCCCGGGGAACCCGGCGGGGGTCCTCCCACGTCCGGGACCGGGACCGGTCCGATGTCAGGAGGACGCCAGGCGGGCCCGCACGGCCTGCGCGACCCGGCCGCCCTCGGCGCGTCCGGCGACCTTCGGGTTCACGACCTTCATCACCTGGCCCATGGCCTGCGGCCCGGTGGCACCGCTCTCGGCGACGGCCTCCTCCACCAGCGCGGCGAGCTCCTCGTCGGAGAGC
>NZ_JBFABE010000119.1:0-9422 GCF_040640155.1 Streptosporangium sp. NPDC023615
TCCATGATCTGCGAGCCCGCCAGCAGCGCCCTGAGGTTGGCGGCGCTGGCCGCCGAGACGCGTCCGGAGCCGGTCTCAGCCTCGCTGGCCGGTGGTGGCGATGCCCTGCAGGAAGTACCGCTGCCCCAGGAAGAAGATCGCGATCAGCGGCAGCGTGGTGATCACGCTGGCGGCCAGCACGATCTCCCACTTGGGGTCGCCCCCCTGGTAGAACTGGTCGACCACCGCCTTCAGCCCCCTCGGCAGCGTGTAGAGCGCCGGGTCCTGCAGGTAGATCAGCGGTTTCATCAGGTCGAACCAGCTCGCCTTGAGCTCGAAGACGAACGCGATGATCAGCGCCGGCCGCGACAGGGGGAGCGCGATCCGCCGGAACAGGTCCAGGTACGAGGCGCCGTCCACCCGCGCGGCCTCGAAGACGTACCGGGGCACGCCCAGCAGGAACTGGCGCAGCAGGAAGATGTAGAACGCCGAACCGAACAGGTTGGCCGCCCAGAGCGGCACCTGCGTGCCGGTCAGCCCCACCGAGTTCCAGATCAGGTACGTCGGGACCAGGGTGACCGCGCCGGGCAGCATCATCGTGCCCAGCACGCTCGCGAACAGCAGGCCCCGGCCGCGGAAGCGGAAGTAGGCGAAGCCGAACGCGACGAACGCGCTCGACAACGTCACCGCCAGGGCGGCGACGACGCCCACGACCAGGGTGTTCACCAGCCACGTCAGCATCGGCGCGGCGTCCCAGACCGAGACGTAGTTCTCCGGCCGGAACGGCGTCGGCCAGGGCAGGAACGGGTCGCTGAACGTCCGGTCGCGCGGTTTCAGCGACGCCGAGACCAGCCAGACGAACGGGTACATGAGGATCGCCGAGGCGACGGCCAGCACGATCAGGAAGAAGATCTTCCGGGTCGGCCTGGCGGCGTCGTCGGGCGCCGGCGCGGCCGGCTCGGCGGCGGGGGGCGCCTGTCGCAGGGTGGTCATCGGCTGCGCTCCTCGGCCTCGTAGTAGACCAGCCGGTTGCCCACCTTCACCTGGATCACCGTGATGACCGCGATGACCAGGAACAGCACCCAGGCCAGCGCGGAGGCGTAACCCATGTGCAGGTACTGGAAGGCCTGCTGGAAAAGGTAGATCACGTAGAACAGGGCGGCGTCACCCGAGGAGTTCTGGGCCTGCGTGTTGCCGAAGTACATCGTGTAGACCTGGTCGAACATCTGCAGCGAGGCGATCGTGTTGACGATCACCACGAAGAACAGCGCCCCACTGATCATCGGCAGGGTGATCGACCGGAACCGCTGCCACGTGCCCGCGCCGTCGATCATCGCGGCCTCGCTCAGCTCCGCCGGGACGTTGCGCAGCGCGGCGAACAGGATGATGGTGGTCGAGCCGAGGTTCCACAGCGACATCAGCACGATGCCCGCCAGCATCCAGTCCGGGTCGCTGGTCCACTGCGGCCCCTGCACGCCGAACAGGGCCAGGAACTGGTTGACCACGCCCACCTGGCCGTTCAGCAGGAACAGGAAGAGCACGCCCACGGCGACGTGGGGGGTCATGGACGGCAGGTAGAAGATCGTCCGGAAGACCCCGGCCGCCCGGCCGGTGATGCGGTTCAGGATCAGCGCCAGCCCCAGGGCCAGCCCGATCGAGAGCGGGACGTGCAGCACGGTGTAGAACACGGTGTTGCCGATGGCGCGTATCACCTTGGGGTCCTGCGCCATCGTGGCGTAGTTGTCCAGGCCGGTGAACCGCGGCGAGCTGATCAGGTCGTAGTCGGTGAACGACAGCACCAGGCTGGCGACCATCGGCCCGAGCTGGAAGAGCAGCAGGCCGATCACCCACGGCAGCACGAAGACGTACGCCCAGCGCGCCTCCGGGCGGGGGAGCCAGGCCCTCAAGGCCGGCTCCCCGCGCGCGCACCCGGACGGGGGCTCACGGTTGTGCCTCGTCGATGGCCTTCTGGGCCTTGGCGTCGGCCTCCGCGAGGGCCTGGGCCGCCTTCTGCCGCCCCTGCAGCACGTTCGTGCCCGCGTCCTGCCAGGCGGTGTTGAACTCGGCGGCGGCCGCCGACTGCGGCACCACGAAGCCGGCCTCCTGCACGGCGCGGATGGTCTTCACGGCGTCGTCGTAGGCCTTCTTGCCGCTTCCCTTGACCACCTCGGAGAAGATCACCTCATCGGCCTTGGCGTTGCCGGTGTAGGTGCCGATGTTGACCTTCCCCTCCTTGGCGCGCTTGTCGGCGCGGGCGCGGGCCGCCGCGACCCAGGTGTCGGCCGCGGTCATCGTCTTGATCCACGAGCAGGCCGCGTCCACGTTGCGCGCGCCCTTGGGGATGACCCAGGCGTTGCCGCCCACCATGTTCACGGGCTTGCCCTGGCGGTCCTTGAACGGCACCACCGTGATGTCCGCGTCCGGGGTGACCCCGGCCATCGCGCTGATCACGAACTGCTCGGTCAGCATCGCGCCGATCTGGTCCTTGGCGAACGGGTTGCCCTCCCCGAAGTAGTCGAACGTGTCGGTGAAGGCCTTGAGCTTCTTCCACCCGCCCTGCGACTCCACCAGGCCGGTGGCGTACTCCAGCGCCTCGGCGACCTTCGGGTCGTCCAGGTTGACGGTGCGGCCGTCCTCGCTGAGCAGGTCCGCGCCGTTGGCCTTGGCCCACAGCGGCAGGAACTCCGGCAGCTTGGGGTAGAAGCCGAAGCGCTCGATCCTGCCGTCCTTGACCCGGTTCATCTTCTTCGCCAGCTCGGCCAGCCCTTCCCAGTCGGAGGTGTCGATGCTCGCCGGGTCGACCCCGGCGTCGCGCGCGGCCTTGTTGTTCACCAGCAGGACGATGGAGTTGTAGAACTCCGGGACGGCGTACCACTTGCCGGCGAAGCGCACCTGCTGCTGCGCGGCGGGGTAGAAGTCGCCGGTCGCGATCGACTGGCCGCTGATGCAGGAGTCCAGCGGCTGGATGGCCCCCCGGGCGGCGTACCCGCCGAGCCGGTCGCGGCCCAGGTAGACCACGTCCGGCGGGTTGCCCGAGGCCACCGCCGACAGGAACGCCTGCTCGTTGAACTGGCCCTGGTTGATCGTCACATTGACCTTGGGGTAGGCCTTCTTGAAGGCGTCCACCCGCACCGTGGCGATCTCGTCGGGAAGACCGAACCCCATGGTGGTCAGGGACGCCGCCCCCGAAGCACCGCTCCCCTCGGTCGCTCCCTTGTTCGCCCCAACCCCTCCGCACGCGGCCAGAGAACCGGCCAGCATCGCCGCCGCGGCCACACGCCCTGCTCGTGAAACAGGCATCTTCGCCCTCTTCCTGAAAGTGAGTGCGCTCCGTCTTCCCCCTAAACGAGAAACAAACAAGTACATGTCGCTCCTTTTGTCGATCGGACCTGCGGGCCGGCGGCAGGACGGCCCGTCCGGCCCGCGGAAGTGACGATCCGGAACGTCTCACAGTGCGGACGGGCCCTGAGGCCTCGGGCGGCGGGGCTCTCAGGCGGGCCGCACGGACCAGGACGGCTCCATCCCCAGGTCGACGGTCACCTCCACCGCCCGCTCGCCGTCGCTCACCCGGTAGGACAGGGCGGTGTCGGCCAGGGCGGTGACCGTGGTGCGGGCCCTGGTCAGCCAGGGGCGTTCCCGCCGGAAGGCGATCAGTTCCCGGTGCAGCCGGTGGACCTCCCCGCCGCCGGGCGACAGGGCGGGCAGCAGGGACGGGTCGTCGGGGAAGGCCGGGCGGATCGCGTCGTCACCGCCGGCGCGCTCCTCCTTGACGCCCCGCATGCCCCGCTCGTCGCCGGCGTAGACCGACGGCACCCCGCCGACCGTGAACAGGATCGCCAGGGCGGCCCCGAGGTGGCGGGGGTCGTCGAGCCTGCTGGCGATGCGCGTCACGTCGTGGTTGCCCACGAACGTCAGCGGCGCGAACGTCTCCAGGAAGGTGTTGTGCCGGTCCAGCGCCCAGGCCAGCTCGAAGAGGTTGCGGTCGTTGAGGGAGCTCCAGATCGCCTTCCACAACTCGTACTGGGTGACGGAGTCGAGGCCGCCCTTCTCCACGAACGCGGCGTAGTCGCCGTGGATGACCTCGCCCACCAGCCACGCGTCCGGGAAGCGCGGGCGCAGCCGGTCGGTGACCTTCCGCCAGAACTCCACCGGGACGGCGTAGGCCGCGTCCAGCCGCCATCCGGCGATGCCGCGCTCCAGCCAGTACGCCATGACGCCGGCGACGTGGTCGACGACCTCGGGATTGCCGTGGTCGAGCTCGGCGAGCCGGTCGTGACCCTCGAACGTGCCGCCGTCCAGCCAGCCCGGCGGCGCGGCGAAGCTCCGGCCCACGTGGTTGAAGACACCGTCGAGCAGCACGCCGAGCCCCCGGGAGGCGGCCGCGCCGACGAGCGCGACCAGGTCGGCCTCGGTGCCCAGGCGCCGGTCGACGCGGTAGTGGTCGACGGTGTCGTAGCCGTGGGTCTCGGAGGCGAAGACCGGCCCCAGGGCCAGCCCGTCGCAGCCGAGATCGGCCGCGTGGTCCAGCCACCGCTCCAGCCTCGCCAGCCGGGGCACCGGGGCCGCGGACGCGGGCAGCGCCTCGGCCTCGGCTCCCAGGAAACCCAGGGGATATACGTGCCACCAGATCATGGTGTGACCCTCCGTCTTGATCCACCGCTACTTCTCCGGCAAGGAGGAGCTCTACCTGGAGACGGTACGGGCCGGCGTGCGGGACCCGCTCTCCCGCCAGCAGGACCTGGCCGAGGACATCACGAGCTCGTCGTCACCGCGGAGGGGCCGGATCGTTCCCGCCTCACGCACACGGTCGCCGCCACCACCCGGGGGCGCCGCCGGACACGCCGTCACCCGTCCCCCCGTCGTGGAAGGAAGGGGGACGGCAGGGGACCTACGAGTGGTTTGGCGTACCTTGCCGGGGATGGCATGCTCTTTCGCGGAAGACGTCGCGCGGGGTGGCGCGTCCCCCGGCCGCGGACCGGGGGGCACGGGACCCGCCGGGCGGGTCCCATCGGATCCGGGCGGGCGCGCGCCGGGGGGAGGAGCACGATGGCCGGCACGGCGCTGCGGCCCGGAGATCCCACGAGCCTCGGTCCGTACGCGATCGAGGCCAGGCTCGGTGAGGGCGGGCAGGGCGCGGTCTACCTCGCCCGTGACACCCGCGATCCGGGCGGCGAGCGCGTCGCGGTCAAGATGCTGCACCCGAGGTTCGCCACCGACCAGGTCGTGCGGGCCCGCTTCCAGCGGGAGATCAGCGTCGCGCGGCAGATCGCCGAGTTCTGCACCGCCCGGGTGCTGGACGCGGGGGAGAGCGGCGACCACCTCTACGTGGTGAGCGAGTTCATCGACGGGCCGTCGTTGCAGCAGGCCGTCGAGAACGAGGGGCCGCGTGACGGCGCCGTCCTGCAGCGCGTCGCGATCAGCACCGTCACCGCCCTCGTCGCCATCCACCAGGCGGGCATCGTGCACCGGGACCTCAAACCGGCCAACGTGCTCCTCGGTCACGACGGCCCGCGCGTCATCGACTTCGGCATCTCCAAGGCGCTCGACGCCTCGGTCGCCCAGACCAGTGGCGCGGTCGGGACCCCGACCTACATGTCGCCCGAGCAGATCCACGGCATGCCGGCCGCCGCCCCCTCCGACGTCTTCAGCTGGGCCGTGACGATGGTGTTCGCCGCCACGGGCCGCCCGGCGTTCGGCCAGGACAGCATCCCGGCCGTGCTGCACCGCATCCTCAACGTCGAGCCCGACCTGTCCCAGGTGCCCGAAGGGTTGCGGCCGCTGCTGGCGGCCTGCCTGGCCAAGTCTCCCGACGACCGGCCCACCGCCCCGGACCTGCTGTTCCGGCTCATCCGTCAGCCCTCCCTGGGCACCACCGGACCGTCCCCGGCACCCGCCTCGTCCCCGGTTCCGCCGGCGCCCGCCTCGTTCCCGGTCGCCCCGGCTCCCGGCTCGGACACGGGCCCTCCGGTGCCCGACCCGGGCACGGCCCCCGCGACGCTCGCCCCGCCCCCGGCCGCCCCGGGGGCGGTGTTCCCGTCACCGCCACGCGAGACCCGGTACGGCACCCCGCCCCCTCCGGCGGCACCGTCTCCGCGGGACACGCCGCCTCCGGGGATTGCTCGGGACGCGCCGTCCCCGCCGGGGGCGTTCCCGCAGGACCCGCCGCGCCCGATCCCGTGGTCCCCGTACGCCGGTGGTCCCCCGCCCGGACCGGGCACCGGCCCGCGGGAGTGGAGGCCCGACGTGGAGGGGCCCGACACGAGGCTCCCGGCGACGACCGCGCCGGGCGGATCGCGCGACCCGGGGCGGTCACGCCCGTGGCGGATCGGGGCCGCCGCCGCCGTCTCGGCGGCCGTGGTCTCGGCCGTGGGGATCTTCGTGCTCCCACCGCTGCTGGCCGGGACGGGAGAGCGCCCCGCCGATCCGACCCCGGCGGCGTTGTCCGGCTCCCCGGGGGGCTCGGCCCCGCCGTCCGGCGCCCCCTCGTCCGGCGTCCCCTCGCCGGACGCCTCCCCGTCCGCGGGCGGCTCCCCCTCTCCCGGCGGGTCCGCGTCCCCGGCGGCCACCCCCACCGCGGTCACCGGCGACTGGAAGAGCGCCCCGGTCGGCGGCCCGCTGCGCGGGCACCGCGACGACGTCGGCACGGTGCAGGTCGCCCGGGTGGGCGGCGCGTCCGTGATCGTCTCCGGCGCCAACGACCGCACCGTCCGGCTGTGGGACCTCGCCACCCGCAGGCCGCTGGCCACGCTCACCGGGCACACCAACTGGGTGCGCTCCGTCGCGGTCACCGAGCTGGACGGCAGGGCGGTCGCGGTGTCGGCCGGTGACGACGGGACCGTGCGCCGCTGGGACCTGGCCCGCCGCAAGGCGATCGGCAAGCCCATCGACGCCGGTGGCAATGTCTTCTCCGTCACCGTGGCCGACCTCGACGGCGAGCCCGTCGCGGTGGCCGGCGGCCGCGACGGGACCCTGCGTGTGTGGAACCTGAGGACCGGCGCCGCGATCGGCAAGCCCCGCCGCGCCTCCACCGCGCCGGTGTTCGGCCTGGCGGCCGCCGTGCTCGACGGCGAGCCCGTCGTGTTCACCGGGGGCGGCGACGGGGCGGTGCGCCGCTGGCCGCTGCGCGGCGGGGCCGACGAGACGATCCTCGTCCAGCGCGGCCAGGTCTCCGCCGTCACCACGGCCGAGCTGGACGGCAGGCTCGTGGTGCTCTCCGGGGGTGGCGCCCAGGAGATCCACATCGACGACGCGGCCGGTGACGGCGAGGCGCGCCCGCCCATCCTGAGTCACAGCGGATGGGTCTACTCCCTGGCCGTCGGCCGGGTGGGCTCGCTCACCGTCGTGGTCTCCGGCAGTAACGACTCCACCGCGCGGGTCCACGACCTGGACACCGGGGAGCGCGCCGGGAAGGCGTTCAAGGACCACGACCACAACGTGTTCGGCGCCGCCCTGGCCGACCTGAAGGGGCGCCCCGTCGCGGTCACCGCCGGGGGCGACGACACCGTCCGCGTCTGGCGCCTGGGCTGATCCGCCCGGACCGGCCCACCGGAAGACGTCCGGGCCGGCGGGACCCGCGGGGCGGGTCCCGCCGGGATCACAGGTCAGCGCCAGGAGTCGTTGCGCGTCGCGGTACCGCCGGAGGGGGTGGTGAAGGAGCGGTTGGGGTCGCTCTCCCAGGTCACCGAGCCGTTGGGATTCTTCTTGATGTACTTGTAGGAGATCGCCGTGCCGCCCGGCAGGTTCACCGTTCCCTTCCAGACCGGGTACGAGGCCGACGACAGCGGGACCGCGTTCGCCGGGTTCCAGGCGCCCAGCGCGGCGACGTCGCCGACGACGAAGACGTTCTGGCCCCAGGTGGTGGTCGCGTTCGCGTTGAACGTGGTGGCGACCTGGCCGGGGTCGGCCGTCGGGGTCACGGTCGGGGTCGGGGTCGGGCCGGGGCCCACGGCGCCGGTGTGGACGGCGACGGCGCCCCTGGCCGGGACGGTGACCGAGGCCGTGCCGCCGGATCCGACGGTCACCGAGCCGCTTCCGGCCGCGTTGGCGTAGGTCCCGGCGGGCAGGCCGGTGGTGAAGGTGCGGGTGACGCTCGAACCCTCGTTGTTGATCGCGACCCAGCCCTTGTTGCCGCGGCTGAAGGCGATCACGTTGTTGCCGTTGTCGTACCAGTTGGCGACCGGGGCGCCGTCGACGACGCGGTTGAAGCGCGCCATGCCGGTCATCTGGCGGTGGAAGCAGGTCCACTGCCCGTTGCCGCAGTTGGCGTCGGTGACGAAGCCGCCGCCTGCCGAGGGCGGGCCGGCCTCGCTGTTGCCCCAGGCGAACCCGGAGTAGACCCGCGCCGCGCCGTAGGGCCAGGCCAGCATGAAGACGTTGGCCAGCCGGTAGGCGTCGCCGTTCTTGTAGTTCATGGTCGAGCCGTTGCGCTCGGTGTCGTGGTTGTCGAGGAAGACCACGGCCTTGTCGCTGGGCACCGACAGGCCCCAGCTCTGCCCGAACGACTGCAGGTTCTTGATCTGCCCGCCGCCGAACTGCTCCTTGAGCTTGCGGCC
This sequence comes from Streptosporangium sp. NPDC023615, assembly GCF_040640155.1. Classification (NCBI taxonomy): domain Bacteria; kingdom Bacillati; phylum Actinomycetota; class Actinomycetes; order Streptosporangiales; family Streptosporangiaceae; genus Streptosporangium; species Streptosporangium sp. NPDC023615. Next base: position 8,532 of record NZ_JBFABE010000119.1, read on the forward strand.
GTAGACGAACTCGTGGACGTCGCCGATCCCGGTGTACTGGCTCGGCGAGATCGCCTCGCCGTTGCCCTGGATGACCTCCTGGTGGATGTACGGCGACCCGTTCAGCCTGCTCTTGATCGCCGACAGGTCGGCGGGGTTGATGTGCTTGGCGGCGTCGATCCGGAAGCCGTCCACGCCCAGCGAGGTCAGCCTGTTGAGGTATCCGGCGATCTGGTCGCGGACGTGGTTCGAGCCGGTGTCGAGGTCGGCCAGGCCGACCAGCTCGCAGTTCTGCACCCGCCCGCCGTCGTTGGTGTAGTCCGAGCCGTTGATCACGCAGGTGGGGGAGTGGAAGTCGGCCGCCGAGTACAGCCCGGGGTAGTCGTACTTGCCGAAGGTGTAACCGCCGTAGCTGGTGCTGCCCTGGCCGGTCATGTGGTTGATGACGGCGTCGGCGTGCACCTTGACGCCCGCGGCGTGGCAGGCGTCGATCATGTTCTTGAACGCGGCCTCGTTGCCGAACTTGCTGGTGAGGGTGTAGCGGGCGGGCTGGTAGATGTCCCACCAGACCGTGCCGCCCTTGGACATCGAGTCGTTGGGCGGGGAGACCTGGACCGCGCCGAACCCGGCGGGGCCGAGGACGTCGGTGCACTCCCTGGCGACGGAGTTCCAGTTCCAGCTCCACAGCTTGACGATCGGGCCGGGGGTGGGCGGGGTCGCCTGGGCGGGGGAGCTCAGCACGGCGGGCACCAGCACGGTGGCACCGGCCAGCGCGCTCAGCACCGTGGTGACGATGACTCGGTAGGGTTTCACGGGTGGGGGCCTCCAGATCAGTGGACGGGTTCCCTGGCCGGGCCAGCTGGGCATCTGCGGCGAGCACGGCGGCGACCCCGACTCGATCCACTTCTGCCA
>NZ_JBFABE010000120.1:0-8637 GCF_040640155.1 Streptosporangium sp. NPDC023615
CGCACTCGACATGCGACCAGGCTAAGCCATCACAATCTATCGTTGTAGTACTAGGGCGTGTCTCCTGGATCTTGAACGAGGTGTCCTGTAAGTCCGATACGTGCTGGATCGACATGACCTTTCCGATGAGGAGTGGAAGCGGCTGGAGCCGCTGCTGCCGCGCAACCCTGGTCGTGGCGGCCGGTGGGCCGATCATCGCCGCACGATCAACGGGGTGTTCTGGCGGACCCGGACCGGCTGCCCGTGGCGGGACCTTCCCGAGCAGTACGGCAAGTGGCAGACCATCTACAAACGGCATCGCCGCTGGTCACGCGATGGAACCTGGGCGACGGTGCTGGACGGGCTGCGGGCTGGATGCGACGAGGCCGAAGGGAAGGACTGGACGGTGTCGGCTGATTCCACCATTGCCCGTGCTCACCAGCACGCCGCCGGAGCCCCGCACGAGCCGGCCAAGGACGACCCCGCCCGTGACCGGCCTGCGGGGGCGGCGTCGAATCACAAGAATCCGGTTAAGAACCGTGAGGGGCTGGGGCGCTCGCGTGGCGGGCTGACTACCAAGATTCACCTGGTCGCCGACCGGCGGTGCCGGCCGGTCACCCGGCTGACCAGCCCGGGTCAGCACGGCGACTCGCCACGGTTTATCCCGCTGATGGAGTCCCTCCGCATCCCGCGCCGCGGGCGCGGCCGTCCCCGCAAGCGGCCTGGCCGCGCGATGGGCGACAAGGCGTACTCCTCCAAGGTCAATCGTGCCTACCTGCGCAGACATGGCATTCAGGCGGTCATCCCCGTCAAAGAGGACCAGAAGGCCAATCGGCTCAAGCGTGGCTCGGCCGGAGGCCGCCCGCCCAACTTCGACGCCGAGTGGTACAAGAAGCGCAACACCGTCGAGCGCTGCTTCAACAAGCTGCGGCAGTTCCGGGCGGTGGCCACGCGCTTCGATAAGCGCGAACGCATCTACCAGGGAACCATCGACATCGCGTCCATCAAGATCTGGCTCCGCGACCCGGTTCGGCGATCAAGAACATAACCTGAACCGCATGAGTGTGTGCCCCGGGTGCCGCCTTGAGCTGCCCGACGAACGACGGACGAGCAACGAAACCCGATACAACGCCTCGCCCGAGTGCTTGCGGCTTTCTGGCGAGGTCGCCGCGTTCAACCATGCCCATCCCGCCCGGCTCGCCATCTGGCACCAAACTTGTGTGGACGCCTACGGCGCCCAACACGTCAGCGCAGGCACCAAACCGATCGCCGTGGCGTTCGCGCTGAACGGCCTCTACCTGGTCTTTGAACGCGGATTCACCGGTCTGCAAGCTCGCAACGCCCACGGCTACCTGGCCAACACCGTCCCGTCTTGGCCCCGCTTCACCCCGCCAGACAACGTCGGCAAGGTCACGGTCTTCGACGTCACTATGGCCTCCTCCGTAGACGAGCACATCGACCTGGTCCAAACCTGGGGCCGCAGCGTCTGGGCCGCCTGGAGACACGTCCACAACGAGATCGCCACCATGACCGATGCCCAGCTCGGATCCTGGCACCCCCACTCCTGATCCGAGCAGATCCTGCACAGAGCCGAACCCCGGCCACCGTCAACTCCGGGAAACACGCCCTAGCTCTCCCAAGCGATCGGCTTGCCCTCTACTGCCTGCTGTTTGATCTGTCCTTGAGCAGTCACCGATATCTGCACTAGCTGGGCGAATACCTTCAAACATTCCATGTGGAGACCTGCGGATGACATAATCACTTCATGTCTTCGTTGCCGATCCCGCCCTCGCTCTCCACTGACCAACTGCTCTACCGGGCCATGGAGGCGTTGGCGGAAGGCCAACAGGAGACAGATGATCAACATGTTATCTCGCAAACCCTGCTTAGGCGCTTCGCTGGAAGACAAGGAGCAGAATACAACCAGCTTTGTTATCTGAACATTAAATATCCCAAGAAGGTTTATCTCGGCGGTTCAGATAAGTGCGGCAAGGTGAAAAATTTTGTTCGCTGCGGGTCGGACTCTCTGGAAATGGTTTGGAAGCGAGTAGAGGATCAACTTCCTCACGTCTTTCAGGCGGTTGATGATGGGGTCGCAATTTCTAGTCCAGAGTGCATCGACAGAATTAAAAATGTCATAGCTCTCCATTTTACTAGAAGCTTGCAAACAGCAAAAGTTTCCCAGCGTGCCGTGACGGAAACAGAAGAGCAGTTGCGTTTGAAATACTCAAGTGACCCAGCTCTCCTGAGAGAGTATTTCCGTTACAAGCACAGGTTGGAGCCAGCAGGTCCTGATGCTTTAGAGGTAGCTTTAGAAGAAATGATCAGACAGTCAGGGGAGCGCGTATATGACGGAAGCTTTTTTCGTGCCCGTATAGAGGACATGTATCGAAGGGTGCGCGAGTCGTTTTCCCCCCTAAGCGTAAGAATCGCAACACCAAGTCAAGGCGAGTTCCTAATAGGGGACGTTCCTGCTCTTACCGTTCGATGGGATATGAAGTCATCGGGGGTTCTTGGTGGGGTAGCATTGGCTCAAGCAAATACGGTCATTCTTCCTCTAGGGCCTCGGGCTCTCGTTGCGCTGGGAAAAAAGAACGAGTTGCTTACTTTATCTAAAGACCAGGTAGAGGAGGCTAATCGCCGCCAGATTCATGCAGCTCAAAACTATGTGTATTTTAGGCCAGGTAGTGGCCTAGAGAAGACAGTCCGTGCACACATCTAATATAGGTCAGGCGGGTGCACGGGCTTGTCGTCAGAGTGGGTGATTTACGGTAATCACACACTGTGGCTAGCTCTAAGAAGTGTGGATGGAAAGACCACGCGCCCATTGTCTCGACAAGTTTGGAATGTGGTGTCTTCAAGTCGAGGCAGGGGTACGGCCTCCAGGGCGTTCCACTCCTGTTGAATAAGTTCGAATAGCTCCGCACACTGCGATGCGCTACGGGCACCTCTTGATTGGCTTCGTTTCGGGTCCCGCAGTCGCCATTCACCTGTAGTAGTACGTATTCGTGCGTTGAGTGGCGGTCTGCGACAAACCTGGAGTAAGTACTCCAAGGCCAAGCCGCATACCTCTGATCCCAGGATACTTACCTGATCCTGCTGATTTGAACCTGTAAGTTGGACCAGGCCAGGCCATTGGATGACCACTACGCGTTCCCATATCTCAGGTGGAATAGTAGTTGCTACATGATGGCTTTCTCCGATTGGGAGATCGCGTAATCGCCGCTGTGCCTCCTGCGTCTGCCCCACATACGCCAGGCCCGTGCCGGACAGGTACACGCCATAGAGCGCAGGACCCGTGACCGCTGGTTTATCTGGAGTGCTTCCTGCAAGGAGTTTTCCAATAGCATAAGCGAACTGAAAACGGCTGTCTTGCCATTGTTCGAGCATCGGGCGTGTGCCTGTCAGGTGTCCAAGAGCGGTCCATAGGCTCATGGGGTCTATCGGGGGAATCAGTTCCATCGATTCAGCTCATTGTGGAGGTAGGGAAGGGTTATTTACGTCTGTGCGTGCTTCGCGTGGGAGGGTTGCAACGCATAGGCGCCCTCTCGCCTGTACCCATACAGCGGCATTCAAATATCGTGGCATCTCGTGGCTTAAGTTCTACGAGAGTGCTGGGTCTCAGCCGAGCGTTGCTGCTGGCCCGCTGTTGCTCTGCGGTGTGTATGACGGCAGACGGGATAGACAAGCACAGTAGTGCCTTCGGGAGCTAAGTATCTAGAAAGTCCCATTCGCTTCCTAGAACCCATCGGAGGGCCGAGAGCTTACCATGCACAAAACCCCACCCCCAATCGTCCCAAGGGCCTACGTTTTCGACACCATATCGATTCTCAATACGTCGCATAGTGGATTCTATCTGGGCAGCCAACTCTTCTGGAACTGAGTCAGCTTCACCGTGCGGTTCTTTCTCCTGTCGAATCAGGCTGCGCACGTACCAGATTTTGTCGAAGTACTCACGCTCCGCTTCGAGGATCTCAACAAGAGTGCGAGGCTCCTCTTGGAAGAATTCCACATCCTCGGCAAGCTCTTCGAATTCTTCGCCAAAGTGCTCTTTTAATCCGGTAGTAAGACCTTCCAAGCCAAGAAGGTAGCGGGCACGCTGGTCGTTGAAGATGTCATGGAAGTCCGGGTGAGGCTTTCTGCGATCGCCATTCGGGAGAGAGAAATCTTGATGATTTGAAGTGGCAAATAAGTAGACATCCGACGCCCTGCTTTTTTTTAGTGCAGCCTGGAATATCTCGATTAAGAGAGCGTCGGCGACACTGTTCTTTGCCAGGTGAAACGGGGCCTTCTTATCCAAGGCTCTCTGCACCACCGAAGCCCTTTGGCGGAGAGTGGGCTCTACTGCAGTCGGATGGCCCAACAAATCTTTGATCTCTGTGAAGTTCCTGAGCGACAAGGCCGACAGTAGGGGCAGGCGGTGACTCATCTCTTCAAGCCACTGCTCTCGTTGATTCCCGCCGTATTCATTTAGATCATTTTTCAACTGACGGACACGATCTGTGACACTCGCTGAGACAGACGCCTCAATCCGAGGTCGGTTCCGCTCAAATTCGTCGATAACCAACGAAGGCACGATCAGTTGAAGACGCTTCTGAAAGAAGAACACGCGGATTGGCACGATTAGTTTTTGGCCATCCCGATGCTTCGCCATGTCAAGCCAGACTGATGTGTCGACCAGTAACCGGAGCACACGTAGAGGGTACTGGTTAGCCGCCTTCATGATGCGGTATCACCGCATCAGTTGACTCAGACTCGTACGAGCCGGCGGGTGTTGGGCGAGGGGCATCCCTCCACGCTGGCCAGCCGCGGCAACCCGGCAGGCATGCTGGAGGCTTTCGGCCGGAATGGCCAAGAGCTGTAAGATCGCTAGCGGCGGCGACATTATCGGCGCAACCGGCAGGACTGGGCCGTCTGTGGGCCGTCCGAGGTAGGCCAACGATGACAGGCAACGTCTAATACTGACGGCTCGACAGCGGACTCAGCACAGTGGTTCGCAGATGTTCGCAGGCCGCTTCGACGGGACATCACTTCCGCTACAAGTAGTCCCGGGATCGCTGTCAGGCCCGGGCCCGGCCGTTGTCGTCCGGTGGTCTCACGGCCGGAACCCGCCCGGCGCGGCGGAGGCCGGTCGGCACGGCTCGACGACAGCGGTGGAGAGGGGGCGCGGCGATGTCATGACGTTCGACCCTCCCGTGCCGGCCGGACCGCGTACCGATGCCCGCGGTTCCGTTTCCGGCGCTGTGGCGAATGCCGGGATCAGATCCTGAACATGGACAGGGGAGCCGTGCAGAGGGTCTGCTCGGCGCCGTACTCCTCGAACGTGCCGGCGGGGCGGAAGCCGAGGCGGGCGGCGAGTCTGAGGGACCGCTCGTTCGCGGTCCGGGTCACGAGCGAGACCGGCCGGTCGGGGAGCTCGCCGGCCGCGGCGCGCAACGCGGCCGTCGCGGCCTCGAACGCGAACCCCGCGCCCCACGCGCCGCGCCCCAGCACATAGCCCAGTTCCAGTCCCTCGCCGTCCTCGGTGACGTGCCCGGGACCGTCGGCCGACCGGCCGTCGAGCATCAACGTCCCGACGAATCGGTTCGTCGTGCCGTCCGCGATGACGTAGTTGCCGGGCCTGGACGTCGCCCCGGCGATCGCCGCGTCGAAGCGCCGCTCGACATCGCCCCGGGGCCGGGGGCCGCCGATGTACGCCTGAACCCCGGGATCGGTGTGGAGCTCGACGAATCCCTCACGGTCGGCGTCGTGCAACGCCGTGCGGAGCAGGAGTCGTTCCGAGGAGATCTCCGTGGCGGACGGTGCGCGCGACCGGCTCATAGGTCCGTGATCATAGAACACGCGCCCCACGCCCGAGCCGCCCGGCTCGCGCCCGGTGTGCCCATCGAGATCACGCCCATCCAGGTCGGCGCGGACCTGTGGCACGGCGACCTCGCCGAGATCGGCGGCAAGGGCGCCTTCAGCAAGGAGATCGACCGCGCCCTGACCGGCGGCCGGATCGACATCGCCGTGCACTGCATGAAGGACGTCCCCGGCGACGTACCCCTGGCCGAAGGCACGTCGTTCGGAGCCTGCCTGCCCCGCGACGACGTGCACGACGTCGTCGTCACCCGCGACGGCGTCCCCCCGGCAGGACTTCCCGCCGGATCGTTGATCGGCACCAGCTCCGTGCGACGCCGCGCCCAGCTCGGCATCCAGGCCCTCAGCGGCGACACCCCCGCCATGCGGGTCCTGGACGAGCTCGACCACCCGGTGACCGCCCGCCACGTCCTCGCCGAGCGGACCATGCCCCACCTGCTGTCCGGCCACTGCAACAGCCCCATCGCCGGACACGCCTCCACCACCCCCGACGGGGGGATGAGCCTGTCCGGCATGGTGTTCAACCACGACGGCAGCGCCTTCGTCCGCTCCCAGGCCCGGGGGACCACTCCGACCCCGCCGCCCTCGGCGCCCGCGTCGCCGACGACCTGCTCCGCCAGGGCGCCCACGACCTGATCACCGCCACCCGGAAATGAGGGGTGGCATCGGTGTCACGACGATCGATCCTTGCTCGTCTCCGCGTCGTTCATCTCCACGTCCCGACGATGACCGCGATCGCGGTCAGCTTGAGCAGCCAGTCCCCGGCGTGGACGGCGGCCAGCCGCCAGGGAACCCTCTCGTGCAGCACCGAGCCGGCCAGCAGCACGACGGGGAAGCCGAGCCACAGCACGCACGCCAGCCCGAGGGCCCCGGGCCAACCGCTCACGCCCACCTGGCCGGTGAGCCAGGCGAGGACCGTCGCGACCAGCGCGCCGCGGCCCAGCTCCGCGATCGCCGTCCAGGCCGGCGGACGCTCCGCGCCGGCGTAGGCGTCGGACAGCGTCGCCAGGCGGGCGCCGAACCCCATGTACCAGACGCTGCTCAGCAGGAACGCCGTGACCGTGGCCGCCACGACCGCGAGGTGGTTCGGTTCCGTCATCTTTCGAGCCTCCTTCGTCCGGAGCCCTCGGCCGGAGGGCTCTCGCGGGGGACGTCGGGGCCGGGCGACTATTCTCGACACGCCACACCGGAGAATCTCGAAGCGGGAACCTGTCGTGAAATACGTGATCTTGATCTACAGCAACCCGGAGTCCCGGCGACTGTGGAGCGAGTTCCCCGCCGAGCGGCGTCGTGAGGGGCTGGGGGCGTACGCGGTCCTCAACGAGGCGCTGGCCGCGACCGGCGAACTGATCGTCGCCGAAGCCCTCGCCGACCCGGCCACGGGCCGGCGGGTCCGCGTGGAGGAGGGGCGGACGACCTCGACCGACGGCCCCTTCGCCGAGGTCAAGGAGGTCGTGGCGGGTTTCTACCTCGTCGAGTGCGACGGCGCCGACCGTGCGGTCGAGATCGCCGCCCGCGTTCCCGAGGCGGCCATGGGCCTGGTCGAGGTGAGGCCGGTGACGGCGCTGTCCGGCTTCGGGACATGAGCGACCCCCCGCGGGACACGGGCGAGCACGCCGGGTTCGCCTGGCAGCGGCGGCTGCGCGAGCTGGCCCCGCAGGTCCTGGGGGCCCTGGTACGTCACCACGGCGGCTTCGACGCCTGCGAGGACGCGCTCCAGGAGGCCCTGCTGGCCGCGACGACCCAGTGGCCCGTCCAGGGCGTACCGGACGATCCCAAGGCGTGGCTGATCACCGTGGCCTCCCGGCGGTTCGTCGACCGGTACCGCGGCGACACCGCCCGCGCCGGCCGGGAGCGCGCGCTCGCCGCCCTCGCGCCCGCCGATCCGGCGGCCGTCCCGCAGGCCGACGACACCCTCACCCTGTTCCTGCTGTGCTGTCACCCCGCTCTCACCCCGCCGTCCCAGGTCGCCCTGACCCTGCGGGCGGTGGGCGGGCTGACCACCGCGGAGATCGCCCGTGGGCTCCTGACGTCCGAGGCCACCGTGGCGCAGCGCATCAGCCGGGCCAAGCAACGCGTCAGGGCCTCCGGCGCGCGGTTCGGGCTCCCCGGCGCCGCCGACCGCGCCGCGCGGGTCCGGAGCGTGACGGAGGTCCTCTACCTGATCTTCACCGAGGGGTCGACCGCCAGCTCCGGACCCACCGTCGGCCGGGCCGAGCTCTCCGCCGAGGCGATCCGGCTGGCGCGCCGGCTGCACGCCGAGGTGCCGGACGACGGCGAGGTCGCCGGGCTGCTGGCCCTCATGCTGCTCACCCAGGCGCGCGGGCCGGCCCGTACCACCCCCTCCGGCGACCTCGTGCCCCTGGCCGAGCAGGACCGCGGCCGGTGGGACACCGCGGCGATCGCCGAGGGAACCGCGCTGATCACCCATGCCCTGCGGACCGCGCCGATCGGCCCGTACCAGCTCCAGGCGGCCATCGCCGCCGTCCACGACGAGGCCGCCCGGCCCGAGGACACCGACTGGGGCCAGATCCTCGTCCTCTACGATCTCCTGGCCCGGCTCGCCCCGGGCCCGATGGTCACGCTGAACCGGGTCGTGGCCCTCGGCATGGCGCACGGCCCCGCGGCCGGGCTCGAGGAGCTCCACGCCGCCCGGCAGGAGGCGGCCGTCGCCGGGCACTACCGGTTCGACGCGGTCCACGGCTACCTGCTCGACCTCGCCGGTGAGCACGCGGCGGCCCGGGCTTCCCCTTCGACGTGGAAGGGGTGCCGAGCGAGATCGAGGCCGAGTTCAAGCGG
>NZ_JBFABE010000121.1:0-8588 GCF_040640155.1 Streptosporangium sp. NPDC023615
GCCCAGCGCCCTCGACGACCGGGCCGCGTCCGCGATCATGTCCGCGGTGGTGGACCCGGTCATGACCGGGAGGCGACGGCCCGCGTGACCGTGAGGCTGTCCTCGTAGACGTGGTAGCGGGTGACGAGCCCGTCGGTGACGGTGAGGTGCAGGGCGAACGGGGAGGTGTACGCGACCCCGGTGCTCCGCACCGTCTGCGCGATCTCGCCGAGCACGACGGCGTCCGCCCCGTCGACCAGGATGCGCGACACCGACGTGCCGTTCAGCTCGGGCACGTGGTGGGCCTCCAGCGACCGGAAATGGTCCGCCACGTCGGCCCGGCCGGACCGGGGGCGGATCCACGGAACCTCCGGGTGCCCCTCGGCGGGCCAGCTCAGCAGCCAGTCCACCGGCTCGGCGAACAGCTCCGCCGTACGGTCGTGATCCCCCTCGGTCATCCGGCGCAGTAGCTCTTCCACGGTGGCGCGGGTCTCGCTCGTCATGCGGCAAGCCTGGCGGGCCGGGCACGGCCCGTCGATTACCGCGAGGGTAAGGCGGATCCCGGGAACCGGAGGGCGGGGACCCGTCCGGAACCGGGACGCGAGGAGGGACCCGCCCGAGGCCGGGACGGGTCCCCCGGTCGCGGGGACCTCAGGCGACCCCCGCCATCTGCTCGGCGTCGTCCATGGGACGCAGCTCGTCGGCGTAGCTGACCGAGACGCGGCGCATCACGCCGCTGTCGCTGATCGAGTACTGCCCCAGCCGCCAGAGCGGCGGCGAGTAGGCGTGGATCGAGACGCTGCCGTGCACCGCGCCGGTGAGCCGGTGGATGTGGTCGGGGCCGAAGGAGAACGACTCGCCCTCGGAGACCACGGTCTCCAGGTGCTCGCCGCCGATGCGCGGGTTGCACTCCAGCAGCGTCCCGGCCACCACCCGGACCGCGCCGGAGGAGGTGTCGTGGTCGTGCCAGCCGGTGTCGTCCTCGGGCCGCCAGCACAGCAGCCAGACGTCCACGTGCGAGTCGCGGTAGAGGGAGGCGAAATGGCGGCCGCCCTCCTCGGGGAACTCCACCTGATCCCGCCACCGGGACGGATCGGCGGCCAGCTCGTTGACCAGGTCGAGGAGTTCGCGCCGGTCGAGGGCGCGGGCGGGCAGCGACTCGTAGCTCATCGGGTTCCCCCGGCGGCCGTACCGGTCTCGGCGTTCACGGCGGCCGTACCGGTCACGGCGGCCGTACCGGTCACGGCGGCCGTACCGGTCACGGCGGCCGGGACGGGCCCGGCCGGTGTGCCGGGACGGCCCGGCCCTCCGGTGCGCGGACCGGAGCCGGGCGCCCCGGTGTGCGGGCCGGGCCCGCCGGCCCGTACTCGCCCCTCGCGGGTGAGCGTCGCCGGGAGCGCACAGCTCTCGCGGCCCCGGGATCGGTTCGTTTGCTTCATGTGCGCGACTCCTTTCCGTTCAGTAGACGGCCGGGATTGGTGACCGCGATGGCGTGCCAGGCGGCGTCGCCGAGCGCGGGGTCGGGTGCGGTGGCGTAGGGACGGTCGGAACCGCTGACCACGACGTCGACGCCGAGTTCGCGGACGATCGCGTCGACGGCACGCGGGCCGTACGAGGAGGTCTCCAGGAACAGGCCGGTGTCGACCTGTCCCCGGCCCTCGCCACCCCGGTTGGCCAGGCGCTCGGCGTGCAGCGGGGCCAGCCCGGCGAGCAGCGCGAAGCAGACCCGCAGGCGGGGATGGCGGGGGCGTCCGAAGGCGGCGAAGGCGTACCAGGCGGCGTGCATCTGCTGCACGTACGGCACGACCGCGGGCCACCAGCCGGGCTCCCCGGGCCCGGAAGCGGCCCGGTCGGCCCGGTCGGCCCGGTCGGCCCGGTCGGCACGGACAGCGCGGTCGGCGGCGGGGCCGGGATGCACGAAGAGCGGCAGGTCGCGCTCGGTCAGCACGTCGAGCAGCGGGGCGACCCGGTTCAGGCCCTCGGCGTCGCACACCGCGGTCGCGGGGAGCTGGAGCCCGGCGAAGCCCCGCCCGGCGACTCGGGAGCCGTCCTGACCGTTCCGGGCCGTGTCGAGGGTCGCGGCCAGTCTCGCCGGGTCGATCTCGCCGACGCAGGTCGCCGCCCAGGCGCCGAACGGCGCCGGCAGGGCTAGGGCGTCCTCGTGGTAGGCGTCGACGACGGGCCAGGACTCCTCGGGGGGCAGTGACTCGACGCCGAGCGGGCTGGACAGCGAGACGAGCGCCAGGTCCAGGTCGGCGTCGAGCGCGAGGCGCCGGTCGAGGTCGTGGTCGGCCGGATCGACCCGGTAGGGGGGCTCGCCCTCCAGGTGGAGGGTCCAGCCGTCGAGGAAGGGCGCGGTCGTCCGGCGCCTGAGCGCGTCCACGAACGCGGGTGTCCACAGGTGCTGGTGGACGTCGACGGGCATGATCCGGCCCTCCTCCCCGAGGTTTCGGTGTATTACCTACCTAGAATATAGGTAACTACTCTCACCATGTCACATATCAGGGTGATGCGGTTCAGTGAACCGTTTCAGTGAACCGCTTCACCCCATGAGGTGTCAATCCCGGCGGCAGGCCGTGTTCGGGTCCGGGCGAGGTCGCCGACCGTGTCCGGGCGCCTTCCCGCAGGCCGCGGGCAATAGGCTGGGCCGATGCCCCAGCCTCGGAAACGAGCGACCATACGCGAGGTGGCGAAGGCCACCGGTCTGTCCCCCGCCGCCGTGTCGTACGCCCTGCGCGGCATGCAGGTCTCGGAGGAGACCATCGAGCGGGTACGCCAGGCCGCGGCCGAGCTCGGGTACGAGGCCGACCCCATCGCCCGGGCGCTGGCCAGTGGCCGGACCGGCATGATCGGCCTGCTCTGCGGTTCCCTGGAGGACCTCTGGCAGCAGGCGCTGGCCGTCGGCATCGGCCGCGCGCTCAAGGACAACGACCGCTACGCCCTGATCCTGGACGCCACGGGCGACCCGGCCAGGGAGCACACCCTCGCCAGGCAGCTTCGCGACCAGCGGGTGGACGCGCTGATCGTGCAGCCCGTCGACCCGGCGGCGCCGCTGTGGGCCGAGCTGTGCGAGGGGCTGCCGGTGGTCTCCATCGGTGACGCGCTGGCCGGGGCGCGGACCGCCGGCGAGGTCGTCTTCGACAACCGCGCCGGGGTCACCCTGGCGCTGGAGCACCTGCGGGGCCGGGGTCACCGGCGCCTGGCCGTCCTGACCTCGACCCGGGCCAGCACCCCCGACCGGCCCGCCGACGTGCACGTCACGGCCGAGGCGGAACGGCTGAGCCTGGAGATCACGACGGTCACCGCGCCGCAGTCGCTGACGGAGGCCACGCGGGTCGCCGGCGAGATGCTCGACACCGGGCACCGGGCGTTCTTCTGCTTCGCCGACTCGATCGCCTACGGCGTCTACGCGGCCTCGGCCGAACGCGGGCTGGGCATCCCGTCGGACGTGTCCGTGATGGGCTACGACGACCATCCCATGTCGGGCCTGCTCACCCCGGGCCTGACCACGGTCGACTGGGACATCGACGGTATCGTCCGCGCCGCCGTCCGGATCGTGGTGGCCGCGGCCGACGGCAACTCCCGGCGCCGGCGCATCGTCCAGTCCCCCCAGCTCCGCGAACGCGGCTCGGTGAGCTGACCGGCGCCAGGACGCCGCGGCCGGGCCGGGCGGGGCCGGGTCAGCAGGCCAGGCCGGGGAGCAGCGCGCGCGCCGCGTCGAGGTCGCCGTCGAGCGGGCGGTCGCCCATCGCGGGATCGAGCGGCAGGTCGCACGGGATGCCGCGGAGCCGCAACGCCCGTACCGAGGCGACCAGCTCGCAGGCCAGGACGATCTCCAGCGGTTCGGCGGCGGCGAGCGAGGAGCGGGCCGCGTGCGGGGTGAAGCTCGCGTGGTCCTCGGTCCCCAGGGAGAGCACGGCGCCCCCCAGGGTGACCGGGGCGGCCAGGTGGCGCAGCTCGCCCAGGGCGGAGTGGGCGACGTACTCCAGGATCATCACCCCGGACAGCCCCGCGCGTTCGGCGAGGAAGGGCAGGAGCCCGGTGTGCGCGGGGTCGTTCAGGGTGGCGAGCCTGGCGGCGCTCAGCGTCGCGGTCTGCACGAGAGCGGCCCGCAGGGCGTCGAGGGCCAGCGCCACCCGCGCCGAATGGAAGTTGCCGTTGTGCCAGGCCCGCCCGCCGGCGATCAGCGGGTTCTCCGGGGCGGCGTTCATCTCCTCGGTGACGGTCCGTTCCGCCCGCCCCAGGGCGTCCAGGACCGCCCCGTGCACCTGCGGGAAGGCCCGGTAGCCGTACGGGTCCTGGACGCGGCGCGGTGTGGTGAGCCCGACCAGGGCGCGCAGGCCGGCGGCGACCGAGGTCTGCTCGGGGCCGCGCTGCACCAGGGGGGAGAGCGGCTCCAGCGAGCCCTCGATCGCCCGGAAGGAACGGGCCGCGATCGAGGTGGCCGCGGCCAGCAGGAGCCTCAGGCGGTGACAGGCCAGGGCCGCGTCCGCCAGGGTCGCCGCGCCCGAACTGATGAAGGGAAGCGCGTCGGCGGAGGCGAGCGCGAAACGCGGCAGGGACTCGCCGCCGCGTCCCGGGGCCCGGCCGCCCGCCGGCCGGTCGTTCCCGGAGAGCAGGCCCGACGACGGCGGCACCCAGGCGACCTCCCCCAGCAGGCAGAGCGCGGTGGTGGCCAGGGCGGTCAGATCGCCGGTGCCGATGGCCCCGTAGCCCCGGATCGGCGGCGTCAGGCCCTGGTTGACGGCGGTGGCCAGCACGGGGAGGAGGGCGGGATCGACCCCGGAGCCGCCGGCGAGGAGCTGGTTGAGCCGGACGACGAGGGTGGCGCGGGCACGGGTCTCGCCGATCGGCGGCCCGGCGCCGCCCGCGTGGCTGCGGAGCAGGTCCAGTCCGGCCTCCTCGGTCTCCACGTCCTTGTTGGCGCCCACGCCCGTGGTCCGGCCGTACACCGGCCCGTCGAGCAGGGCGGCCATCCGCCACGCCGCCTCCGCGGCATCGGCGGGGCCCAGCTCGATCCCCGAGCCGTGCGCCGCCCGGTCGACCTGCTCGCAGGTCAGACGGGAGCCGTCGAGGACGAAGGTCATCGTCGCTGTCGCCTCCGCGGTCCCGGTGTCCTCGTCGTCTCAGTCACCGAGGACCAGGTCGAGCAGCCAGCTGATCACGCCGATGACGATCGCGCCCCAGAACGCCGGCCAGAAGCCCGCCACGTGGAAGGACAGTCTGAGCTCCTCGGCGATCCAGCTCGTCAGCAGCAGCAGCCCGGCGTTGACCACCAGCGCGAACAGGCCGAGCGTGAGGACGTAGAAGGCGCAGCCGAGCAGCTTGATGACCGGCTTGAGGACCGCGTTGACGATCCCGAACACGAAGGCGACGGCGACGAGCGTGCCGATCTCCTCCGCCGGGGTCCTCGCGGAGACCGTGATGCCGTCCACGAGCTGGGTCGCCGCCCACAGGGCGGCGGCCACCGCCAAGATCTTGATGATGATTTTCACGTTCCGGCACCCTCGCATGGATGATCGAACGGACGAAGAATCCGTACTCCAAAACTGGACATACACAAATACTGATGAATTTTTCGGTCTGACGCGCGCATGCCGGTCCGGGTATCGCCGGGAGCCACCGGACGCGGCTCCCGCCGGGGTCGCCGGCGCGTCAGGCCGGGACCGGCTCCCGGGCGGGGGTCACCGGCCCGAGAGACCGGAGACCGGCTTCCCGGGAGAGTGTCGCATCCGTGACCGTGCGTGGTCACGGAAGCGGCGAGTTCCTGCCGGAACCGTCCGGTCCCCGACGTGGAGAACCGGCCCGCGATGGGAAGGCCCTGGTGGGAAGCGCGCATCACGGATGAAGCGAGCACAGGGGGCGGACATGTCAGAAGAAGGATCGTCCAACGGCCGTCCGGCCGGAGACGGGCAGGGCGCGGCCGGGCAGGGTTCGGGTGGGCAGGGTTCGGGCGGGCACGGTTCGGGAGGCCACGGTTCGGGAGGGCAGGGGTCGGGCGGGCGCGGGGAGCCGAGCGCCGGGTCCGCCTCGGCCGGGCAGCGGGAGCGGGCCGCCGGTCGTACGGTCTCCCGGGAGGTGCGGCTCGCCTCGCGCCCCTCCGGCCGGCCCGTCCCTGAGAACTTCGAGCTGGCCGAGGCCGACCTGCCCGCCCCCGAGGAGGGCGAGGTCCTGGTCCGCAACCTCTTCATGAGCGTCGATCCCTACATGCGGGGCCGCATGAACGACGCCAGGTCGTACGTGCCGCCCTTCCGGATCGGCGAGCCGCTCGACGGGGGCGCCCTCGGCGAGGTCGCCGTCTCCCGCGCGCCCGGCCTCTCACCCGGGGACGTGGTCGTCCACGGACACGGCTGGCGCGAGTACGCCGTCCTCGACGCCGGGCAGGCGCGCAAGGTCGAGGAGATCCCCGGCGTCCCGCTCTCGGTCTACCTCGGCGCCCTCGGCGTGACGGCCCTGACCGCGTACGTGGGCCTGCTCGACATCGCGGGCCTGAAGGAGGGGGACGTGGTGTTCGTCTCGGGCGCGGCCGGGGCGGTGGGGAGCCTGGCCGGGCAGATCGCCAGGCTGAAGGGGGCCTCGCGGGTGGTGGGCAGCGCCGGGTCGCCCGAGAAGATCACTCACCTGCTCGACGATCTCGGCTTCGACGCGGCCTTCGACTACCACGACGGCGCGGTCGACGACCAGCTCGCCCGGGCCGCCCCGGACGGGATCGACCTCTACTTCGACAACGTCGGCGGTGACCACCTCCGGGCCGCCATCGGCGAGCTGAGGACGTACGGCAGGGTCGCGATGTGCGGGGCGATCTCCGCCTACAACGCCACCGGTCCCGTGCCCGGCCCGGACAACCTGGGCCTGGCCGTGGGGAAGCGGCTCACCCTGCGGGGATTCATCGTCTCCGACCACCTGGACCGGATGCCCGACATGATCGCCGAGGTGGGTGCCTGGATCCGCGAGGGGAAGGTCGTCTTCGCCGAGACCGTCGTGGACGGCCTGGAGAACGCCCCGCAGGCCTTCATCGACATGCTGGGCGGGGCCAACACCGGAAAGATGGTGGTCCGGCTGGGGAACCGGTGACGTGTACCGGGATCGCGCATGACGTCCACATTCTCGGGGCAGAAGGGGCGTGAGGGGGTGGGTCTGTTGGAAACGGACGAGCTTGAGGGGCTGTCGGCCCAGCAACTGCACGATCGCGCGGTCCACTACGCCGTGCACCACGGAGATCTCGGTTTCCTCTGGGAACTGCTCACGCTGATTCCGGCGGCGCAGGCGTCCTCGGGCAACGAGGAGCAGACGACCAACGACCTCAGCCGGGTCTCGGCCCTGCTCAGCGATGCCATGGCCTCGGGTCACGGAGAGCTCGGCGAGGCGCTCCGGCCGTTCTACATCGAGTACCTGTCCAAACACCCGGAGGCGTGAGCCGGAGGACTTCCGGCGGTCGTCCCGGGACCGGCCCCTCTGTAGGGTGATCGGCGGATCAGGAGGTTCCTGGCATCCGGGACAGGGTTGGGGAGGACGCCATGGCACAGGTGAGGGTGGAACGGACCGAGGACGGCTTCGTGGCGCGCAACGACCGCGGAGCCGAGGTCGCCATGGGCGGTGGGGACGAGCAGGGAGCGTTCACCCCCGTCGAACTGCTGCTCGCGGCGCTCGGGGGCTGCAACATCGTCACCGTGGAGCCGCTGACCGCCCAGCGCGGCCACCGTATGGTCCGCCTGGCGATGACCGTCCACGCGGAGAAGATCGAGGCCACCAGGCTGGGGCCGATCACCGTCACCTACGACGTGGAGCTGCCCGAGGGCGACGAGAAGGCCGCGGAGGTCCTCGACGCCGTGGCCCACCGTGTCGAGGAGAAGTACTGCACGGTGAGCCGGGCGCTGAGGGAGAACACCGAGGTCCGCCTCGAACTCCCCTGAGAGCGCCGCCCCCTCCCCGGGAGTGGGGCCGGGCCTGCTCCGTGGGCCGTGCCGGGTCCGAGGCTCTCGCGCCGTCGGGACGGCGAGAACCGGAGCGGGGCGAGGACGGGGTGAGGACGGCCCTGCGGCGGCGGAGCGGGGAGGGGTGAACCAATGAGCCCGGAGCCCGAACCAATGGGATCCGATCTTCGGAGCCGGATTTTCGCGTGTCAGGCGGAGATGGCGCCGCTTCGGTGATACCGGGTCAAGGTTGGGTGTAGGCGCAAAATCAACCTTTGGATGACGCGCACGTTACATTTGGCTAGGTAGTGTGGTTGCAGGTCGAGGGGGTTGCGAAGCCTCCGGAGCCAAGAGCTTTTCACCGGATAAGGACGCGAGGGGGATCGCGTTCCTAGCGGAGCCGCCGGAGTCTTGGGGGAGACGAAGGCAAAGCCCGCACAGAAAATCGGGGCCGGACAGTTGGGGGACTGTCCGGCCCCGAATTCTTTGTTCGGTGGCCACCTGAGGCCCAGTGATCGTCCAGGTCCGGCGGTCGTCCGAGGCCCGGGGACCGGGCAGGGTCCGGAGATCGTCCGAAGGCGCGGGCGGGGATCAACCGGGGTGCGAGCGCGCCGAAGCTGCTGCTAGAGTTACCTCCGTTGCGGGCGCCGCTAGCTCAGTTGGTTAGAGCAGCTGACTCTTAATCAGCGGGTCCGG
>NZ_JBFABE010000122.1:0-8390 GCF_040640155.1 Streptosporangium sp. NPDC023615
CCGCCGGCCCTCGGGGAAGGTCCAGGTCAGCCGCCAGCCGTTGACCGCGTCACCGGCGTTGCGCACGGTGACGTCACCGGTGAACCCGCCCGACCACTGCGAGGACACCGCGTAGTCCACCCGGCAGGCCACCGCCGCCTGGGCCGCCGACTGTGCGACGGCCACCGTGGGGATCGTTATTCCGACCACTGATGTTATCGTTAACATAAATCGATTAAATGATCTTGATCTTTTCATGTCCGGACCGATTCTGTTGGAGGGAGGGAGGTGGCCAGACACTAGGAGCCCTGACATCGGCAAGTCAATCCCCTCTTTTTCGGTCATGACTTTCCGCACCCGTCGAACCGACGCTGTGGCCCAGGTCACACCCTTGACCAGCGCGGCGGACACGGGCTTAAAACGTGAAAATTTCACGGCCTCCCGGCGGACACGGCCCGGTCCCGGCCGACCGGCTCCGCCTCTCCCCGCGCCCTGGCCTCCCCACCTGGAACGGCGCCGCCCGGTACAGTCGACACCGTCTTGATCCATTCCCGTCGGGGAGCGCGCCGTGGTACGCCCGTTCGATATCGAGGAGATCTTCCCCGAGGTCGTCGCCGGACCGCCGCGGCGGCCGGGCAGCTCGGCCCAGGGCCTGACGGTGACCCTGATCGCCGACTACACCGTACGCACCCGGGCCTGGTTGCCCTCGGGGGCGATCGTGGCCCTGCTGGGCGAGTTCGGCGTGACCGGCGGCGCCGCGCGCACGTCCATCAGCAGGCTGGTCCGCCAGGGCGTCCTGGAGGGCAGCCGGCAGGGGCGGTACAGCTCCTACCGTCTGACCGAGGGAGCCGCGACCGACCTGTCCGACGGCGGCACGTCGATCGCCGCCATCGGCGCGGACGCGGATCCCTGGGACGGTTCGTGGACGGTCGTCGTCTTCTCCATGCCGGAACAGGAGAGCACGCGGCGGCGGGCGCTGCGGGAGCACCTGCGCTGGAACGGCTACGCCCCCCTGTACGACGGGGTGTGGATATCACCCGACCCCCCCTCGCCGAACGGGCGGGCGGAACTGGCGGCCGTGGCGCTCGGCTCGGTGACGATGTTCCGCGCGCGGCACCTGGATCTGGGGGCGGAGGCCGACCGTGATCCGGTCGAGGCCTGGGACCTGGCCGCCGTCGCGAAGGAGTACGAAACTTTCATCGACCGGTGGAGCCCGCTGGCGCCGAGGATAGCCGCCGGCGCGGTGACCGGTGCCGCGGCGGTGCGTGCCCGGACGGAGGTGATGGACGTCTACCGCCGGTTCCCGGTGCTCGACCCGATGCTCCCCGCCGTCCTCATGTCGCCCGACTGGCCGCGCGGACGCGCCCGGGACCTGTTCGTGCAGGTCTACGACGGACTCCTGCGGCCCGCGCAGGACCACGTCCGCGCCGTGGCGGCCCGCGTCGCGAACGGCCCCTGCCCCGGGATCCAGGCGCACACGGTCGCGGACATGGCAGCGGGCGTTCGTCACGACGTGGGCCGGGCGCTCCCTGTCACGTCGTCCGCGTCGCCCGTTGTCACCGACATCGACGGTTGACACTTCGACGTCCCGCGGTAACACTCCTTGAAACATGTCGTCGCCTCTCCACATCGGTCCCGACACCGGCATGCCCTCACCCGTGGCGGGACGGGCTCGTCCGCGTCCGCCGGCGCCTGGCCGCCCTGGGTCACCACGACCATGACGGTTCCGCCGGGCAGCGGCGCCGTCCGAACGGCCACGGCCACGGCCACGGCCACGGCGGCCGGGCTGCCCGACGCCGGGGTCGGCCCTCCTCTTCGCGCCCCTGCCCACACGACACCACGGGATAGGACAACAGATGGCAAGGACCTCCCGTCCCCTGCGCCGGATTCTGCTCGGCGCTGTCGGCACGCTGGCCCTGGTGTCGGTGGTCGCCCTCGCGGGCGCCTCGCCGGCCGGCGCCGACACCACGCGGTTCAGGGGCGTGAACTGGGCCGTACCGGGTGACAACTTCGTCAAGGGCCCGCTCGTCCTCGACGGACTGAGCCAGTCCGACGGCTACGCGACGGTCCGGGCCAAGGCGGAGGCCGTCTACAACGGTTTCGAGAGCCGGCTCGGCGTCAACACCGTCCGGTTGCCGGTCAACACCCACACCGTCGGTTCGTCGTGGTGGAACGCCTACCGCGGCACGATCGACGCCGCCGTCGCGAGAGGGTTCAAGGTGATCCTCGCCTACTGGGAGGACGGCGCGGCCTCCGGCGGCCGGGTCACCGACACGGCCGCCTTCGACTCCATGTGGAACACCGTGACCACCCAGTACGGCTCCGAGGCCCTGGTCCACTTCGAGCCGATGAACGAACCCCACGGCTACAGTGCCTCCGAGTGGACGAACATGGCCGCCTCGTGGATCAACGCGCGCCCGTCGATCCCGAAGGGCCGGATCCTCGTGGGCGGCACCGGTTACAGCCAGGACCTCAGGCCGGTCTGCAACGACGGCCGCCTCGCCGGGACGCTGCTGTCCTACCACCACTACGCCTTCTTCTACGGCGAGAAGGACTACGCCGGCTGGGTCCAGAGCTTCCGCGAACGGCTGGGCACCTGCGCCTCGCGCGCGGTCACGACCGAGTTCGGCGCCCAGATGGATTTCGGTCTGAACTACAACGACCCGAACAGCGCCAACAACTTCGTCCGGTACTTCCGCGCCGTCACCGACTCCATGCGGGAACTCCGCATGGGGTCGGTCTACTGGCCCGCGCTCGGGGGAAAGATCAGCGAGTACGGCTATGACCGTTACTCCATGTTCGTCCTCCAGGGGAGCGGCACCGACCTGAACCTGAGTATCCGCAACGCCACCGGCGCCGAGCGCCTCAGGTACGGCTGGGGCGACGGCGGGGGTGGTACCCCCACAACGGTCACGCTCACGGCGCGGCACTCGGGCAAGTGCGTCGACGTGGTCAGCGCGTCCACGGCGGACGGCGCCGAGATCTCCCAGTACGGCTGCAACGGCGGCGGCAACCAGCGCTGGGAGTTCCGCGACCTCGGCACCGGCTACCACCAGGTCGTCGCCGGGCACTCCGGCAAATGCCTCGACGTGGACGCGGCCTCGACCGCCGACAACGCCAGGATCCTCCAGTGGACCTGCAACAGCGGGCAGAACCAGCAGTGGCAGGTGCAGGACGCCGGGAGCGGCCGGGTGCGACTGGTCGCGCGCCACTCCGGCAAGTGCCTCGACGTCCCGAGCGCCTCCACCGCCGACGGCACCCGCCTGGTCCAGTACACCTGCGGCAGCGGGCAGAACCAGCAGTTCACGCGGAACGCCGCACAGGCGTGATCCGTTCCGCACACCCGAACATCCAGGCGTCGACGGATCGATCAGGAGGTACGGCGGGCGCCGAACGCGCCGAACGTCCGCCTGAACGTCCTGGGCGCCGGAAGGCCCGGGAACGACGGCGGAGAAACCGGCCGCCCGCCCGGGCGATCCAGGGTGAACGCACCGACGGCTCGTCCCGCGACTCTCGCGGGGCGAGCCGTCGCCGCCATGCCGGGTGAGCCGTCGTCGCCCGTGCGAGGCGAGCCGTCGCCCGCTCATGCGGGGTGAGTCGTGACCGGGCCGGAGGCGTGACCGGTGAGACGGCCGGGGTATGACCTGCCTCACAACCGGGCACTCGGCCGGCAGGTGGGACGTTGCCCTGAGCAAGCAGGTCATCGGCGCCATTTGTCCCACGGTGTCCGAAGACATGGTGTGCGATCGCCTGGACCGACGCTGTCCGGGTCCGTCGGAACGGCTCACCGAGCCGGGGAAAGGGCAAGGTGTGATGTCCGTTTCATCGGACTCAGGCCATGGCGCGGGCCACCGCGGAGACCGCCGGCCACGGGGCGGGGGCTCTGAGTGAGTATCGCGCTCGGTCTGCTGGCCGTCCTGGTGCTGACCCTGGCGACCGGCTACTTCGTCGCCCAGGAGTTCGCCTACGTCACCGCCGACCGGCTGACCCTGTCGCAGCAGGCCGCCGCCGGGGACAAGAAGGCCGCCAAGGCCGTCAAGGTCATGGAGCGATTGTCGTTCATGCTCTCGGGCGCCCAGCTCGGCATCACCGTCACCGCGCTGGTCGTCGGCTTCATCGCCAAACCCGCACTCGCCGAGCTGGTCGCCCCCGCGCTGAGCGCCGCCGGCCTGGGCGCCGGCGCGGTCGACGCCGTCGCCCTGGTGATCGGCTTCGTCATCGCCACGATCGTCCAGATGGTCCTGGGCGAGCTCGCGCCCAAGAACCTCGCCCTGGCCCGGCCCGAACCCCTGGCCCGCGCGCTGGCCTCCTCCACCCTGATCTACCTGATGATCGCCGGACCGATCGTCAAACTGTTCGACTCGGCGGCCAACAGGTTGCTGCGGGCGGTCGGCATCGAACCGGTCGAGGAGCTGCACCACGGCGCCACCCTGGAAGAGCTCGGGCACATCATCGGCGAGTCCGAGGCCCACGGTCACCTGCCCGGCGAGCAGGCCGACCTGCTGGAGCGGGCGCTGGCCTTCTCCGAGCACACCGCCGAGGAGGTCATGGTCGCCCGCGCCAACGTCATCGCCGTCAGCGGCTCGGCCCTGGTCCCGGAGCTGGACGAGATCGTCGCCCGCCACGGCCACACCCACTACCCGGTCCTCGGCGGCGACGGCGTGGACGACCTGGTCGGCATGGTGAGCCTGCGCGAACTGGCCGCCCTGCCTGTGGAGCGGGCCGCGGGCACCCGGGTCGCCGACATCGCCGGTGAGGTGCTGGTGGTGCCGTTCTCGACCTCGCTGCCGGACCTGGTGGCGCAGATGCACGCCCGCGGGCAGGAGGTCGCCTGCGTGCTCGACGAGCACGGCGGCCTGAGCGGGCTCGTCACCTGGGAGGACGTCGCCGAGGAACTCGTCGGGGAGATCTCCGACGAGAACGACCTCGACCTCCCCGCCGTGACCCACACCGGCCAGGACTGGGAGATCGAGGCGGAACTGCGCATCGACGAGATCGCCCTGCAGACCGGCCTGGAACTGCCCGACGAGGACGACTACGACACCGTCGGCGGCCTGGTCCTGGACCGCCTGGGCCGCTTCGCCGTCCCCGGCGACGTGGTCACCGCCAAGCTGGTGCCCTCCATGGCCGACGACGCGCCCACCCACGTCGAGATCGAGGTACTGACCCTGGACCGGCACGTCCCCGAACGGGTACGGCTCCACCCCCTGCGCCACACCGATCCCGCCGGCGAGCAGGCCCACGAGAGCGAGAACACGTGAACCTGCCCCTGGGCCTGACCCTCACCGTCGTGTTGCTGATCGGCAACGGCTTCTTCGTCGCCTCGGAGTTCGCCCTGGTCGCCGCCAAACGACACCGGCTGGAAAAGGAAGCCGCGCACGGCAGCCGCGCCGCCGCCGCGGCGGTCAAGGGCATCCGCGAGCTGTCGCTGATGCTCGCCGGGGCGCAGCTGGGCATCACGCTGTGCTCGCTGGGCCTGGGCGTGGTCTCCGAACCGCTGATCGCCGGATCCCTGACCCCGGTGTTTCACGCCTGGGGCCTGCCCGAGGCCGCCGCGCACGTCGTCGCCTTCGTGATCGCGCTGTCCATCGTCACGTTCCTGCACATGGTCATCGGCGAGATGGCCCCCAAATCCTGGGCCATCGCCCACCCCGAACGTTCGGCCACCCTCCTGGCGCTGCCGTTCCGCGGCTTCACCGTGGCGGTGCGGCCGATCCTGACCGCGCTCAACGGCGTCAGCAACCTGCTGCTGCGCCTGGCGCGGGTCCAGCCGCGCGACGAGATCTCCAACCCGCGCACCCCCGCCCAGCTGCAGCGCCTGGTGGAGGAGTCGCGGCGCCTTGGCCTCATCGAGACCACCGACCACGCCGTGCTCACCCAGGCCCTGCGCGCCCCGGCCGCCGAGATCGCCCCGCTGGTCACCCCCGCCGACGGCATCGTCGCGGTCTCGACCGGCGCCTCCTGCCAGGAGGTCATCGACACCTGCGCACGCACCGGCCGCACCCGCCTGATCGTCCGGGACGACGCCGGCGCGCCGACCGGGGTCGTGCACGTGCGCGACGCCTACCTGGCCCGCCGCCGCGGCGCCGGCCCTCGTGCGGGCGACCTCGCCTACCGGCTGCCCGAGCTGCCTTCCACCATGTCGGTGTCGCAGGCCGTGGCCACGCTGCGCGCCGCCCACAGCCAGCTCGCGTCCGTCCGCGCCCCCGACGGCACCCTCACCGGGCTGATCAGCCTGGACGACCTGCTGAGCACACTGCTGATCCCCACCTGACCGGGGACGTCGCACCCGGCCCGGCCCGCCCCGCCCGCTCGCCCGAAGGCCCGGGACGGCGGTGCCGGGGGCGGCCGGGGCGGGCACGCCACTCCCCCTGGGAGTCCTCCGGCGCGCGCCGTCGCGAAACGCCAGGGACACCGCGCCGATCCCCGGCGCAGCCGGCCAGACCAGCGGCAGCATGCCACGATCAGCGCTCGTCCTCTTCCTCTTCTCTCTCCCTCTTGAGAATAAAGTGGATCTTGAGGGCGATCGTCAACGAGATCGCTACGCACGTCAGCCAGGTCACGAGATCCATCTACCTCTGCCCCTTCCCGATGGCCTGCTCAGGCATCCCCGCCGGCCCGTCATGCGGATGCGCCCCGCCCTCATCGAGCAGGACCGCTCGACCCGGCCCGATCCCACTCGGCGGCCTGTCGCCGCCCGGGATCCCGACAATGGCGACCGCCGTTACCGGCCGTACACTCTCGCCACCTTTTCTCTTCCCGCCGCTTCTCCCGCTTCCCGCCGCTTCTCCCGCTCTGCCCGCTCTGCCCGCTCGTGATCTTGCCAGCGGACCCCGAAGCCGTATTTCGTCCAGGCCAATACCGCGATGATCACGCTCGCGACAAAAGCGATGACATTAACCGTTGTCACCTCCGCCCCCCAGTGGCCGGTCGGACGGTCACAACGACCGCGCCTGCCGTTCCACGCCCGCTCCGACCGCCGGTCCGCCCCCGGCTACCTCGCATCCGAGTCCGACGGAGAGCGCGTCCTACGCCACCCCCTGTCGCCCCGCCACTGCACCGCCCTACGCACCGAACCGACGAACACGACCAGCCCCCGGACGGCGAAATCCCCGGTGGAACCACGTAAAACTCCCTATGAACCCGTCAAAGTCGAAAGCCGCTCGCTCCACCTTTCATGTAATTGACGTGCGTTCATATCTACCTGTTAAGTACGCCGGCCTCTCCCCTCCATCAGGACATCGCCGTTTCCCGTTTCGGCTCCATCTCGGCAGGCGGCTCACCCTTCGCCCGCGCCGGCAACTCCGCCAGACGGGTTCGCCAGGCTTGCGCCCGCGCGGTACGTCACCGGCCGTCGTGGGGTGCAGGGCCCCCACCCGGCCGATCCGGGACGGGCGGCGGACCCGCGTCCACGGAACCGACGGGTACGTCCAGACCCTCGAGCGAACCGCCGTCCCGGGGCCGGGCGGGTGCCCCTCGTCGCGCCCGGCCCGGTTCCGGGTGGGCGTCCCCGGGAGCGCCCCGGTGATCCGACTCACCGGGACGACGGCTGTAAAGACGTTGAAACTTTCGGGGTGAAAGCGGTGGGGCACCACCCCTGCTCCGTCGTCGATGCCACGCGCGCCGAGCCAGGGCCCTGCCGGGGAAGTCGCGGCCACCCTCCCCCCGGCGCCATCGCCACCCCTTCCCCAGCAGGTAAGACAGGCCGTACCCGCGGCCGGCGCCCCTCGAGGGAAGTGCCCCGGGGGCGACGGCTCGCCCTCACGAACCGCCGTCCGGCCCCGCCCTCGCCGAACGTTGCGGCGTAAATCAGTCCTTACGATCGTTGACGAGATACGGGTTCGTTCTTTACTCTCGGTTTACGTCACCGAAATGTTAACGTTAACATTTCGCAGGGCGACAAAACAGTCATGTCCTCACAAATCAGACACTTCATTCGATCGATCGGCTGTACCAGTTCGAGACCCGGCGCGCCGCCGGTCACGCGCCGGGCGGCTTCGGCGTCGTCACCTCCAACCGTCACACCCCCCGGTATCCGCTCGGCGGCCTCACCTGACCCAAGGAGCACGCCATGCAAGTCCCCGTTCGGGCCCTGCCCGCCTCTCCGACGCGACACGGGTGGCGAAGAAGGGCACTGGCCGCCGTGGTGGCGGCCCTGATGGGCGCCGTCATGCTCGTGGCCAACGTGAACACGGCCTCGGCGGCGACGGTCGACACGAACGCCTGGTACGTGCTGGTCAACCGCACCAGCGGCAAGGCCCTGGACCTCTACAACCTGGCCACCAACGACGGCGCCCGCATCACCCAGTGGACCCGTAACAACGGCAACCAGCAGCAGTGGCAGTTCGTCGATTCGGGCGGCGGCAACTACCGCGTCAAGTCCCGCCACTCCGGCAAGGTCCTCGACGTCA
>NZ_JBFABE010000123.1:0-8263 GCF_040640155.1 Streptosporangium sp. NPDC023615
CCAGTTCAGCCAGTTCAGCCAGTTCAGCCAGTTCAGCCAGTTCAGCCAGTTCAGCCAGTTCAGCAAGATGAGGATCAGGCGCCTGATCGGCGCCGGTTGCGGCCTGGGACTTTCGCCCCGGCTGATCACCTGTCTACCGTCGTAGGTGATCTGTCCCCGCCTGGGGCGGAGTCGCTTCGCTGGGAAGGGGGCCGGTGGTCGACGTCCAAGAGGTCTCCTCCCCGCCACCCGGGCCCCGGCCGGGCGGGCGCCGTCGCCGGGTGGCCGGCGAGGTGTGGTGGCTGTACGGCACGCGCGACGGCACCGAACACCCGTTCGCCGCGGAGAGCGACGGCCTTCGCGCCCTGCTTCCCAACGCTCACGAGCACGTCTGCTACAGCCGCCCCGCGCCCGGCGACCGTCAGGGAGCCGACTACGGCACGGCGGGACGGCTGTCGGTCGAACTGCTCGGCCGTCTCGGCGTCCCGCACGGCGCCGACGCCTACCTCTCGGCCCCGCCGCCTTCATGCGCGACCTGCCGCCCGCCCTCGTGGCCTCCGAACTCGCCCCCGCGAGCGTCCACACGGAGGTCTTCGGCGCGCGGGCGGCGCTGACGCCGGGTGTGACCCCGGCGGCCGCCCGCTCCCCGCACCCGCCCGCCGGCGCGCCGGGAGCCGGGCCCGCCGTCACGTTCGCGCGCAGCGGCCTCACCGTCGCCTGGAACGGCGCCTGCGAGAGCCTGCTCGACCTGGCCGAGGCGTGCGACGTGCCGACCCGCTGGTCGTGTCGTACCGGGATCTGTCACACCTGCGAGAGCGGTCTGCTGTCCGGCACGATCGGCTACTCACCGGAACCGGTGGACGCCCCCGCCGACGGCAACGCGCTGATCTGCTGCTCGCAACCCCGCGAGGACCTCGTCCTCGACCTCTGAGACCCTGCCCCGCCGTGCTCGGCCGCGTGTGCCGATTCGACCCCGTCGCCGGGGGCTCACCGAGCGCGTGTCTCCGTGCCGCCGCCTGCTGGTCTCACCGGTCCCTTCGATGATCGACGGGGCTGCGACGGCGGCTTGCCCTGGCTCTCCCCCTCAGGCGCCGGCGCCGCCGTCCACCGGCAAGATCGCGCCGGTCACCATCGAGGCCCGGTCGCTGAGCAGCCACGCGGCCACCTCGGCGACCTCACGAGGCTCGGCCATCCGGCCGAGCGGGATGCCCGCGTTGATGCGCTCGACGACACCTGGGGACGCCGCCTCCCACGTGTCGATCATCTCCGTCGCGGTACCGCCGGGGGTGATGCTGTTCACGCGGATCCCCTGCCGCCCCCAGGTCACGGCGGCGGTCTCGGTGATGCTGTTGAGCGCGCGCTTCATCGCGCCGTACGCGGGAAGCTCCGGGTTCGCGCGGCGGCTGCCGATGCTCGAGGTGTTGACGATCGCCCCGCCACCGCCCCGGCGCATGAGCGCGGCCTCGGCCGTCATCGCGGTCCAGTGCGCCCGGAAGTTCACCGTGAACTGCTCCTCGACGTCCTCCTCGCTCGTCGTGTCCAGCGGCCCGGGCCGCTGGATCGCCGCGCCGTTGTTGAACGCGCCGTCGAGCCGTCCGTGCAGCTCCTCGACGTGATCGACCGCCGCGCGGATACTCGCCCGGTCAGCGAGGTCCACTGTCACGGCATCCGCGACGCCTCCGCCGGCGCGGACCTCGGCGACGATCCGCCGGAGGGCGTCGGTGCTGCGGGCCGCGAGCACCACGCAGGCACCTTCGCAGGCGAAAAGCCGGGCCGCGGCCGCCCCGATGCCGCGGCTGGCGCCGGTGATGAACACGACCTTGCCGGTGAGCAGGCCGATGGGCGCGATCTCGCTGGTCTTCGTCATGACGACAGTGTCGGGCCGGCCTCCCGGCCGGATACAGGCACAGGCGGTACCAGGATCCGTCGCCGCCCGGCGTGCACACTGGGGGGATGGACAAGCAGGAGCTCGGAGCCTTCCTCCGGAGCCGCCGCGAGCGGCTCCGGCCGCGTGACGTCGGCCTGCCCTCGGGTTCGCGGCGCCGGACACCGGGTCTTCGCCGCGAGGAGGTGGCGGTCCTCGCCCACATCTCCACGGAGTATTACGTCCGGCTTGAGCAGGGCAGGGCACCGCGCCCGTCGGGCGAGGTCCTCTCCGGGATCGCGGGCGCGCTGCGGCTGACCGACGCCGAGTCCGATCACCTCCACGTCCTGGCGGGCACCGCGCCCAGCCGTTGCGGACTGCACCGGCGCGACGTCCGCCCGAGCATCCTCGCGCTCCTCGAACGGCTGCCGCAGACGGCCGCCTTCGTGACGTCCGCCGCGTTCGAGGTGCTCGCGTGGAACGACCTCGCGGCCGCGCTCATGGAGGACTTCTCCGCCCTCGCACCCAAGGACCGCAACCTCGCGCGCCGGGCGTTCCTCGGCCCGGCGCGCGAGGTCGCGGCGCTGTACGGGATCTCCGACGCCGCGGAGTTCCGGCACCACGCCGTCATGGGGCTTCGATCCGCCCTCGCCCGTTACCCGTCCGACCCCGCGGTGATCGACCTCGTCGACGAGCTCCGCGACGGCAGCCCCGGGTTCGCCCGGCTCTGGGAGCGGCACGACGTGCAGGCCGTGCCGATGCTCACGAAGACCTTCCGTCACCCGGTCGTCGGGGAGATCACCGTCGACTGCGACTCGGTCACGCTCACCGACCGCGACCAGAACCTCGTGCTCTACAGTGCGCCGGCAGGATCCCGTGACGCCGAGGTTCTGGCTCTTCTGAACGTGCTGGGGACCGAGAGCGTCGATGTGAGCGGATCTCTACATCCATTGACATCGAATCCGCGCGCGACACGGCCGGGAGGTCGCGGGCCGGGTGCGGGGCATCGTCCGAAGGGAGCGAGTTGAGGGTCAGGCGCCTGATCGGCGCCGGTTGCGGCCCGGGGCTTTCGCCCCGGCTGATCACCTGTCTACCGTCGTAGGTGATCTGTCCCCGCCTGGGGGCGGGGTCGCTTCGCTGGGAAGGGGGCCGGTGGTCGACGTCCAAGAGGTCTCCTCCCCGCCACCCGGGTCCCGGCCGGGCGGGCGCCGTCGCCGGGTGGCCGGCGGGCGCGGCAACCGCAACACGGTGCGCTTCACCGACGCCGAGCAGCGCCGCCTCGAGGCGGCTGCCGCGGCCGCCGGGATGAGCGTGCCGCACCTGCTGGCCGAGACGATGCTGGCCTCCCTGGCGCACGGGGAGCGGTTGATGGCGGTGGCCGAGCGCCGGGCGCTGGCCCGGCAGGTGGCGGCCGCGTAGCGGGTGTTGAGCGCGGTGGGTGGCAACGTCAACCAGCTGGCGGCCAGGGCCCACAGCGGCAGGGCTACCGTGGTGGTACGGCCAGACGCGTACCGCCGTCCACCGTGCCGGGGTGCCCACGCCTCCCGGCATCGTCGGTCAAGATCTCCAGGGGCCCGCGAGGTTGAAGGTTCGTCCTGCCCGGCTTGTGTAGCCCCGTCCGGCAGGTGCGTGGGGCCCGCCGCTCAAGGGAGCACACGATGCCCAAGAAGCAGACAAGCGCCGCCAAGCGTGCTCGTGCCGCGGTGCGCGCCGGCGCCGCCAAGTACACCACCGCGTTGCGCGAGGAGTCCGCCGGCCGCCATCTGGCCGTTCCCGGTCCCGGCCCGGACGGGCAGGTCCCGCCGTGCCCGGATCTGCCGTACGAGGTCCTGGTGTTCGCCGACCCCGGATACGACAAGGGCGAGATCTACGGCCGCGACTACGGCGGCAGCGCGCCCGCCTGGTGGACGAGCGCCTGGACGCGCTCGGCCGACCGGGCCGCCGAGGTCGCCCGTGCCGTGGTCGCTTGGAACCGCGGCGACCGGGTGGCGACGGTGTGGGGCCGGCCGAGGACGGCGGCCGCCGCCAGCTCCTGCGCGTGGAGGCCGGGCCCGCGCCGCGCGCCGCCCGTCCCTGCCCGGAGTTCGGCGCGACACCGCCCGGTGTACGGCCCGCCTCCCCCGCGCCGATCCCCCGGCCGGTCCTCGGCCCTGGCATCCCCGAGCGTGAGGCTCCCGGGTACTGCCTGCGGGTGTGGACCCCGGAGCGGGCATGGGAGGAAGTCGCGTGGTTCGACTCCCGCTCAGGTGCCTGCGTGACCGCCGCTCACCTGCTGGTCGGCGTCGTCGGCCACCGCTACCCGTTCGCCGACGTCTACGGCCCCGGCCGCTCAGGCGACCGCGAGGTGATGGACCTGCTCCCTGAGCGCAGCAGCACCGAGCGCGGCGAGGACCCCAGCGCCCGCGGCAAGACCTACGCCGAGCTGTACCACCCCGACCACGCCGAGGACCGGGCCCGCTGGGCTGCCGAACGCCGGGCCGCCTACGATGCCGCCTTCTCCGACCCCGGCCCCGGCCCGTGCGGCACCTGCGGGGAGGTCCGCCCGCTGGTGTGGAGCTGGGGCATCTGCCAGCCCTGCTACTCCGCCAGCGTGTTCGACCCGCCGTATGAGACGTTCGTCGACAAGGCGGGCGAGGACGAGCACCCCGACGACCGAGCCGCAGCGTTTGCCGAGGACTGGCAGTCGGCCCGCTACGGCGAATAGCGCACCCTCGCCCGCGCGGCCGGCCATGGACCACGGCCGCGCGGCCGGGATGCCGACGACGACGCCACCGACGCCGGGCGCGAACGGAACCTCACGGCGCCCGGGTCAGAGCCGCCCGCCGTTCGCGTAGTAGCGCCGGGCGGTGCCCTCCGGGGTGCGCCAGGAGACCCATGTCTCCACCACGCCCGCCTCGAGAGACTTCCGTCCGGCGAGGCGATCCACGTCGAGCTCGTCGAGGTCGGCCGGCGCCGTCCTGCTGTGCAGGCTGCCGTCGCGCATCCGCCAGCCCAGCACCCAGCCCACCGTGGTGCGCTCTTCCCGCGCCCGGCGTGCGCGCCGCCGGCGATCGGCCACGGCCAGCAGGACCAGGCCGATCCCGGCGCCCACCGCGCCGCCCCAGCTGGTCACGTTGACGGCGAGCGGTACGAGCATCACGGCGCCTCCCGGGGAGATGGGTCTACAGGATCAACGTGCCCGCCGTCGCCCGGGTGCCCGCCGGCTGCCCTCGCTCGCGCGGCCGGCCACGGGCCACGGCCACGCGGCCGGGATGCCGACGACGCCGACACCGGGCGCGAGCGGTAGGAGCTTCACGGCGCCCCGGTCAGAGCCGGGGCGTGAGGAACATCGGAGCGGAAACTGGCACTGCCGCGCGCTATGACCGGCGCCTCAGCAGCCCTCGAAGGGCCAGGGCCGGGCGCAGGAGCACCGGGGGGTGGCGGGTCATGCCGGCATCGTGCAGGATCGCGCGCAGCGTGCCCGGAGCGAGATCGCGGCCCTCCTGGACGAAGACCGTGGTCGCGCGTCCGTCGGGA
This sequence comes from Streptosporangium sp. NPDC023615, assembly GCF_040640155.1. Lineage (NCBI taxonomy): Bacteria > Bacillati > Actinomycetota > Actinomycetes > Streptosporangiales > Streptosporangiaceae > Streptosporangium > Streptosporangium sp. NPDC023615. The sequence continues at coordinate 5,360 of NZ_JBFABE010000123.1, forward strand.
TGGCGCATGATGTGGTGCTTGCCGCAGACGCGGGCGAGCGTGAACCCGGCGCGCTGCAGGAGGTCGACCACCTGAGCGCCCGATCGTGACGGGGTGAGCGGCATCAAACCTCGACCGCCAGGCTCAGCAGGTCCGGGGCACCGAACTCCTCGATCAACCCGATCAGCGCCTCTCGCAACTCGCCGGTCGCCTCCTGGGGCGTGGCCCCTTCCCCGTGCGCCCCGCGGCCGGGACGGAGCCAGGCGTGGGCGCACCACACCCCGCTCTCGTCCTGTTCCAGGACGTAGGGGACATGCACGGTTCGCTCCATAGTCGGATTGTCCGGCCGCAGGCCGCACCGCGCCACCCGCACGCGTCACGTCCGCTTTGCTCTGATTTCCGAGGGGGGAACTTGCGGGAAGTGTCCCCTTCCCATGAGTTATCGGGAACTAGGCGGACCGGGTTCCTCTTTCGTCTCGGCCGCCTCTGGCGGAAGCTCCTCTCTGGCGCCGGTACCGTCTCCGCTGAACTCCACCCCCTCCTGGTACGCATGCATCACATCCTTAGGCAGCCCTATGGCGCCATCGAGGTTCGCGGCGGTGAAGTCCACCCCGACGGGGTTCACCCCGACGAGGTTCGCGGCGGAGAGGTTCGCACCGACGAGGTTCGCACCGAAGAGGTACGCGCCGAAGAGGTACGCGCCGGAGAGGTCCGCGCCGAGGAGGTACGCACCGGTGAGATTTGCGTTGGAGAGATCCGCGTGAGTGAGGTATGCGCCGGAGAGGTCCGCGTTGACGAGGTTTGCGCCAAAGAGGTCTGCGCCGGAGAGGTTCGCGCGGGTGAGGTTGATCTTCGCGCTGGTCGTGTCGTGGGCGAGGGTACGTCGGCCGATGACGGTGAGCGCGGCCTGCAGATCAGTTCTCAACTTCCGACTATGAGGCTGCTCGTTTTCTGTTTCATCGGTCTTGACGTCTCGAGAGTGTTCGCGGATGAAGGCGGCCAGCACCTCCATGACGGTGGGATGGTCGCGGGCCGAGTCGCGGGCGATGCGCTCCAGCGCGTAAATACCGCCCAGGCGGATGTCGAGCTTGTCAGAGCCGAGCTGCTCGATCGCTTTGGTGTAGCGATCGGTCACCTGGCCCTGCTCACTCAACCGGTGGCCTTACTCGCTCAACTCGAAGGTGCGGCGCGCGGTGGCGGCGTTGCGCGCGGTGTAGTACACCGCCACCAAGGCGATCAGCCCGGTGGCGATCGCCAGCGCCCGCCCGCGTACCGCGTCCAGCGCCGCCGCCAGATCCTTGCCGGCCAGGTCGCGTACCCCGTCGAAGTGCTCCAGCACCCACGCCGCCCCCGGCCCCAGCACCCACCCCAGCACCGCCACCAGGACCACGCCCAGCACCGCGAGCACGAACCGGGGAGAACCTGGCCACCACCTCATACCTGCCAGGTTGATCGGTCCGCGCGGTCTCCACGAGGCGATGGTCGCCAGCGATGGTCAATCGTGACCGGCCGCCCTGGCGGCTAGGGACATGTTCGGGAGCGGAGGGCCTCCCTCGTGGACGGCGACCTCGCCTGCCGCTCGGGCATTTCCCGTGAGTTGCCTCATGTCCGTTCGGCATAAATCGATCGGGTGCCTATCGGTACCGGTAATCTACCGATAGGTATCCGATCAGCTCATGCGAGGGGTTCCCGTGATCATCGACGACGCTTCGGCCGACTACTTCCCGCTCAACGTGCAGACCGCCGTGACCCGGCTGCGCGAGGCCCGCCAGCTCCAGCTCGCCCTGGAGCCGGTGCGCCACCTACTCGCCGACGTCGACGAGCAGCTGCGCGAGGCCCTGGCCGACGGCGAACGCGCCGGCCTCGCCCAGCGCGTGCTGGCCGCGCAGTCCGGCGTCTCCCAGCCCACCGTCAAGGCCATGCTCGACGGGCGCCGCGGGCCGGTTACCCCGCTGCCCGCCCTGGGAGAGCACATCTGGAGCCTGCACCAGAGCGCCGCTGCGCTGGACACCCTCACCCGCCGGCTGCTCGGCCAGGACCTCGCGCGCCAGGCGCCCAACGGGCGGCACGCCGACCCGTTCTCGGCGGTGAAGACGGCCGCCGAGGCCCTGGACAAGGCCGCCAAGGCGCTGGCGTCGGCGGCCGCCGCACAGCAGACCTGGGACCGCGACCACCTGGCGTGATCGCCCCTGAAGCGGCGGGCGCGTCCAGGCGGCACACCTGGACGCGCCCCGATCACCCGCCCGAACCTTGCACTCGACGAGAGAGGGACCCCCACCATGATGGGACATGATCAGCAGGACGACGTCCCGGCCGTCCCGGCGGCCGCGCCGGCCTTCCCCGGTCGACGTCGCCCGGCCACCGTCGCCGAGGCTCGCCGGCAGTTGGCCGCCATCACCGAGGAGATCGGCTTGCGCGCCGCGATGCCCGCCGAGCGCGTCGCCCGGGAGCGGTAGGCGGTGGCGCGGGAGATGCGGTGGTCGCGGCCGAGTTTGCAGATGTCGTTCTCGCCGCGGAACCAGCGCAGCACCATGACCGCTTGGCGGAACGGGGTCAGGGCCCGGCTGCCGGTGGGCGTGCCGCGCAGTCGGCGCTCTGTCCTCAGCAACCCGGCAACGTGGTGAACCAGTACGCGGGAGACGTCGAGCGTGGCACGATGAGCAATCACGTGGAGCCTTCTGGCCGGTTGAGCGCTTGTGGTGAGAGCTCTTCTACCGGGGGCTCCACGTCTGTTCACGGCCTTCGGCGACTCCTTCCGAAAGGACCGGAACGCCGTCAGTGAGGTCCAAGAAATCCCAGTTGCCCTGAACTATTTCGCTGTAGGGTCGGGAGCTGGCGCGGTGGTGTCTCCTAGCGGTAGGGCCTGAGGTCTTCGATTCCGCCGGTTTCCCGGACGGGTGTGCCACCTCAGTGACCATGACCAGG
>NZ_JBFABE010000124.1:0-1154 GCF_040640155.1 Streptosporangium sp. NPDC023615
GGCGAGCTGGGTCACCGGCCTGGAACCCCTGGTCCTGCTCTTCCGCCTGGGCATGCTGCCCGTGCTGGCCGCGTTCGTCGTCCTGGCCGGGATGACCGGGCGGCGGGTCACCGGCTCCTGGGCGGGGGCGGCGCTGACCGCGGCCGGAACGGTGCTGGTGACGACGCCGAGCCTCTACCTCGGCAGGAGCGGGGCGTTCACCTGGGGAGGGGTCCCCGACCTGATCTGGGCGAGTCCCACCCAGATGTTCGGCGCCCTGCTGTTCGCGCCCGTCGTCCTGCTCCTGATCGACCTCCTCGAACACCGGCGGCGGGCCGCCGGGCACTGGCCGCTCCTGGGGATCCTCCTGGTGGCGGTGGCGGGCGCCAAGGCCACGTACCTGCCCCTTCTGGGCGCGGGACTGCTGGCGGTGGCCGCGACCGGGACGGTCAGGTGGCGCAGGCCCTCCCGGCCCACGCTCGTCGCGCTCGGGATGACGGCGGCGTGCTTCCTGCTCGCGCAGTTCGTGCTGTTCGGCGGTGCGAAGCAGGCGCTCGTCGTCGACCCCCTCTCCTTCATGCGCACGGTCCGGGAGGAGATGACCGGCACCGGCCCCCTCCCGGGCCGGGCCGATCCCTCGCCGCTCTCCTCCCTGGGGATCGCCGCGGTGTTCCTGCTCGGCTGGGCGGCCGCCTGGGGCGGGATCGCGGGCCTGCTGTGCCGGCCCCGGCTGCTCGCCCGTCCGGGAGTGACGCTGATGCTCGGCATCGGCGCGGCCGGCGTCGGCGCGGCCCTCCTGCTCGGCCACCCCGGCCGGAGCCAGCTCTTCTTCCTCTGGGGCGCCTACCCGTATCTGGCGGCCCTCGCCGCCTTCGGGATCCTCGTCCTGCTGCGACGCGCCCGGCAGTCGCGCCGCGCCACGCTCTGCGCGGCCGGTGCGGGGCTGGCCGGGGCCTACCTGATCCCGTTCCTGTGCGGCGTCAGGCTCCCGCTGGCGCCGGGCACGCCCGACTCCGCGCTCTACCGGCCGTACGCGGTACTGGTGGTCGCCGTCCTGGCGGGGGCGACCGTGCTGACGTTCACCCGGGGGCGGCTGCGCGCCTGGGCCCTCGTCGTCACCGCGCTCGCGGCTCTCGGCCTGCCCGCCGGGGTGCACGCGCGCGTGCTGACGGCCC
>NZ_JBFABE010000124.1:1253-7593 GCF_040640155.1 Streptosporangium sp. NPDC023615
GTGTCCGGCGCGGTCGTGTCCGGCGCGGTCGTGTCCGGCGCGGTCGTGTCCGGCGCGGTCGTGTCCGGCGGGACGGGAACCGAACAGGCCGCACGGGCGACTCGGGCGGCGCGGAGCGGCCAGAGCACCCAGATCGCGCGGCCGGCGCCGGAAGCCGAGACCGGACCCGTGACGGCACCCGCGACGGCGCCCCCGCCGGGCGCGCTCGCCGCGGGGCGGTGGCTGCGGGACCACTCTCGGCCGGACGAGCTGGTGGCGACGAACGCGCACTGCCGCTGGGGCATGGAGAACCCGTGCGACGGACGGCACTTCTGGGTCGCCGCGCTGACCGAGCGGCGCGTGCTGGTCGAGGGCTGGACGTACACCGCGAGGAACACGGCCCGGTGGCGTCCGGGCATGCCGACGCTGCACCTGCCGTTCTGGGACGCCGCCCTCATCGGGCTGAACGACACGGTCTTCTCCGCGCCCACCGCCGAGAACGTCCGGCTGCTGCGCGAGCGGCACGGGGTGCGCTGGCTCCTGGCCGACGAACACCGCCGTACCGTGTCCCCCGACCTCGGGAGCCTCGCCACGCTCCGCTTCCGCTCCGGCGCCTACGCCGTCTACCGCCTCCCCGACAGGGCGGCATGAAGCGGGTTCCGCATCCCGCCCTCACACCGCGACCAGGAACACAGACCTTGATCAGGCATTCGTCTCCGCCGCCGGTCACTGCGGCCTGGCGCCACCGACACCCCAGTGGCCCGCGAGGTCTCGGCGGCATGACGATGGGTTTCCTGTCGGTGTTGAGGTCTCAGCTCAAGCAGCGGGAGCCTGTGGCGTCAGGTGTACCTCGACATCAGCGTCCAGGGCACGCGCCAGGCGCTCCAGCACCGGCAACGTGGGAATGGTCTCACGCGCCTCGAACCGCGCCCCGGCCGACGGTGAACGCCTCAAGCAGAAAACTCAGACCCAGGCGTAAACGATCAGTGTCGATCGCACGGCGGCCGGGATGCCGGCCCATGAGATTTCCATGTGAGGTTCCGCGACCTTAATGGCATAGTTCCTCCATGCTCCGCGTGTTTCTTGCTCTTGCCACGATCACGGTTCTCCTACTGTGCTCCTCGGCTGCCGAGGCGAACCGGCTTCCAGGAGTACTCCCTCCTCCGGACGACCCTTGGCCGGAAGGCGGAAATTTCTCCGTCTTCTTGTGTGAAGAGGACGACGCCTGGGATGCCTGCGGGGACAAGGAGGTGACGCCAGAGCAGAGGCGTGCGGTCGAACAAAGGCTACGGGAGATGCCTCGGCTCGCGGATTTCCACTACCAGGACAGAGTGGAGGCGTGGATGGCGATGATAGAGGAGGCACCCGAGCTCAGGGAACTCATACAAGTAACCGATCTGCCAGACGGCTTCCACAGCAGGTTGCTCCGGTGGAGCGACGCCGCCGCATTCGAATCGGCCGCCAAGGCGCTACCGGGAGTCTCCAACGCCTATGTCATACCCGCTTCATTCTGGACAGGCAAGGCTGACATATCCATTACGCTCTGCAACGCCGACAGAGGACAGGAGCTCTGCGAGGGACGAGGTGGTGCAACGACTACCGAAAGGATGGCGATCGAGGCTCTCCTGAAGAGGACAAAAGGCGTCAAACGCATCTATTTTGCGGATCGTGCGCACGCCATGTGGCTAAACAAGCAATTCGCTGCCCGATGGTCGCAGGTGACGGACCGAGACCCTCAAGACAAGAACGACGATGCCGAGCCCAGGCCACTGGAGCAGTATCCTGAGACTTATCACGTCAAGCTCAATGATCCGAGATTTGCCAAATCAATTGTGGACGCGGTGAAGGGCCTACCTGGGGTGGCTCAAGCAGGGTAAAGGACGAGTTCGAGGTGGTTCCATTGCGTAACTCATCTGATCCAGAGGTCGATACGAACAGCACGAGCCAGCTTCTGGCGTGCTGCTCACCAACAGAGAATGCAGTCACCGCTCCAAGAGGTGTCGGCTGGGCCGCCGCGCCGCTTCCGGCGCTAATGACGGTGACGCAGGTCAGGCGCAACTTTTCTCATGCTTCAGCGAAGTTGATCGTCATTGCTGCATACGGGAGGCCGGCTGGGGAGGGTCGGGAAGTCACGCATGCCGCGCATTGAGGTGGCGAGCAGGAGCAGCGGGGTGACGGCGAAGAAGGTGGCCAGCACCCACATCGCGGCGCCGATCCCGAAGGCTGTCGCCAGGACGCCGGCGGTGGCTGCGCCGAGCGGCACGGTGCCGGAGATGACGAACCGGGAGACCGCCGTGACCCGGCCCAGGAGGTGCGCCGGTATGTAGTTCACGCGGAAGGTAGCGGTGACGGTGCCCGATATCGTGGCGCCGAGCATGACCACGAACGATCCCACCGTGAACAGCGCCAGCTGCCAGCCAGGGCCGCCGGCCGGCAGCAGCAGCATGAACGGCGCGGTCACGACATTGACTCCCACGTAGGTGCGCGCGCTGCCGAAGCGGGCGACGGCCCGGGACGCGAGCACGGCGCCCAGCAGGCCGCCCAGGCCGGCGAGGCTGATCAGGCCGCCCACGGTTCCCGGCGCGATACCTTCGGCGCGCACCAGGAAGACGATGCGCAGCGAGAACACGCCGAGCATCCCGAGGTTGATCATCGCCGCCACGATGAGCATGGGCAGCATGAACTCGCCGTACTTGAAGTACCTCAGGCCCTCGCTGAGCTGCCGGAGCATGCCGGGCCGCTCGCCCGCCGCCGCCCTCGGCTCGGGCGTGGTCCGCAATCCGAGCAGGCAGGCGGCCGAGACGATGAAGGTGACCGCGTCGACGAGGAGGCCGCCGACCGCTCCGGCCACCTCGGTGAGCAGACCGCCGAGGCCCGGGCCGGCGACCTCGGCGGCCGAGGCGCCGGCCTGGAGCTTGGCGTTGCCCTCCATCCGGTCATCCTGGGCCAGTAGGTGCGGCAAGTAGGCGTTGAATGCCAGGGTGAAGAACATGCTGGACGTGCCGGCGATCAGCACCGCGGCCAGCAGCATGGGCACGGTCAGCACACCGGTCCAGGCGGCGACCGGGACAGCGGTCAGGACCGCGGCGGACACCAGGTTGGCGGACACGAGGATGCGGCGGCGCGGCCGGCGGTCGACCCAGGTACCGGCCGGGAGGCCGATCAGGAACCAGGGCAGCCAGCTGGCTGCGGTCAGCAGGGCCACCGTGCCGGTGCCGGCATGCAGGACGGTTATCGCCAAGAACGGGACGGCCACCGTGGTGATCGCCGAGCCTAACCCGCTGACCGACTCCCCGGCCCACAGCAGGGCGAAGTTCCGGGTGCGGAACAAGCCGCCCGGCCGCCTTTTCTTAGCCGCGGTGATGTGCGGCGAAACCCCCATCTCGCGATTACCCACCGAACTCACGGTATCGCCACAGCCGGGAGTGGCGGCGGCATTTAACGGAGCGGTGCGAGCGGGCGAGGTGGTGGCGCCGCGCTCTCTGCTCAGCCACTCCCTCAAAAGGAGCCGGTCGCCGGCCACCACGGACCGAGCACGCTTGAGCCGCCGCCGATCGGATGTCTCGGTCCTGACAGCCTTGCACTGAGAGTCATTTCACCGTCGGATGAAGCAGGGCTGATCACCGACGAGAATCCTGCATGTACAGATGCCGCCTTACGTGACCACACATCACCGGCCCGCATCCACCGCCTGCCCACACGTAGCTCACCGACCCGAGCCGCGCGCCGCTCACTCGTAAAAAAGGGAGCGAGCGGTCTCTCAGCGGTTGTATCGCAAGTCGCCTCACGTTCAGAAATCGAGCGTGAGGTGTACAAGCGCGATCCATAGGGCTACGTCTTCGTGGACAGCACGTCTGCCGGTAGACGTCCTACCCGGATGGGTCATCCAACGAGGCTCTCCTGAAGAAGACAAAAGGCGTCAAGCGCATCTGATTTGCGGATCGTGCGCACGCCATGCGGCTAGAAAGGCAACACGTTCTGAAGTTGGCGGACCGGATGCCGGGAGCGGCCGCAGGTCGCCCGCTCGCCTGATCCGGTATGACGAAGTCATACTTCTCATACCAAGACGACCTTCAACGTGAAGGGCTTTCACATATTTCAGATTGATTACCATGTGTACCGAATTGAACGCGTAAGGCTACATTCGAGGCTTCGTCCTGCGCGAAGGAGCCCCGTGATCCGCACCATCAGAGCGTCCCTGCTCGCCGCCGTTCTCGCCGTGCCCGTGGCCGTGGCGCTGCCCGCCGAGGCCTCCCCCGTACCGAAGGGCACGAGGAAGGCGACGGTAGTGAAGATCGTGGACGGCGACACGATCGACGTCCGTTTCACCCGCACCGGCTCCCCCGTCCGCGTACGCCTGCTCCAGGTCGACACCCCCGAGCGCGGGGAGTGCTGGTTCCAGGCGGCCACCAAGCGCACCGCCGCCCTGCTGCCCGTCGGCAGGACGACGTACCTGCTCGCGGACAAGGCGCCGAAGGACCGCTACGGCCGGTCCCTGTACTACGCGTGGAACGGCGGCGGGGTGTTCGTCAACCGCAACCTCGTCCGCTACGGCTACGGCAAGGCCGTGCTGTTCAAGCCGAACGACAGGTACATCACCGTGATGCGCGCCGAGCAGGCCAGGGCCAAGCGGGAGCGGCTGCGCATCTGGTCGGGCAGGTGCGACACCGCCTCAGGCCCGACACCCACCCCTGCCCCGCGACCCACGACGGCGCCACGCCCCACGGCGGCCCCGCGGCCTACGGCGGCGCCGGATTCGTCCTCCGGTGGGAACGATCCACGCTTCCCCACGTGCGCCGCGGCCAACGCCGCGGGACACGGGCCCTACCGGCGCGGATCCGACCCCGAGTACACCTGGTACCAGGACCGCGACGGCGACGGCGTGGTCTGCGAACGTTGATCCCGCCGCCGGAAGCTCCCGCCCGTACGGCGCGGGAGCTTCCGGCGTACCGTGCCGGGACCGGCCTCGGCCCGTTCTGCGACGACTCAGAAACGCGCCCCGACGTCGGCGCCGTTGGACGGGCGCAGGAAGGCCGAGGAGGGGATCGAACCGTCCGCCGCGCGGGGGCCGGTGATCGTGCCGGGGTCGGTGCTGACGAAGGTCCAGGTGCCGCCGAGGTTCCAGGAGTTGCCCGAGCCCGAGGACGACGAGCCGAGCGCGACCTGCGTCGCGTTCGCCACCGACAGGTTCCCGGTGAGGGTGGAGCTGGAACGGGAGAAGTTGAACCCGGTGCCGCCGTTGCGCCAGGCGGTGTTGCGGTCGGCGGTCAGCCGGCCGGGGTTGCCGTTGTCGACGAAGCCGCCGACCGCGTTGTCGAACGCGATGGAGTTGCGGATCACGTGGTCGGCCGCCGGGTCCGGGTCTCCGCCGCCCAGCTTGAAGCCGTTGCCGTCCCCGGTGTAGTCGGGCAGGTTCCACCGGTTGAAGCCGTTGCCCCAGGCCACCGACGACTCCACGGTGATCGGGGACAGGAACAGCCAGAAGTCCAGACCGTCGTCGGAGTTGTTCCACAGCCGGGCACCGCGCACCACGTTGCCGGAGCCCGAGCCCTCCTTGATGGCCAGGCCGTCGGCGCTCTCGCCGTTCTTGCGCGGGTCTCGGTTGCCGTAGGCGTCCAGGCCGACGATCTGGTTGTTGCCGGAGGCGCCCTGGAGGTGCAGGCCCGACTCGTAGTTGTCCCGGGTGACCAGGCGGTCGAAGACGGTGTTGTTGACGTCCAGGCCGAAGACGCCGTACGGGCCGTGGATGATCTCCAGGCCGCTCAGGCGCCACCAGTCGCCCTCGATGTGGACGGCGCCCCGCTCGGGGCGCGGGATGCTGGATCCGACCGCGCCGGGCGTGTGGGGCATGTTCTCACCGTCGATGACGACCCGCTCGCCGTCGTGGTTGCGCATCGTGATGGGCTGGCTCGGCGTGCCGTTCTTGAGGATCTGGATGTTGGCGCCCGGCGCGTAGGTGCCACCGCGGATGACGATCGTGTGCCCCGGCTGCGCCAGGTCCACGGCCCGCTGGATCGTCCGCAGCGGCGACGCCTGCGTGCCCGGGGCGGCGTCGTCGCCGGTGGTCGCGACGTACAACGTGTTCGCCGGCGGCGGCTGGTCGGCGGTCTCGACGTCGAGGCGGTCGAGGTTGGGCAGGCCGAGGGAGGTGGTCGGGTTCAGCCGGACGGTGTTGGCGCCGGCGTTCAGCGGGACGGTCACCGTCCTGGTGGCCCAGGTCGACCACGCGCCCGTGCCCTCGAACGACAGGGTCTGCACGGTGGCCCCGTTGACGACCAGGGCGGCGGAGCGGGCCGCGGTGCCGTTGGCGAAGCGGACGGCCAGGGTCGCCGTGCCCGCCGCCGAGGCGTTCACGGTGAAC
>NZ_JBFABE010000125.1:0-7527 GCF_040640155.1 Streptosporangium sp. NPDC023615
GCGGCGTGCACCAGCGCGGCCAGCAGCGTCAGTGCGTCGCGCACGGCGGCGTCGGCCGGGGGGAAGGGGCCGGGCGTGGGTCAGAGACCGGCCGCGGTGCGCAGGGCGTCGGCGCGGTCGGTGGACTCCCAGGAGAAGCCCTCCCGGCCGAAGTGGCCGTAGGCGGAGGTGCCCGAGTAGATGGGGCGGAGCAGGTCCAGGTCGCGGATGATCGCCGCCGGGCGCAGGTCGAAGACCTTCAGCACGGCTTCCTGGATCTTGTCGACCTCGGTCTTCTCGGTGCCGAAGGTCTCGACGAAGACGCCGACCGGGTGGGCCTTGCCGATGGCGTAGGCGACCTGGACCTCGGCGCGGTCGGCCAGGCCGGCGGCGACGATGTTCTTGGCGACCCAGCGCATGGCGTAGGCGGCCGAGCGGTCGACCTTGGACGGGTCCTTGCCGGAGAAGGCGCCGCCGCCGTGGCGGGACATGCCGCCGTAGGTGTCGACGATGATCTTGCGGCCGGTCAGCCCGGCGTCGCCCATGGGGCCGCCGATCTCGAAGCGGCCGGTCGGGTTGACCAGCAGGCGGTAGCCCTCGGTGTCGAGCTCGAGGCCGGCCAGGACCGGGTCGACCACGTGCTCCTTGATGTCGGGGGCGAGCATCTCCTTGAGGTCGATCTCGGCCGCGTGCTGGGTGGAGACGACCACGGTGTCCAGCCGGACCGGGCGGTCGCCGTCGTACTCCACGGTGACCTGGGTCTTGCCGTCGGGGCGCAGGTAGGGAACCGTGCCGTCCTTGCGGACCTGCGACAGGCGCTCGGCCAGGCGGTGGGCGAGCTGGATCGGCAGCGGCATCAGCTCGGGGGTCTCGCGGCAGGCGTAGCCGAACATCAGGCCCTGGTCGCCCGCGCCCTGGCGGTCGAGCTCGTCGTCGGCCTCGCCCTCGCGGTTCTCGTAGGCGTCGTCGACACCCTGGGCGATGTCGGGCGACTGCGCGCCGATGGAGACCGAGACGCCGCAGGAGGCACCGTCGAAGCCCTTGTGCGAGGCGTCGTAGCCGATCTCGAGGATCTTCTCCCGGATGAGGCCGGGGATGTCGACGTAGGTCTCCGTCGTCACCTCTCCGGCGACGTGAACCTGACCGGTGGTGATCATCGTCTCGACGGCGACCCGGCTCTTGGGGTCGCCCTTGAGCATGGCGTCGAGGATCGCGTCGCTGATCTGGTCGGCGATCTTGTCGGGGTGGCCCTCTGTGACCGACTCGGAGGTGAAAAGACGACGGGACAAGTCAGTGGCTCCTCATGCAGCGGCTGCTGGCGTCTGGGGGCTCTGGCGTCGGCACGACACCAGTAGCGCTCCGCGAAGTCTAACCGCACCCGTGTCGGCGCCGCGAAGTCGTCCCGGATCGTGTCGCTGGAAATTTCTCATGCCCGGAAAATCCGGGATGACATAGATCCGGCCGCGGGCCGGGGGGTGCGGGGATGTCACAGGTCCGGCAGCGGGTCGGGGGGCAGCGTCTCGGGCGCGAAGACCTCCGCGTCGGCGGCGCAGATCACGGCGGCGTACTCCTCCTCGATCTCGAACACCATCCCGCCGAGCTCGATGGCCGTGCCCGCCGAGAACTCCGGCGGGCCGAGGCGGGTGCGCCGCGCGTGGGTGGCGTACACCGAGACCGGCGCGTCACGGTCGAAGAAGCGGGTGGCGAGCACCCGGATGGTGCGGTCGGTGACCACGATGAGGAAGGTCGCCATGCCGGGCGCGCCCACGGAGAGCGCCGGCAGGACGTAGTGGATCTCCTCCCCCGGGGGGAGCAGCGCACGGCATCGGGCTCTGACCGCGGCGGTGACCGGCATGATCGGTACCCCTCCGACTGCGACGGCGCAGGTCATCTCGGAGGAAGTATCCGTCGGCGGATGGGCCGCGGCAAGGGGTGGTGAGGGGCGGTCAGGCCAGTCGCGCCACGACGAGGTCCCAGACCACGTCGGCCAGCGCCTCCTTGGGACCGCGCGGGATGTCGGTCCGCTCGCCGCCCGCGCCCAGGACCACGGCCGCGTTGTCGGGGGTGCCGAAGGCGAGGTTCTCGCCGACCTGGTTGACGACGAGCAGATCGCACCCCTTGCGGGCCAGCTTGGCCCGCCCGTTGGCGAGGACGTCGTCGGTCTCGGCCGCGAACCCCGCGATCACCTTCGGGTACGGCTTGAGGCCCTCGCGCCGCCGCTCCCCCAGCTCCGCAAGGATGTCCGGATTTTTCACCAGATGGATGGCCTCGGGGTCGGCCGCGCTCTTCTTGATCTTCGATCCGCTCCGGGCCGCGGGCCGGAAGTCGGCGACGGCGGCGGCCATGACCACGACGTCGGCGCCCTCCACCGCCTCCAGCACGGCGGCGCGCAGCTCCAGGGCCGACTCGACCCGGACCACCTCGGCCCCCGCCGGGTCGGGCAGGGCGACGTTGGCGGCCACCAGCGTGACCTCGGCGCCGCGGGCGAGCGCCGTACGGGCGAGGGCGTACCCCTGCAGGCCCGAGGAGCGGTTCCCGATGAAGCGGACCGGGTCGATCGCCTCGCGGGTCCCCCCGGCGGAGATCACCAGACGGCGGCCGGCCAGGTCGGCGGATCGCCCGCCCAGGACGCGCCGGCAGACCTCGAAGATCTCCTTCGGGTCGGGCAGACGGCCCCGGCCGCTGTCGGAGCCGGTCAGGCGGCCCACCGCCGGGTCCAGGACGATCGAGCCGCGCTCGCGGAGCGTGGCCACGTTGGCGCGGGTGGCGGGGTGCTCCCACATCTCGGTGTGCATGGCCGGGGCGAACACCACCGGGCAGCGCGCGGTGAGCAGGGTGTTGGTCAGCAGGTCGCCGGCCAGCCCGTGGGCGGCCCTGGCGAGCACGTCGGCGGTGGCCGGCGCGACGACCACGAGGTCGGCGCCCTGTCCGATGCGGACGTGCGGCACCTCGTGCACGGACTCCCACACGTCGGCGGTGACCGGGTTGCCGGACAGCGCCGCCCAGGTGGGCTCGCCGACGAAGCGGAGCGCCTCCCTGGTCGGGACGACCCGCACGTCATGGCCGGACTCGGTGAACAGGCGCAGCAGCTCGCACGCCTTGTAGGCGGCGATGCCCGCGCTCACGCCGAGGACGACGCTCGGCCGGGCGGCCGGGCCGTCCTGGTCGGGGGTCGGCATGGAGGAGGGTCAGCCCTCGATCGGCTCGGAGGTGAGCAGGCCCTCGCTGACCTCGCGGAGCGCGATGGAGAGCGGCTTCTCCTGCGCGTGGGTCTCGACGAGCGGGCCGACGTACTCCAGCAGGCCCTCGCCGAGCTGGGAGTAGTAGGCATTGATCTGACGCGCCCGCTTGGAGCCGAAGATCACGAGACTGTACTTGCTGTCGACGATGTCGAGCAGGGCGTCGATCGACGGGTTGGTGATGCCTTCGGAGTAGGCGGCGCTGCTTGCCACGTGGATTTCCCCTAGCTAGGTGAACGTCCGAGGCGTGAACCCTCGGGAGCATCAGCCAACAAGGCTATCAGCCGGTGGCACACCTCCCGGACGGACGTGTTGACGAGCGTCACGTCGAACTCCTGCTCGGCCGCCATCTCGATCCGGCCGGCCGCCAGCCGGCGGGCGATGACGTCCTCGGGCTCGGTGCCCCGGCCCCGCAGCCGCTTCTCCAGCTCCGCCCAGCTCGGCGGGGCCAGGAAGACCAGCAGCGCCTCCGGCATGCTCGCGCGGACCTGGCGGGCGCCCTGAAGGTCGATCTCCAGCAGCGTGGGGACCCCGGCTCCCAGCCGCTCCAGCACCGGGCCGCGCGGCGTCCCGTAGCGGTTGCCGGCGAACTCGGCCCACTCCAGCAGCTCCCCCGAGGCGGCGAGGCGGTCGAACTCCTCGTCGTCGGCGAAGAAGTACTCCACGCCGTGGGTCTCCCCCGGGCGGGGCTTCCTGGTGGTCACCGAGACCGACAGCCACACCTCGGGGTGTGCCCGCCGAAGCTCGGCGACGACCGTGGACTTGCCGACGCCCGACGGTCCCGACAGGACCGTCAGACGCCTACCCTCCGGCAGGCCGGTGGGGGCTGACGCCCCCCTCGGACTCCCGGCCGGGGATGTGGAGCGACCGGCCCCGCCCTCGGCGGTTGCCTCCGGAGCCCGACTCCTGTCGGACCACGACGTTCCGGTCACTCCAGACCCCCCATGATGCGCCCCCTGCGGGGTCAGCGTGCTCGTACGAACCGAGACTAGCTCTCGGCCCCGCCGAACTCACGCTCGAGCGAGGCCCGCTGGTTCGTACCCAGGCCCCGCACGCGGCGGGACTCTGCGATGCCGAGCCGCTCCATGAGCTGCTTGGCGCGGACCTTGCCCACGCCGGGGAGCGACTCCAGGAGAGCCGAAACCTTCATCTTGCCGATGACGTCGTCGGCCTGCCCGTCTTTGAGCACCTCAGCCAGAGAGACCGCCCCGTGCTTCAGGCGGTTCTTCACCTCGGCACGCTCTTTGCGTGCCTTGGCAGCCTTCTCTAGGGCTGCGGCGCGCTGCTCAGGGGTAAGGGGAGGAAGAGCCACGCCGGGTCACCTCGAATTTCCTGTCGATGTACTCGGACGGGAAGGGAAACTAGCTGGTCATGGCGCTTCAAGCAACGTCAAGGCCACTTTATCCCCCGAGAAAATCTACTTCGTGACTTTCCGTACTCGTCACCTCGCGCTGTGTGGACGAAACTACGCTCAGGGCCGAGTTTTCCGGGCTTCCGGGCGCTCGCCCCGCACCACGTCCGGGCCGCGTCCCGCGGGCCTCGCGATCACCCGGCACCGTGCCCGGGCCGAGTTCTCCGGGGTCTCGCTCAGTCGTCGCGTCCGGTGGCGACGGACGTCCTGCGAAGGGCCGCGGCGATGCCGGCGGCGGTCGCGCCGGGGTCGGCCGAGCCGGTGATGGGCCGTCCGATCACGAGCAGATCGGCGCCGTCGGCGAAGGCCTGCTCGGGGGTCGCCACCCTCGCCTGGTCCTGGCTCGCGGTCCCGGCGGGCCGGACGCCGGGAGTGATCAGCGTGATGTCCGGGCCGACCTCGGCGCGGACCGCGGCGACCTCGCGCGGTGAGCAGACCAGGGCCTGCGCCCCCGCGCCGACGGCCAGGGCCGACAGGCGCCGTACGGCGTCCTCGGGCGGGCCGTTGACGCCCATCCGCTCCAGGTCGGCCTCGGACAGCGAGGTGAGCAGCGTGACCGCGGCGATCTGGGTGTGCGGCATGGCCTCCACCGCCGCCCGGATCATCGCCGGGCCGCCGCCCGCGTGGACGGTCAGGATGGCCGGCTTGAGCCGGGCCACGGCCCTGGCGGCGCCCGCGACGGTGTTGGGGATGTCGTGCAGCTTCAGGTCGAGGAAGACGCGCACCCCGCTGGCGCCGCGGACCGAGGCGATCACGTCGGGGCCGTAGCGCAGGTAGAGCTCCAGCCCGACCTTGACGGTGGTGACGTGCGGGGTCACCAGACTCGCCCAGCGTGCCGCGGTCTCGAGGTCGGGCGCGTCCAGGGCGACGGCGATGGGTGCGGGCGTCACAGGGAACTCTCCTCAAGATCTGTACGGTGCCGGGTGGACGCCCCCGGCGGGCGGTGGGCCAGCCCGACCGCGTCGGCCAGCCGGTGGAACCCCCGGGCCGCCAGGAGCTCCTCCAGCTCCCGCAGGATGCGCAGGCAGGCGTAGGGGTCGTGGAACAGCGCCGTGCCCACGGCGACGACACAGGCCCCGGCGAGGATGAGCTCGAAGGCGTCCCTGCCGGTCAGCACACCGCCCATCCCGATGACGGGCACGCTGGGCAGGGCCGCGTGGACCTGCCAGACGCAGCGTACGGCCAGCGGCCGGATGGCGGGTCCCGACAGGCCGCCGGTGACGGCCGCGAGCGCGGGCCGCATGGCCTCGGTGTCGATGCTCATGCCCAGCGGATTGTTGATCATCGACAGGGCGTCGGCGCCGCCGTCCACGCACGCGCGGGCGATGGCCACGATGTCCATCACGTCCGGGGAGAGCTTGGCCACCACCGGCACGTCGTAGCGCATCACCGAGCGCACCGAGGCGATCACCTCGGCGCTGGCCGCGCCGTCGCGGGCGAAGACGCGGCCGCGGTCCTCGATGTTGGGGCAGGACAGGTTGACCTCGACGGCGGTGACGCCGGGGGCGTCGGTGAGCCTGCGCGCCAGCGCGGTGTACTCGGCCACGGTGCCGCCGCCGATGGAGACCACGGTCCGCACGCCCCGCTGGGCCAGCCAGGGCAGCTCGCGCTCCAGGAAGGCGTCCACGCCCGGCCCCTGCAGCCCGACGGCGTTGAGCATGCCCGAGGGCGTCTCGGCCATCCTGGGCGTGGGACGGCCCGCCCTGGGGGCCATGGTGATCGACCGGGTGGTCAGCGCGCCGATCCGGGCCAGGTCGAAGAACTGGGCCAGCTCCGAGCCCGACGCGGCGCACCCGGCGGCCGTGGTGACCGGGTTGGCCAGCTCCACGTGCCCCAGGTACGTCCGCATGTCAACCGACATTCCGCGTTCCCCCACCGGGTGCTCCCAGCGCGTCGAACGGGATCGTCCCGACGTCGTCGAAGCGGACGCGCTCGCCCCGGAAGACCGGTCCTTCGACGCACGAGCGCACCATCCGGGTTACACCGTCGTCGCCGATGACCGGCAGCACGCACGTCATGCAGACGCCGATGCCGCACGCCATCCGCTCCTCCACGGCCACCTGGACCGGGATGTCGAACTCGACCGCCACCGCGGTGACGCCGCGCAGCGTCTCCAGCGGCCCGCACGCGTAGACCGCGTCGGCCCGCACGTCGGCGATCACGCCGGGCAGCACGTCGGTCACCCGGCCGCGCATGCCCAGGGAGCCGTCCTCGGTGGTCAGCGTGGTGGTCTCGCCCATCCTCCGGGCGCGCAGGGCGCCGAAGACCCGGTCGGCGGAGTCGCCGCCGAGGACGAAGTCGACGCGGCAGCCGCGCCCCTGGAGGGCGTCGGCCACCGTGAACAGCGTCGCCGACCCGTGCCCGGCGCCGACGAGCACGCACGTCACCGGGTCGCGGGGCAGCGGGAACGGACGGCCGAGCGGGCCCACCAGGTCCAGCGGGTCGCGGGCGCGGCGCTCGGCCAGCCAGGCCGTGCCCGGCCCGCGTACCGCGAAGACGAACTCGACGGTGCCCCCGTAGTCGGGCTTGACGTCGTGGACGGAGAAGGCCCGGCGCGTCAGCATCGACGTCGTCGGCCCGCCCACGGCCACCCCGACGAAGTGGCCGGGGCGGAAGCGCTCGGCGATGCCGGGCGCCACCACGGTCAGCGCATGGTAGGCGTCGACGCGGCGCGTCGTCAGCACCGTGCCCGTGACCTGTACCGGAGTAACAGGCGTCTTTCTCACCTCCGACTACGCCACACCGGCCCCGCTCCTCGGACGTCTCCCGGCCCCTCGTTCAGGCGCCTCTCAGCTGCCTGGCGTGCTCCTGCAGGGACCGCACGCCGATGTCCCCGCGGACGATCGCCTGGATTCCCTGGACGGCGGCGGCCAGGCCCTGGACGGTGGTGATGCAGGG
>NZ_JBFABE010000126.1:0-7519 GCF_040640155.1 Streptosporangium sp. NPDC023615
TGCCGTTGGCGGTGCCCTGTGCGTTGGCGTCCAGGCACTTGTTGCCGTACACCTGAAGCTGCTTGCCCGAGGTGTGGGTGAAGCGCTGGTTGACGCCGGTGCCGCAGTCCCACAGTTGCGCCTGGGTCCCGTTGGCGGTGCTGCTGCCGGTGACGTCCACGCAGCGGTTCGACTGGGCCCCGACGATCTGCGTGCCCGGCTGGGTGCTGGTCCCCCCGGGCCCGGCGGCCGCCATCACGGCCTGGGCGCCCGCGGGCCAGTTGCCGTTGGTGACGGTGACGTTGTTGTTCACGACGTTGCCGCGGTCGCCGTTGGTCACGTTGGTGCTGCCGTTGGTCGACCAGTTGCCGGTGACGGTGAAGTTCCCCATGTTCTCGGCGAACCAGTAGTTGGCGGTGGCCCAGGTGCCGGTGGAGGCGAAGACGTTGTTGCGGGCGGTGTAGTAGCGGGAGCCCTCGTCGAAGTAGAGGCCGAAGTAGCCGTTGGTCCGCAGGCAGTGGTTGTCGCTGATCAGCCCGCCCGGGTTCGCCGACAGCGTGTAGATGCACCCGCCGTCGTTCATCTGCTGCATGACGTCGTGCACGTAGTTGCCGGAGAGCCGGTTGTTGGACGCGGTGGTGGCCGTGGTGTAGCGCGGCTGGTAGTTGTACAGGCCGCGGCCGGCGTAGTGCTCACTGCCGCCGGCGTCGTTGGCGCCCCAGCCGTACCCGATCGACATGCCGGTGTACGGCATGTTGTAGACCTCGTTGTTGGTGACGTTGGAGGTGCTGACGTAGGTGGTCAGGACCGAGACGATGCCCCGGTACTCCACGCCGAGGTCGTGGATGCGGTTGTTGCTGACGGTGATGTTCCGGTTGACCATCCGCTGGTCGCCGGGGTGGTGCGCGTCGGCGCGCACGCCGCCGACCACGATGCCGCCGGCCGAGCTGCGGGCGATCTCGGAGCGGGTGACGGTGACGTTGCTCGCGCCCAGGCCGACACCGCTGGCGTGCCCGTTGGCGTCGTTGCCGATGCCGATGGCCGTCTGCCCCAGGTTGAGGAACTGCGAGTCGCTGAAGGTGATGTTGTTGGCGGCGGACACCTGCACGGCGGCGGGCATCTGGTACCAGTTCGGCCGGGTGGCCTCGAACTGCGGGCAGCCGTTGTGACAGGAGGCGAAGGCCGGCCGGCTCCAGTCGCCGGCCATGTAGACGCCGGTCTGCTGGTCCACGTACCCCTGGTTGCCGCTCGGCGCCGTCCAGGTCGTGCCGGTGAACGTGATACCGGTGAACGCGATGTGGTGCGCGGGCGCGTCGTAGGTGCCCCCGACGTTCACCAGCGACTGCAGCACCGGCAGCTCCACGCCGACGGTGCTCATGTTCTGCCCGGAGAGCGGGATGTAGGACAGCGCGCCGGTCCCGGGGTCGAGGTACCACTCGCCCGGCGCGTCGAGGAACTCGTAGGCGTTGGTCAGGTAGAGCGGGCCCGCCCGGTGGGGGCTGGTGAAGGTGTCGTACCCGAAGTTGTTGTTGCTCCAGCCGGGCTGCTGCATCGTGATGAAGTTGCCGGTGATGTTCTGCACCGAGGCGTACCGGTCGGTGAACGAGTTGACGCTCTCCATCTGGACCCGGCTCTTGTTGGCGAGGTTGTTCAGATAGCCCAGGGCGCCGTTGGTGAAGGCGAGGCCGCTGCTGTTCGCGGTGAAGTCCGCCCGGTTCACCTGGGTGCGGGCGCGGGTGGCGATGGCGCCGTTGACGTACAGCTGCCGGGTGTCGACCCCGGTGCCGACGTTGGCCCGCCAGATGTTCTTCCCGGAGTCGGCGAGCGACCAGCCGGTGACCGCCCTCGCCCCGCTGATGGTGGGACGGGCGCCCGCGGCGGCCTGCCACTTGACCGTGTAGCCGTTGTTGCCGGAGTCGGCGGCGGTCAGCCGGAGCGGCGCGGTGAGGCGGTACGTCCCGTCGGCCAGCTCCACGACGATGTCACCGGACATCGTGCCGGTGAGCGCCCGCACCGCGGTCTGCGCGGCGGCCAGCGAGCACGGCTGGGCCGTGGAGCAGGCGGTGCCGGTACCGGAGGGGGAGGCGTACAGGGTCGTGGTGGCCGCCGAGGCGGGCGAGACCGGCGCGACCAGGGCGGCCGCGGCGGTCAGCCCCACCGCGGCGGCCCCGGTCAGCACCAGCCTCCGCAGCGCGGGGTACGAGAATCCAGCCATGGAACTTCCTTACGTGGGGGTGAGGGGGCTCGGCGGAGCGTCCCGGCGGGCGCGGATCGGTTCCTCGTGGCGCCGGGCGCGGCACACGCCCCGGGCGGCGTCACACCCGGGGCGCGGCCGTCCGGGATCGGACGGCGTGCCGGTCTCCCGCGGCGGGCAGGTGAAGGTGGCCCTGCCGTGGCAGGAGATCCCCCGCCGGGACGATCGCTCGTCCCGGCGGGGGATCCCGAAGGCGTCTCAGAGGTCCGGAGAGGGGGTCAGCTCCGGGTCCAGCGCTGGTTGGCGCCGCCGTTGCAGTCCCAGATGGCGAGCCTGGTGCCGTTGGCGGTGGCGCTGTTGGGCACGTCCAGGCACTTGTTCGCGCCGAGGGCGGTGATGGTGCCGTCGCCGTTGAGGCGCCACTTCTGGTTGTTCTGACCGGTGCAGTCCCAGATCTGGACCAACGCTCCGTTGGCGGTGCTCTGGTTGCTGACGTCCAGGCACTTGTTGCCGTAGACCCGCAGCTCGTTCGCGGCGGTGGAGGCCCAGCGCTGGTTGTTCTGGCCGTTGCAGTCCCAGAGCTGGACCGCCGCGCCGTTGGCCTGCGAGACGCCGCTGACGTCCAGGCACCGGCCCGAGCCCACACCCCGGATCACACCGTCCGTTCCCGGCGTCGGCGTCACCGTCGGCGTCGGCGTGGGTTCGGGCTGGTCGCCCCCGAACTGGGAGAAGAACCTCCACACCTCACCCTTGGTCCAGGTCGTGATGCCGCTCTCGGCGTAGGTCCCGTCCACCGGTCCGGGCATGTGGCCGTTGTCGAAGGCGGCCCACACGACCGGGTATCCGGCCCGGCACCCCGAGTAGGTGGTGGTGATGTGCGTCCTGCTGCCCGCCGCCGGCTCACGCGGGTTCTGGGCGGTGCAGCCGTTGTTGCGGACGAACCTGTCGCGCAGCGACCGTCCCTGGGAGATGTTGAGGACGTTGTCGCCGATGCCGTGAAGCCCCATGTACGCGATGGGCTGGGTGCCGCCGCTGCACCCGCTGAGCTGCGCGCCGGCGTAGACCGCGACCGCGCGGAAGACCGTCGCCCTGCTGCAGGCGAGCGAGTAGCTCATGCCGCCGCCGTAGCTGAAGCCCATGGCGAAGCGCTGCGTGGTGTCGACGCACAGGGAGGCGTCGAGCAGCCTGTTCAGGTCGTCGACGAGGTTCACGTCCTCGTTGTTGGAGTTGGCCCAGCCGCCGCCGAGGCCCTGGGGCGCGATGAAGATCCCGTTGTTGTTCGACATCTGCCGCATGCCGTAGAAGGACCAGGGGTACCCGCTGGTGCCGCCCGAGTCGATCTCGGTGGCGGTGCCGCCCCGCCAGTGGAACCCGAAGAACACCCGGTAGGGCGTGTTGTTGTTGTAGTTGTCGGGGAGTCTCAGGATGTAGGAGCGGGTCTTGCCGCCGCTCTGGATCGTGTGCGTGCCGCTGTTCAGCGCCGGGGCCTTGCCGCACCCGGCGGTCGGCGCGAGGGCGGCGGTGCTCGTGGACGACGTGGTCGCGCCGAGGCTGCTGCTCAGCGCCGCGTGACCCGTGGACACGACGAGAAGCGCCGCGACCGCGATCGCTCCGAGGAGGGATCTGCGCTTCGCCATCACGCGCCCTCCCCTG
The DNA here is from genome assembly GCF_040640155.1 of Streptosporangium sp. NPDC023615. Lineage (NCBI taxonomy): Bacteria > Bacillati > Actinomycetota > Actinomycetes > Streptosporangiales > Streptosporangiaceae > Streptosporangium > Streptosporangium sp. NPDC023615. The sequence goes on from NZ_JBFABE010000126.1 coordinate 3,827, forward strand.
TGGTCCGAACGGCGACATGTCTTGATGGGGACACCACTGGGTTCTCCTTCATCGGGGGGTGGGAGTCTCGGCCGACCGGGTGGCGGCTCAACGCCGTTTCGTCGGCTTCCGCGCCGGACACCATGTGATCCGAGGGGTTGCGAGGGTCGCGGCGGTCAGGCCGCGATGCACGACCGCCGCGGAGTGCCCCACTCCGGATGCGGTCGAGCCGAGGAGACCTCCGAAAGGAGGCGTCCGGGAGACTTAGCTACTAGTTACGTTCCTCACGCTGAGGCGCGTCAAGACCTTAAGCCCACTTATTTCTGACTCCTCACAGTGCGACCTGTGTCCGGGTGGGGACTCTTCCCAGCGTGCGCGCGGCTGTCCGGATCTCCGTCCCCGCCCGCCCGTTCGGGAATCCGGCGGCTCGCCGGATGTATCGCATTCAGTGCCGGGCGGGCGGGGGATCGATGGCGACCCGGACCGCGATTGGTCGTACCCTTGAGGAGGTGGTGGCAGGGAGGGGGCGAGCAGGGTGATCGATACTCCACGCGCGGAAGGCGCTTACCGGCCGGGCTACGAGGTGGCCGCGGAGCAGGTGCTGGAGTTGATCGGCCGGTTGCGCCTGCGGCCCGGCGACCGCATGCCCACCGAGAACGAGCTGGCCCGGCAACTGGGCACGAGCCGGACCGTCGTGCGCGAGGCGGTGAAGATCCTCTCGGCGCTCGGCCGGGTGCGCGCCCAGAAGGGGCGTGGTCTCTACGTGGCCGACGACGAGGGGATGCTCGGCACCGGGCGCTGGGCGTCCTTCTTCCTGCCCACCGATCTGGACCACGTCTACATGCTCTTCGAGTTCCGCCGCGCCCAGGAGATGGAGACCAGCAGGCTGGCCGCCCGCCGCGCCACCCCGGTGGAGCTGGGGGAGATCGAGAAGTCGGTCGCGGTGTGCCGCTACGGGTTCGACAACGGCCGTGACGACCTGTTCAACGAGGGCGACGACGCCTTCCACACCGCCGTCGCGACGGCCTCGCACAACATGTTCCTCCAGATAGCGGTGCGGGAGGCCCGCCGGCTGCAGGCCCAGTCCAGCCTCATCGGGATGCGCGGCTCGGTGGGCGGGCACGCGGCCAAGGCCGTCGAGGAGCACGAGGCCATCTACCAGGCCATCCGCGCCGGCGACCCGGAGGCGGCGGCCCGGGCTGCGGCGACGCACATCGACAACACGCTGGAGGACTACCGCAGGGAGATCCGGCAGCGCATCTTCTCGCCGGCCGACTGACTTCCCGCGAGCGGGTCGCGGGACCGGTCACGGGTGAAAATTTCACCGCACCGCACTCCCGGCAGGAAAGCACGCCCCCGGCCCGGGAGCAGATGGGACCCGCTCGCCGGGCGGACGCCCGGAACGCCGGACCCTCCGATCCTTGACAGATCTTCCTCACTTCGTGTCTACTCTGCCGCACCACCCACGACCAGGCCCACCGGGCAGAGGCAGACGCCGATGAACATATGTGAGCGCTAACAAAACCACTCGACGTGAGCGTCCGCCCCAGACGCTCCGTCCGGTCCCTTCGACGCGGGGATGGAGCGTCGCCGTCACCTCCCTCTCACAGGACATCCCGGAGGACTCACGAGGATCAGCCAGCTGTCACGCCGGGCGCCGATGAGGCCGGCTCGGTGAACCGTGGCCGTCGCCCGGACCCCGGCGCCGGGAAGAAAGGTTCGGCCCCGGCACCGGGGTGCCGGGCGTGCCGAGCCAGTCCGGCCGGGCCTCCTGCGGGACGGTTCCGGCCGGTTCCGGATCGGCCGAGGGAGAGAACCCGCCCGGGGGCGCCGACCGTCCCGAGCGGGTTCGTTCCGTGGGGTCAGCTCCGGGTCCAGCGCTGGTTGGCGCCGCCGTTGCAGTCCCAGATGGCGAGCCTGGTGCCGTTGGCGGTGGCGCTGTTGGGCACGTCCAGGCACTTGTTCGCGCCGAGGGCGGTGATGGTGCCGTCGCCGTTGAGGCGCCACTTCTGGTTGTTCTGACCGGTGCAGTCCCAGATCTGGACCAACGCTCCGTTGGCGGTGCTCTGGTTGCTGACGTCCAGGCACTTGTTGCCGTAGACCCGCAGCTCGTTCGCGGCGGTGGAGGCCCAGCGCTGGTTGTTCTGGCCGTTGCAGTCCCAGAGCTGGACCGCCGCGCCGTTGGCCTGCGAGACGCCGCTGACGTCCAGGCACCGGCCCGAGCCCACACCCCGGATCACACCGTCCGTTCCCGGCGTCGGCGTCACCGTCGGCGTCGGCGTGGGCGTCGGCGTCGGCTTCGCGCCGCCGTCGAGGCCGAGGAAGGTGACGGCGTAGGCGAGCTGGCCGCTCATCGGCAGTTGGTGACCGATCCCGCTGATGCTGATCCCCTCCACCGTGGCCTGGGCCGAGGTGACGCCGTACCTGGTCCGGGTCCAGTTCGACTGCGGACGGTCGGTGAACGCCGGGCTCTGGCCCAGCCCGTGCAGGTTGGTCCACTGCTTGATCTGTTCGCCGAAGTTGTTGTAGTGGAGCGTGGTGTCGGTGGTGCCGTGCCACAACTGCATCCGGGGGTAGCGGCCGGTGTATCCCGGATACATCGCCCGTGCCTGGTCGCCCCACTGCTGCGCGGTCTTGATCAGGTTCCCGCCGGAGCACTGGCTGTTCCACAGCGACCCGTTGGTGGTGGCGAAGCACCCGGCGGGCACGCCGGAGAACGCCGAACCGGCGGCGAACACGTCCGGGTACTGGGCGGCGAGCACGTTGGTCATCATCGCGCCGGAGGAGAAACCGCTGACCACGATCCGGGCCGGGTCGACGTTGTGGCGCTGCCGCGCCCAGGCGACCATCGCCATGACACCGGTGGAGTCACCGCCGCCGTCGCGCCGTAGCGCGGCGGGAGTGGACACGTCGAAGCACTTCTCGCTGCGGGTGACCTCCGGCACCACGATGACGTACCCGTACCTGTCGGCCGCGGTCACGTAGTCACGCCCGTTGCCGTTGAAGACGGCTCCGGCCGACCCTCCGCAGTAGTGGGTCAGCACCAGCAGCGCGGGCTGTGCCGCGACCCTGTCCGGCACGTAGATGAACATCTTGAGGTTCGTCGGGTTGGCCCCGAAATTCGTCACCTGGGTCAGGGACGCGGCCGCGACCGGCCGGGCCACCAGGAGCAGGCCCGCGATCACCAGGGGTAAGGCGGCGACCGCCAGCACGGCCCTGAGCCTTCGTTTCACGGTGTGTCCTTTCGATTGCGGGGGCGTTCCCGAGCGGGTGCTCGGCCTCCCGGCGTCAACAGGCGGATGCGGCCCGGGGAGCGGACCCTCTCCGGAGCGAGAGGCGGCACCGGCCGTCGGATCCGACGGCCGCGGTGGCCGGCGGGACGATCCGGGCTCCACGCGCGGGTCGGGCGGGCTCGGTCGTGTGCCGGGCCCGCCCGTTACGGCTTCCGCGCGATCCTGATCGCGTGCCGTGTTCGCGTTCCCCGACGGGGTGGCGCGTGGTTGGCGGTCCCGGGCACGGTGCGCTCACTTCCCGTGCCCGGGACCGGTTGGTGGGTCCCGGGCACGGTTTTCTCTCACCCCGTGCCCCGGGACCGGTTCAGTGGGGATCGGAGGGAGGTCCGATCCGTGTCAGGGCCTCGTCAGGGCCGTGTCGGGTCCTCAGCGCTGCAGGGTCAGCAGGCCCGGGCGGTAGGGCAGCAGGCCGTAGTTGGAC
>NZ_JBFABE010000127.1:0-7379 GCF_040640155.1 Streptosporangium sp. NPDC023615
GCGCCGGTGGGGGCGAACGGGACGGTGCCGGTGGTGGATCCGTCGACGATCAGGTCCGCCGGTCGTGCGGTGCCGCCGCTTGCGCCGTTGGCGAAAATGCGCCGAGGTCGGGCGCTCTCCCGGTGTAGGGCAGGCCGACGTCGGTGCCCTTGTCGATCAGGCTGCTGTTGGCGGCCGGGCGCAGGTGCGGCAGCACGGGCAGGTCGCCTCCGGCCTGGCGCGGGGCGTCCCAGCCGGAGGTCGACACGCTCTGGAACTGCGCGTCCGACAGGGGCACGCCCAGGTCCCAGGAGTTGTACGCGGAACTGCTGCCGGTCATGTTCGATGTCGGGGTCCCGTTGTAGGCGAGGTTGTTGCGCAGGGTGCCCCGGTCGGCGGCGGCGCCGCCGGAGGTGATCCCCAGCATGTTGAAGTTGGGGCGGTTGCCGTAGGCGGTGTTGTTGACGTAGTCGTTGGCCACCGGATGGTGGTTGGAGTAGAAGCCCGCCGCCTTGTTGAGGAAGGCCACCGAGAAGCGGACGGTGTGCTTCACCGCGCGCGGGTCGTACTCGGCACCGAAGCCCCCGACCTTGAAGCCGGCGCCGTTTCCGGACGGTGTCGTGGTCCCCGGTACGTACCCGTTGCGCCAGGACCAGGAGTGCTCGATGGTCACGGGCGAGTAGGTGGAGATGAGGTCGTAGCCGTCATCGGCGTTCCACCAGGCGCGGCACCCGCGGAACACGTTCGCGGCACGACCGGCCGGCGTGCCCTCCCCGGGATGGGCCCAGTAGCGGATCGGGTTACCGGAGGTGCCGCTCTTGTTCAGGGTGATCGCGTCGACCCGGGCCGTCCGACTGGAGCGGTCGCCGTTCGCACGGGTGTAGGCGTAGGTACCGCCCCGGAGGTAGACCGTGTCTCCGGGCCGGGCGGCCGATTGCGCACGGGCGATCGAGGCCCACGGAGCGGCCTGGGTCCCCGCCGCGCTGTCGCTGCCGTTGGGGGCCACGTAGTGGACGGTTGCGGCGGTCGCGCTGCTCGCCGCGGTCGTGCCGGGCACGGCCGCGGCGAGCAGGCCCAGGATCGCCGAGGCGGTGACCGGGCGAAGAGCTCGCCACCGTTGTATGGGACGCATCGGGATCTCCTTGGCTGGGTGATCAGGACGAGCTCGCGAAGGCGGACGGCCTCGCGAAGGCGGACGACCGAGCAGGCCGGATGCGGAAGGGCCGGTCAGGGCCTCCCGGACACACGACGATCTCGGAGCGCCTGCTGACACCGGCGGAGCCGACAGGCCGGCTCGTCCCGAACTGATCACTGGGGGATGTGGATGGTTCGCGGGCAGACGGTCCCCGCCAGGCGGGTCGCGACCGGCACTCCGGCCGCGCCGCATGCGATCCAGGATGGAAGGAACGGAGTGGGGTGAACCCGTGCTGTCCCGTCTTCGCGACAGCAGGGGGCACAAATGGTTAAAACGGTTTAACCATAGGCGGTACGCCGCTGTCAACAGTTGTCGTGGCAGCCCGGAGAAAATCACCACCGGCCAGCCGTGCCGACGGACGAACCCTGAACGTTTCATGCGCCGGACCCGCCATTCGTACCGTCGGCGGAAGAGGACGAGCGTCAGGCCCGGGGTGCGTCCGGTCGTCCCGCACCGTCGCCGCGCACGGACGGCCCGTGCGGGATCACCACCCCCTGAGCGTTCACGACGGATCGCAGCATGGTGAAAACGTTTACGGAAAAACGGTTCGAGAGACGACGAGCGCCTGCGGTGCGACGGAAGCGTACGCCGGTACGGACGGCACCCCGAGAGCGTGATCACGCATCCCGCCCCGCTCCCCCGCTCGCCGTCGTCGCGTCCCGGCACCGGTTCGGCGAAAGACTCACGGCACCGGCGGGCGATCTTCGGCGACACCCGTCCCGCGGCGGGCACATCACCGGAAAGAGAGGATCGGTGCGCGTGCGTTCGGCCCGTCGGGCCTGACGCTCCGGCCTCCGGGAGGATCGAACCGGATCGGCGGGCGCCTGCGGATGTCGCCGACCGGCATGAACCCGGCCGGTGGCGCGGCCGGGTCGATGCGGCCCTCGGCCCGGCGCCGGCGTTCGTCGCCGCGGCCGCCATGACCACCGACGACCTGATCCCGTGGCGGATCTTCCGCCCCGCTCGCCTGCCCGTACCGGCACTCCCCCTGAAGAGGCTTGTCATGACCGTTGAAGCGCCCCACGACGTGATCCCGTTTCGCCAAGCCGTGCGGGCCTGGTTCGGCATCAGCTTGCAGACCTTCGGCGGCCCGGCCGGGCAGATCGCGGTCATGCAGCGCACCCTGGTGGAGGAGAGGCGCTGGATCGGCCAGCAGCGCTTCAACCACGCCCTCAACTACTGCATGCTGCTGCCCGGGCCCGAGGCCCAGCAACTGGCCGTCTATGTCGGCTGGCTGCTGAACGGCACCCGTGGCGGCCTGGTCGCCGGCACCCTGTTCGTGCTGCCCGGCATGCTCGCACTGCTCGCGCTGTCAGCGGTGTACGTACTGTGGCAGGACACCTCCGTGGTGGTCGCCCTGTTCGCCGGGATCGGCCCGGCCGTGCTGGCCGTCGTGGCCCAGGCCGTCATCCGGGTCGCCAGGCGCTCGCTGACCCACCCCCTGTTCGTCGCCTTCCTCGGCGCCTACCGCGACCCCGGCACGCTCAACCCCTGGGCGGGCGCACTGCTGGGAGCGTTGCTGACCACCTGGGTCACGTTCGTACCGTGTTTCCTGTTCATCTTCCTGGGCGCCCCCTACGTCGAGAAGCTGCGCCACAACGCCGCCGTCAGCGCCGCCCTGACCGGCATCACCGCGGCCGTCGTCGGCGTCATCGCCGGCCTGGCCCTCTACTTCGCCGAGCACACCCTGTTCGGGCGCACCTTCGTCTTCGACCAGGGGCCGTTCCACCTCCGGCTGCCCGACCCGGCCACGATCAGCCCCGTCGCCTCGGCCGTCACCGTCGCCGCGCTGGTCATGACGTTCGTACTGAAGTGGCCGATGCTGCGCATCCTCGGCATCTGCGCCCTGCTCGGACTCGCGACCGTCCTGCTGAGCCGGCCGTAGCCCCTCCCGGGTACGCCGCCACGGGCAGAGCAGCTCCCTGTGACGACGGTGGCGGCGGGTGTGCCGCACGCGCCACCGGCCCGGTACAGCACTGCCTGCCCTCGCGGCGAGCCTGCGCCACCCCGCCCGGCCCGGCCGTCACCCGGTGCCCCGGGAGTCGGTGAACGAGTCGGTGAACAGGGCGAGCAGGTCGCCGATGCGCCGGTCGGCCTCGGCGGGATGACGGAAGTGCCCGGCCGGGTTGACGGTGTACTCGTTGCGCCGCCCGACGCGTTCGCGGCGCAGGTAGCCCGCGGCCTCCAGGTCGGCGACGATGGCCTGCGCGGCGCGTTCGGTGATGCCGACGGCGTCGGCGACGTCACGCAGCCGGGCGGTCGGCTCCCGGGCGATGGCCAGCAGCACATGGGCGTGGTTGGTCAGGAACGTCCACTCCTTGGTCCCGCGAGCCGCTCCGGCCTGAGCCGCCTGAGACATCCGATCACCATCCGTACGGTCCGGCCGGGGGCCTGTCACCCCTCAATGTACGCACACGAAGACACGAACGCAGCGTCGTGGTCCATCATCCCGGCCTTGACACACGAACCGTGCTTCGTGAATACTCGATCGTAGTTCGAGGGGGAGTACCCGACGTTCGACGCGCCGCCGTCACTACGGACCCGGCAGATCCGGATCCCGGCGACGCAGCCACCGCCGCGGTGGCCCGGGGAGACCTTCGGCCAGCAACGTCGGCCTCCGCACGAGGCCCGACCGGTCGAAAGGTCTGGCATTGTCCGTTTCCTGGTGGGTCTGGGCGGCGCTGATGCTGGCGATCGCCGCGATGCTCGCGATCGACCTGTTCCTGCACCGCGACAACCACGTCATCGGCTTCCGCGAGGGCGCCCTCTGGTCCGGCGTCTGGATCGCCGCGGGACTGCTGTTCGGCGTGATCCTGTGGGTGTGGCAGGGCGGCGACGTGGCCGGCACCTACTACGCCGGATACCTCATCGAAAAAGCGCTGTCGATCGACAACGTCTTCGTCTTCGCACTGATCTTCACCCACTTCACCGTACCGGCGGCACTGCAGCACAAGGTCCTGTTCTGGGGCGTGCTCGGAGCGCTGGCGTTCCGGCTGGCGTTCATCTTCCTCGGCGCGGAACTGCTGGAGACCTTCTTCTGGACCGCCTACCTCCTCGGCGCGTTCCTCATCTACACCGGCTACACGATGGCCTTCCGCCACGGCGAGCAGACCCCGCCCGACCGCAACCCCGTGGTGCGCCTGGTCCGCCGCGTCATCCCCACCGACGCGAACTACCACGGCGACGCCTTCTTCACCCGCATCGACGGCAAACGCGCCGCCACCTTGCTGTTCGTCGTCCTGATCGCCGTCGAGGCCACCGACCTGATCTTCGCCCTCGACTCCGTCGCCGCGATCCTGGCCATCACCACCAGCACGTTCATCGTCTGGACCGCCAACGCCTTCGCCATCCTCGGCCTGCGCAGCCTGTACTTCTGCCTCGCCGGACTGCTGCGCCGCTTCGTGCACCTGCACTACGGCCTCGCCGTGCTGCTGGCCTTCGCCGGCGTCAAGCTCATCCTGTCCGAGACCCCCGTCGGAAAACTGCCCATCCCGGTGACGCTGGGCGTCATCGTGGTGACCATCACCGTGTCGATCCTGTGGAGCCTGCGCACCACCCGCGCCACCCACGACACCAACGGCCCCGACGGCCCCGACAGCCCCGCGCACGGCGACCGCCCACGATCGACGAAGCAGAGATCACGGTGTCGGGACCTGCCGCCTGCCGGCCGCACGACGGATCGCACGGCGGACGGCCAGTCGCCTCCGGCCGTGTCTTCCGGGCACGCTTCAGCGGATCGTCACGAGTAGTCCACGCGGCCGTGGCCCCCTCCGGCGAGGCGGCCCCTACACCCCCTGGCGCGGCATGCGTTACGTGCTGGAGGAGCCGGCGGCACGCGAAGCCGTGTACACCGCCCCGGACGATCTCGCCGAGCGCGTTGTGCCCGCGCCGGGAGGCAAGGGCGTCGACCCGACGCGGACACGCGTCACCGTCCGCGCCCACCTGTTCGGTGTCTGCTTCGGGGCCCTTGAACAGTGGCACCTCGACGACCGGGTGCGTCCCCTGCCGGACCACGTCCACGAGGCCTCGACGGTCCTCGCCCGTCCGCCCGCGACCCCGGACTCCCCCGGTCACCATGATCCGGTTCAGCCGATCGTCCCCCGCGGCGGGGACACCGAACCCTCTCACCCCGCACGCTCGCCGCCCGCGAACCACGCCCCCTTCCGTCCGCCGGATCGATCACCGCTTTCAAAACAGGCCCTGGCCCCCCGCCCGAACCCACATCCCCACCGCCTCGGCATCCCGGCACCCTCACTAGGCTCGGGGAGTGGCCGAAGCCGTCCTGTTCACCGTCCCCGCGATCATCTACCTGCTCGTGCAGTCACGCGGAACCGGCAAGGACCTCGGTTCAGCGCGGCAACGCCTGGGAGCTTCCTGGGGCTCACGCTCGTCCTACGCGTGGGCACTCCTGCTCCTGCTTCCGCTTCTGGTCGCAAGTGGGCTGGCCTTCATGCTCATCCCGCCCGGTGCCGTTCTCGACGCGCCTGGAGTCACGATCGCCCGGATCACCTCCGCGAGCGGCGTGATCGCCATGGTCCTGCGCGCGGTCGGCGAAGAGATCTTCTTCCGTGGACTCCTGGGCGGCGTCCTCGTGAGACGGCTCGGATTCCTCCGAGGCAACCTTCTCCAGGCCACGGTGTTCGTCCTGCCACACCTCGCGCTCCTCCTGGTCGACACCCGCCTGTGGCCCGTCATCCCCGTGCAGTTCGCCGCCGGCTGGCTGCTCGGATGGTTGCGTCACAAGACCGGAACCTTCGTTCCCGGAGCCGCCGTTCACACGATCACCAATGCCGTTGCCGGACTCGTGGTGCTCTGACGCCCCCGTGCACGATCGGCCTTGACCGGTGAGGCCTTGGGTCCACACCGTGAACCGACCGCGGTGCTCGTCGGGCCCGGCATGACGAGAACACTCGTACGCGCTCCGCTCCACCACGCCCGGACTCCCGTCACCGTCACCCACCAGCCCTCGCACACTCCTCATCCGAATCGGCCGGCATCAGCCGTTGTCTTTGGGGGACTGTCTTTAGTCCTTTATGTTCTGTTTGTCCGTTTTTTATCAACCGGCCGCCTTTACAAAGTAAGTCACTAATGTCTAATTTTCCGTACGTACCGGGCCGTAACCCAGGGCGTACGGCGAGAGCATCGGCATCCACCGGGTGTGGACCGCCCGCGGCGGCGGACGCCTCGCGGGTGAACATCGGACCGGCTCCCGTGCGATCCGATCGGCGTCGGCCTGTCGCCCCGAGACCGCGGCCCTCCCCCGCCGGCGGACTCTTCGGATCCTCCTCGGCGGCCGGCCGCCGCGGGGCGGGCCGGCCGCGGGCGACACGAACACGGCCCGCCGTGGCGGCCCGCGGGCGGGGATCACGCCGCAGTGCGAGCCGTCACGGCGGGCAGGAATGATCGCCCGCGACTCCTCAGCAGCAGCCGGCGCCCGCCTCGGTGGCGTCCGGGGCCTTCGTCTCGCCGGGCTGCTCGGCGGCCGGGCCGCACGCGCACGACGCGGCCTGGTCCTGATCGGCGACGGCGGACCCGCCGAGGGTGTCGGCATCGGCCTTGACCACGTACACCTCCCATGGCTCGCCGCCGGGGCCGGTCACCCACACCTTGTCCTGCAGGGCGTAGCAGCAGGAGGTGTCGTTCTCCTCGAAGGTGGCCAGCCCGGCGTCCTTGAGGCGCCGGGTGGCCGCCTCGACCTGGGCGGTGTCGGTGACCTCGACCCCCAGGTGGTCCAGGCGGGTGTCGTGGCCCTCCTCGCCTTCCAGCAGGACGAGCTTGAGCGGGGGCTCGGCGATGGCGAAGTTGGCGTAGCCGGGGCGGCGCTTGGCGGGCTCGACGCCGAACAGCTTGGAGTAGAAGGCGATGGAGCCTTCCAGGTCGGCGACGCGGAGGGCGAGCTGGACACGGGACATGGCGGTCCTCCTGAGCTGGGGCGGGTGCCGGAGGTGGGCGACCACCCTCCGGCTTGCTTAGATGAACATCTAGACAGCAGGGTGACATCAGATTGCACCTTGCTTAGACATCTGTCAATTTAGAAGCATGTCGAGACAAGTGTTGCCGTCTTCGTCCCGGTCTTCCGCGGACACGCCCTGGGCACGGTCTCATCAGCCCGCCGGCGGCGGCGGCGACGCGCAGGCCGACACCGAGCAGCAGGGCGGTGCCCACGCCCAGCAGGCCGAGCATGAACAACCAGTCCACCCAGCCC
>NZ_JBFABE010000128.1:0-7170 GCF_040640155.1 Streptosporangium sp. NPDC023615
TATTTTAGCAGTTACTCTCTATTTATGAGTGTTCTTATTTATTGGGGGGATTACCAAACGACCTCCTTACTAATAAAGCCAATAGGATAAAATCTACGGTTCTCTGATGAAACTTGTGGAATAAATATATAGTCAGTGTTAGGTTGGCGGTTATATTGAAATAAGTGAGGTTTAACGGCATCCTCTTTAGTTTTCTTATCAGTGCTTAATAACCGCATCTCACGCACTTTCTCTAATCGCTCTCGAACCCTTGGCATTTCCTTTAAATAATTATTTAATTCTAAAGCCTCTGTATCATGAAACCATAAACACCATCTTTTTATACCATTCAAAAATTCTGTTCCACCAAGATATGGACGTACATATTTTTTGGCTAAAGGTTCATTTTCCAAAAGCTCTATGTATTCTTGCTCAGTTAAACTCAGATTTCCACCGTCTGTTGCCTTAGAGCCTGAGTCCATGATTTCTTCATTTGAAACCTGATTTCTAGTTCTGTCAAAAAACACTGTTGGTGCATCTACTAAATATCCATTAATGATTTTAGATTTTTTAGGTACAGGCTCTCCAGAAACATCATCATAGTTAAAAATAGTTTTTTCTTTACGCTCGAAGTCAGAGTATCCAACTATTACACAATGCACAGCAGCTACTCCCTTGCCTTCATTCGTCCATTTGAAAGTATGGTGAGCAAAATTAATATAGCCTTTACTATCTTCTAATATATATTTCCAAAGCACCGCTACTTGTTCACCTTGCATAATTGAATTTGTAGAAACGAAAGCCGTTTCTATATGGTGATTCTGCATGCTTACAGACTGCATATAGTGCATTGCTTTTATGTACCATCCTGCGACGTAATCTAAATATTTATAACCACTAATATTCTTAGCTACTAACTCAATATCCTGTCTCTGTAGTTTGTTTTGATTTTTTTTACCAATGAAAGGCGGATTACCCATCACAAAATCGCACTCATTGGCTGCTAGAACGTCCTCCCAGTCAATTTGCAGGGCATTGCCCTCTGTAATGTGTGGACTGTACACAATGGGCGTTGTAGGGCGCGTCGTACCAAAACGCTCAGCAGTGGCTTGGTTTAACTGATGATCGGTGATCCACATGGCTACCCTTGCAATATGAGCCGCGTGTGGTTCAATCTCGATACCGTAGAACTGCTCAACAGTAACTTGGCACATACTGCTAATATCAAGCAGCCCTCTTTGTTCACCGTAAATCTGTGCGATCAGCTGATTTTCTAATAGTCGCAACTCACGGTAAGCAATGATTAGAAAGTTACCGCAGCCACAAGCAGGATCAAAAAAGGTCAATTTCGGCAGCTTTTCATAGAGCTTTATAGCTCTAGGCTTATCTTTAGCGCACTTTGAAAACTCATCACGCAGCTCTTGCAAGAATAAAGAATTGATGACCTTTAAAATATTCTTTTCACTGGTGTAATGAGCGCCAAACTCACGACGCTTATCGTCGCTGTCGGCTGTGTCGTCTATATCGAGTACGCTTTGGAACATTGAGCCAAAAATAGCAGGGCTAATCTCGCTCCAATCAAGGTTATTGCACTGAACGACTAGGTTATAGAGGTTCTCATCGAAGTAAGGAATACGGATTGACTGAGAGAACAGATCACCGTTGATATAAGCAAAGGCAGCATAGCTTTCAGGCAGGCGACTTGAGCGATCTTTAGTGTTTAAAGTATCAAACAGCGTGGTAAATACTTCATTGAGGTTGCTGCCGTCACTTCTTGCCTCGTTTTTGAGCAATCCATCTAACAGGTTTTTTTGTCCAAAGATGCCGGTGTCATCGGCAAAGAAACAAAAGATCAGGCGAGTTAAGAATAGTGCCAATTCATCGGCATTAACTCCATCGGAGATAAAAGCCTGATGTAGCTTAGCAACCATTTCAGTAGCTTGACGGTTGATAGGGTTTTCTTCAACGATCTCAGCCATTGCAGCGTTTGGTGCTAAGAAGTCCAGCCATTCCGCATTTTTAGGAAGATCAGCAATCGGACATTTATATTCTTTGATGTTTAGAGGGTTTTCGATATCGAATAGCCATAGCTCATCGAAGTTAGACAGCACGATATATCTTGGCTTATCTGCTACGCTTAGGCGTTCATAGTATTTGCTGACTTGGTTATAAGCTTTATTTAGATCAAGACCACGGCTTTTTTGTTCAATCATGACCAGTTTAGGAATAAATGCATCAACATACTTTTGAGATTTATCATCTTTTAGACGATGTTCAAACGCTTTTAGCTGTACTTGACCCGATACGCCATAAGCATTGAATATCTGTGTCCAAAAGTTCTGACTTTGACCCCTCTCATATCCCTCAGCGTCTTTATAGTCATGGATAATACGGTGTAGCTGCTCACGGATATGCTGATAGTCTAAACTCATTGGTAGCCTTACTGTTTTGTTTAATAGAATTGCTGCTAATAATACTCATCATTTTGACTGTTTGAAGCTTAATTCTTATTTACTTCTAAATTTATCCCAAAATTCATCAATACATTCATCCAATAAATCAGCATCAGATATGACGTCTGACTGCTGTTGTAGAAAACTTATATCCATTGCAGTACTGTAATCTGCATACTTTTTATCTATCATGTTATGGAAAAAACCTTCATCATTCGAGTCATCTGGGTAAAACATCTTGTGTAGTGACCACCAGTCGTTAAAAAATCTGCAAAAGCTTACTAGCTGTTTTTTATCGTATTTATAAACAACATATGGATAAAATTGAATAGGTAAATGTGGAAAAAAATCTATCAATGTAGTCCGAATTGCTTCTTGTTGCTTCGTTAACTTTTCAAAATAATTAATCATTTTTGTAATCCTATGAGTTTAGGGCTGAAAGGGTCACTGCAACTCAGCAAATGAGTCATGTACTCTCTAACATACCTAGGCTCTTGTAGTTGTTTTTTCAGCTTCATCTTAGCTTTAAAGTAGCTATCACAATCTGACCAGTTACCTACGATTGAGGGTTCTTGGTGTAGTAGCTCCGCATACTTATCTGCTTGCGCTGGAGTCATACCTTTAACCTCTTCATCTGTAACACCGTTTATCCAATCGATACTATGAGGATCTCTTACTATGCCAAGAGGTTTCGTATCTTTTTCCTTAATTTTAAACCTAAAGGTAAAGCCTGCAATCTGACGCCCTTGCTTATGCTGCTCATACGTGGCTGTAATGTCCGTATGATCGTTAATCTGCTTTATAGCATGGTCTAATACTTTTGCTTTAAAGTTATTCATCTGTTTATATTTACTAGGCTCAACCCCTAGCATCGAGCGTAAATCACCAATCATTATCTTATTGGTTTTGCCAACTGAGCGCCAACGTATCATTAATTCATATAGTCTAATGGCATATTCGCTTTGCAAGCTACTTACCTGCCTTAACTCATATTCGGTATAGCAGCTATCAAGGCGTGTTATAAGCGGTATAACATCACTCGCAAAAGTTAGCTCAACACAGCCCAATTCATCAGCATAAGCAATCTTCTCTACCCAACGGCTTTTATAATGTATGTTCTTGCCGCTTGCCTCTTCTATCTTGTCGTAACTAAATCCTGCTTCATACAACCCGTTAACTGCACGTTTCATGGCTTCGTATGCAGTATGTTTTTCTACACTGAATTGCTGCTCATAGCTTTTAGCGTAAAGGCGCAAAGGCTTACCTACATTGATCAGCTTGTTCTGCTCCCTTGCTTCAATGATTGCTAGGAATATAAGCCGCTGCTCTGCCACTCCTAAGCTATAACTTGCGCCCATCAAATCATTATCTTTAGAAACTATTTGTTTTTTTGTCATGGCTGCCTTGCCTGTGCTTGAACAATATGTAAATTAGCCATAACCATAACATTAAATGAATATCGCTACAATAGCTATATAAAAGTATCTATAAGGTCGTAAAAGGTAGCTTTATGGGTCGTAAAAGGTAGCTTTATGGGTCGTAAAAGGTAGCTTTATCAGTCCCAAACTCCTTTACTAGTAAGCTCTGTAGCGAGCCTAAAAGCTTTTAAAAACTATTAAAAACATTAAAAACCTTTTTACTTATTTTTTAATAAAATTTACTTCAAAAAATCATCCTTATCAAAGTACATTCTGTACTGTTATTTTTAGAAAAATTGCTCAGTGTAGAAATCACAATGATCTTTAGATCCACAGGAAATACTAGTAACCATTGTTCAGTTTTAATAGATATGAGTTAATTTTTTAAAAGTAAAAGTGTTAACATAGTGCACTAACAAACGTTTTTTGAAACAATTTGTTACAAATTACATGAGTATTGATTCTATTAAGGGATTTAAATGGATACAACTATTGATATTAATGAACTACGTGAAAATATAGCTGATTTAGTTGATAAAGCTTCTGAGAGAGAAATCCCTTTATATGAAGTTAGATCTGTTTTTAAAACAACCAAAGCAGGACTAAGTGCAAGAAATTTTGATGGGCTGAAAAATAAGCTGAACAGTGAGTTTGATATCTCTAAACTAAATGAACTTGCTAAATCTATGCAGGATCTTGTGGTTTCTCATATAGATTTTGATGACAAACTCATTTCAATTTTTAAAGACATACCGGATATTTCTGATTTATATGACAAGCTTACAGATGTCTTTTCAAGTGATACAGATATGGCTACGGAGCCAACTAATTACTGCATTTATGCAAGAAAAGACTTATCTCCTTATCAAACAGTATTTCAGTTCGTTGTTTCTAGAGAAATAAGTGTAAGAAAAACACTAAGTCCAGATGATTTAAGAGAAGATATGTCAGAAGAGTTTCAAGAGGTTATAGGCATCAAAAAGACCCCTCTCGACTGTCACGACTTTATCATGATAGACACCAAAGAAAACTTAGTGATTATAGGAATTGACTTAGCACTTATATTAGGAAGAAATGAGCTAAGTGTTGCCCAGCATAATTTTCATAATTTCTTAAGAAGAACATTAGGTATTGTTCTTAGTAACGAAGTTGATTTATTTCCGAAAATACAAGAATTTTATGATTTCCCAATTGATAAGTCTAATGGAGTAACTGAGATATATTTTATGACCCCAGCTGGTACTGCTCATCACGAAACCCTTAAAGGCCATGGTAAAGATTTAAGAGAAGCAACTTATCATAGGAAAGGAACTGAAGGGGTACGTAATGAGAAGTCAAATGGTAAATTACTACACAATGATATTACGCCATATAGAATCAGTACGAGGTTTTACAGAGAATCAGATACACCAATAATCGATATATCACTAAAAAGCAGTTATTTAGCTATTAATACTAATAATGGATCTCACCTTTATGACGCCTATATCTACGGCTCAAGAAGCAAGATAGATTTAGACTTCATTTTAGACAAGCTAATTAGCTAACGGTAAGTTCAAAATGGAACATAAAACTGTGTCTAGTATAAAAAATAATATTATTGAGAACAGTCATATTGGTAAACAGATGGCAGATATCTGTTTGTCAATTATTGACCATGTTTCTATTGGTTCGAAAACAAGAACCCATCTAACCTTCAAAGATTTACATAACCTCAACCCTAATGTTGATGAAGATGTATTTTATGATGCTGTATTTTACCTAACTAGAGTGAATGTTAACGTCCTTGTTCAACAATTTGAAGCTTTGCATCCAAGAAATGGTTTTGTAGCTGTTCCAAATAGAGAAGAAATTATTGAAGATATGAGAAATGATGAGCTTTCTAACCCATTTACAGGTGAAGAGTTAAGTGAGGAAGAGTTTGGAAGACAGGTCATTACTTACTTTTCTGTGTCACCTGAGTTTATGAGGTTGTCGAATGCCTAATACACTCACGAACGCAACTCTATCCAATAAACGTAATCGTCAACGTTCAGTTGAACCTGAAGTTAGTAATTATCTACAGTTTATAGATACTTTATACGATGATTTAGAATTTGTGATTGGAAATTTGAATAAGTATAAAGATAAATACTATCAAGGTATGAAAGACAATTCTAAACAAGGGGAGAACTTAGTAAACACTACCATTTGTAATATGTTGAATTGCCGTGGCTGGAAAGCTGATCATGATGTTCATATTAATGGTAATGCTGATATCGTTGTTACTCTCCCTTATACCGATTATCAGTGGCTAGGTGAAGGTAAGATAAATAGTAACCAAACAAGCTATACCGATGCGTATCAAGGATTAAAGCAACTTTTATATCGTTACTCTACAGGACTCGACAATCAAAATTCAGGTGGCGTGATTTTATACATTACAGAAACTCAAAAAAACCAATTAGATATTTTGAACAATTGGAAAGAGGTAGTAGAAAAGAAAGTAGATATAGCCGATGACGATGATATGCCATATGCACCTGCTCTTAGACTAGAAGTGTGCCCTAAAAGTAATTTAGTGTTTTATAGCTATCATATACATTCATCATCGGGATTAGAGTATACCGTACGCCATATGATTATCGACTTTAGACATCAACCAAAAGATAGAAGAAAGAAATAATCTCGCTTTTATAAGAGCGTATGCTCTTTTTACTTATAAGAAGCCACTAAAATATCTAACTTGTCTCATAGCTAAGTTAATGCCATAGTTGTTCACTGAACGTTCTGGACAGTTGTACTGGACAGTTGCTAAAAACGTACTTGAACACTAGGTGAACAATGAAAATATCGGTGACAAAAGCGGCAAAAGAATGGGGTGTATCAAGAACCACCATCTATCAGAAAGTCAATGATGGTGAGCTTTCCAGAACCGCAGACAAGAAAATAGACGTTTCAGAAATGTTGCGAGTGTTCGGTGAGCCAATTTCTAAAAAACGTACTGAACGTTCAGTGGACACTGTCCAAAGTACACCGCTGAACAGTCAAAGTGTTCAGTACAATACGGACATTGAACACCAATTAGCGCTTGAAAAGCTCAAAAATGAGCACCTCAGCCAACAGGTGAGTGATCAAAAGAAGTTGATAGAGAATTATCAAGAGCAGATAGCACAATTGAACAAAACGCTGGATAAAGCCAATGCCAGTATTCAGGATTTCGCGCAAGTCAGACTACTAGAATTTAAAAAGTCTGAGCAGGGCTATGAGCCGCCAGTTGAACAACAGAAAGAAAAAACAGACAACTCAACCGTAGCTACGGTTGAGAAGAAAAAAAAGTG
>NZ_JBFABE010000129.1:0-6937 GCF_040640155.1 Streptosporangium sp. NPDC023615
CTTTCCGGAGATCCTGCCGCGCGCGGCGACCGGGAGGACCGCGTGGTCCTCGCCCCAGACCGTCAGCGAGCCGTGCGTCCTGGCCCTGCGACCGGGGGCGTGGTAGGTGCCCCACCGGACGGTTCCCCGGGTGGCGCTCTGCCCGGCCGCGGGACCGGCGGCGGCCTGGGCGGTCGCCGGAGCGGCGGCCGGGATGACGGCCGGGGCGGCGGCCGGGGTGGCCGCGTGCGCGGCCGCCGGGGCGATCGCGACGAGGGCGGCGGCGAGGGCGAGTCCTGTCAGGGAGCGGGTCGTCGTCATGGAGGGGGTTCCTTTCCGGCTGCTGTGCCCGCAGTCTGTGACGCACCGCTTTCAACCCGGTTGATCGCCCACTGCAAGCGGGTATCAGCCGCCTGCCGGGAGGCGGCGGGAGCCGTGCCGCCGGGGATCGTCCCCTCGTACGGGAACCGCGTGCGGCCCCGTGGGAGGCGGTGGGCGGTGTCGACGGATCGCCCCCGCGCGGGAACCGCGTCCACCCGCGAGAGGTCGTGTCCCGCCCCGTGGACGCGAGCGTGGACGCGACCCTGAACGCGAGCGTGGACGCGAGCGTGGACGCGAGCGCGGGGAGGGCGTCAGCGGGCGGGGCGGGGCTCCAGGACGCTGCCGATGGCCCCGGTGAACTCCCGCCAGGCCGAGCGCTCCCCCGCCAGGGCCGTGTGGCCCGCGGAGGTCAGCCGGTAGGTGCGCCGCTTGCGCCCGCCCACCGTGGCCCACTCGCCGGTGAGGTATCCGGCCTGCTCCAACCGGCGCAGCGCCGGGTAGACCGTGCCGGTCGGCACGTTCAGCGCTCCCCCGCTCCGCGCCTGGAGCGCCTCGATGATCGCGTAGCCGTGCAGTGGTTCCTGCTCCAGCACCGAGAGCAGCAGGGCGTCCATGTGGCCGCGGAGCGCGTCGGTGTTCATACGGTGCCCTCCTTCCACCGGCCGGTCCCCGGGTCGCCGCGCTGGCCGCACATGCCGTACTCGCCGGTCCGTCCGCTTCGGTCGCTCACCTGATCAGCCTACCTCTCGTATAGACACTCTACATGTAGCCCGCCTACATGTAGAGTGTCTATACGTAGGCAGACATGACATTGGAGGTGAGATCGTGGACGTGCTCGACCTGGCCCGGACGCAGTTCGCCGTGACGGGGAGTCTTCACTTCCTGTTCGTCGTCCTGACACTGGGCCTGGCCCCCCTGATCGCGATCATGCACACCCGCTACGCCATCACCGGCAGGCCGATCCACGAGCGGGTGACCCGTTTCTGGGGGCAGATCTATGTGATCAACTACGCGCTCGGCATCCTCACCGGGCTCGTGATGGAGTTCCAGTTCGGCCTGAACTGGAGCGGCCTCTCGCACTACGCCGGAGACGTCTTCGGCGCGCCGCTCGCGATCGAGACGCTCGGCGCGTTCTTCCTGGAGTCCACCTTCCTGGGCCTGTGGATCTTCGGCTGGCACCGGTTGCCCACCTGGCTGCACGTGACGTGCATCTGGGTGGTGACGCTGACCGCCTACGCCTCGGCCATGTGGATCATGGTGGCCAACTCGTTCCTGCAGAACCCGGCCGGAGCCGTGCCGCGCGACGGGCACCTGGTGCTGACCGACCCCGTCGCGCTGCTCACCAACCCGGCCCTGACCATGGCGCTGCCGCACGTGCTGGGCTCGGGCCTGTGGGCCGGCGGCTTCGTGGTGATGGGCGCCAGCGCGTACCAGCTGTTCCGGCGGACCGCCGAGCGGGAGTTCTTCACCGGCTCGCTCCGCACCGGGGTGATCGTCTCGCTGGCCGGGTCGCTGATCACGGTCGGTTTCGGCTACGCCCAGTTCGGCCCGATCGGCCAGATCCAGCCGGGCAAGTTCGACGACGGGGGGCTGGCCGGGCTGGGCCTGGGCTTCATGATCCTCATCGGCCAGCTGCTGCAGCTCGTCGTCCTGTTCGTGCTGGTGCCGCTGGTGTACTGGCTGCCCCGCTGGCGCTGGGCGCAGCCCGCGCTGATGGCGATCACCCCGTTGCCCTTCGTGGCGTCGATCCTCGGCTGGCTGGCCCGGGAGGTCGGCCGGCAGCCCTGGATGATCAACGGCAGGCTGACCGTCGCGGACGCCATGTCCCCGGGGCTCACCCCCGCCATGGTGACCGGCTCGCTCGTCGCCTTCTCGGGCGTGCTCGGCCTGCTCGCGATCGTCGACTACGTGCTGATCGCCCGTACCGTGCGGCGCGGACCCGCCGCCGTCACCCTGGGCGAACCCGCCCCGGCCGACCCCCACGAGCGCGTGCGCGCGCTCAGCCACTAGGAGGACAGACCGTGGACATCCTGTGGCTCTGCGTGTTCGCCGTCCTGCTGGTCGGCTACTTCGCCCTGGAGGGACCCGGCATCGGGACGGGCATGCTGCTTCCCGTGCTCGGCAGGACCCGGCGGGACCGTGACGAGATCGTCGCCGCCATGGCGCCGTTCGTCCTGGCGGGCGAGGTCTGGCTGGTCGCCGTGGCGGGCGTGCTGTTCGGCGCCTTCCCCGCGGCCGAGGGAGAGGTGCTGTTCGGCCTCTACCCGCTGGTGGTCTCCCTGCTGGTGTCGTGGATCGTCCGCGACGCCGGGCTCTGGTTCCGGCGCCGCGTCGACGGGAGCGCGTGGCGCGAGGGCTGGAACGTCGCCGTCTGCGCGGGTTCCTGGGGACTGGCCCTGAGCTGGGGCATGGCGCTGGTCGCGATGGCCCGCGGCCTGGAGGCGCCGGTGATCGGCCTGCCCGGCCTGGCGGGCGCCCTGCCGATGGCCGCCCTGTTCGCCTTCCACGGCTGGACGTTCCTGTCCTGGCGGCTGTCCGGGCGGATGACCGGCGCCCGGCGCGGCGGGTGGGCGCTGGTGGCCTCCGGCGCCGCCGCCGCCGCGCCCGCCGCGGTACTGCTCGCCGCGTTCACCCCGTGGCTGCTGGACCGTACGGCGTCGGCCGGGGCGCTGGGTGTGTTGAGTGTCATCATCCTGCCCTTCGCACCGGTCATGCTGGGTGCGCAAGTATGGACATGGCGGACGTTCGGTCCCGAGCGGGCCGCCGATCGGGTTCCGTCGTTCTTCTGAGCTCTTCTAAGGTCGACATGCACAAGGATCTGGTACGGCTGGCGCTGGGCGAGCGGGCGGTCCGCCTGCATCTGGTGGCCTGCCTGGCCGCCGCCGTCCTGGCCGGGCTGCTCGTCCTGCTGCAGGCCGAGCTGCTCGCCGGGGTGTTGTCCGGGCGTTTCGCGGCCTCCGCCCTGATCCTGCTGGCGCTGGTCGTCGGCGTCCGGGCGCTGCTCGTCCTGGCGCAGGGCGCCGCCGCCGGGCGGATGGCCACCGGCGTGAAGTCCGCCCTGCGGCACCGCCTGCTGGCGCGGCTGCAGGAGAGCGGCCCCGTCAGGCCGGCCTCCCAGCGCTCGGGCGAGCTGGTGACGCTGACCGGCCGCGGCCTGGACGCCCTCGACCCCTACCTGTCGGGGTACCTGCCCGCCGTGGCGGTCGCGGGCGTCGTGCCGGTGGCGGTGCTCGTCCGGCTGTTCGCCGCCGACCTGCCCAGCGCGCTGATCGTGCTGGTCACGCTCCCGCTCATCCCGATCTTCGGGGCGCTGGTCGGGATGCACACCAGGGCCGTCACCGAGCACCGGTGGAGGGCCCTGTCCCGCCTGGGCGGGCACTTCCTGGACGTGGTGCGCGGGCTTCCCACGCTGCGCGCCTTCGGCAGGGCCCGCTACCAGGCCGAGGTGATCCAGCGGGTCGCCGACGCCCACCGGAGCGCGACGATGCGCACGCTCCGGGTGGCCTTCCTGTCCTCGCTGGTGCTGGAGCTGGCCGCGTCGCTCTCCCTGGCCATGGTGGCCGTCCCGGTGGGCCTGCGGCTGCTGTCCGGCTCACTGGACCTGTCGACCGCCCTGCTGGTCCTGCTCCTGGCGCCGGAGGCGTACCTGCCGCTGCGCACCATGGGGAGCCGGTTCCACGCCGCGATGGAGGGCGTCGCCGCCGCGGACGAGGCGTTCGCCGTCCTGGACGGCCGGGCGGAGAACGGCTCACCCGGTCCTGGCGCGGCCGACGGTCCCGGAGCGAACGGCATGGCCGACGGTCCCGGGGCGAACGGCCGGGCCGACGGCCCCGGCGGGGGCGTCCGGGCCGACGGTCCCGGCGGGGGCGTCCGGGCCGACGGTCCCGGTGAGACAGGCCGAACCGGGCCGGAGCGAGGGACGGCGCCGGAGATCCGGCTGGAGCACGTCACCGTCCGCTACCCGGACCGGAGCGAGGCGGCGCTGGAGGACGTCTCGCTGGTGATCGCGCCCGGTGAGCGGGTGGCGCTGGTGGGCGAGAGCGGAGCGGGCAAGAGCACCCTGCTGCACCTGCTGCTCGGCTTCGTCAGCCCGTCCGAGGGACGGGTGCTCGTGGACGGCGCCGAGATCGGCGACCACGACTCCTGGCGCGCCGGGCTGGCCTTCGTGCCCCAGCGCCCCCACCTGTTCGCCACCTCGGTGGCCGAGAACATCGCGCTCGGCGCCCCCGGCGTGACGACCGGCGAGATCGAGGCGGCGGCCCGGGCCGCGCAGGCCGAGGAGTTCGTCACGGCGTTGCCGCGGGGCTACGACACCGTGGTCGGCGAGCGCGGGGTGAACCTCTCGGCCGGGCAGCGGCAGCGGGTGGCCCTGGCTCGCGCGTTCTGCCGCCCGGAGGCCGGTCTGCTCCTGCTGGACGAGCCGACCGCGCGGCTGGACGGCCGCAGCGAGAGCGCGGTCGTGAGCGCGACCCGTGACCTGACCGAGGGCCGCACCGCCGTGATCGTCGCCCACCGGCCCGCGATGATCGAGCTGGCCGACCGGGTGATCAGGATCGCCGACGGCCGGGTGGTCCCCGCGGGGGAGCCGGTGGTGAAGGAGCCCGCCACGAGGAGCCCCGCGGCCTCGGTGCGCGAGGGAGGGTCATCGTCATGATCGATCTCATCGGCGTCCCGGCGGGCCGGGCGAAGGGCCGGGCGAGCGGACGGCCCCTCCTCGCGGCGGCGGCGGGCGCCGCCGCGGAACTGGCCGGGCTGGGCCTGATCGCGTCCGCCGCCTGGCTGATCACCAGGGCCGCCGAGCAGCCGCCGCTGGCGGCGCTGAGCGTGGCCATCGTCGGCGTCAGGGCGTTCGCGACCACCAAGGGCGTCTTCCGGTACGGCGAACGGCTCGCCGGGCACGACGTGGCGCTGCGCGCCCAGGCCACGACCAGGGAGCGCCTCTACCGGGCGCTCATCCCGCCCGGGTCGACGGACCGGCAGGGCGCCGACCTGCTCAGCCGGATGGTCGACGACACCGACGCCGTGCAGGACCTGCTCGTGCGCTGTCTGCTCCCGGCCGCGGCGGCGCTGGTCACCGGCGTTGCCGCGGTGACGGTCGGGCTCTTCCTGCTCCCGGCCGCGGCACTGGTGCTGCTGGCCGGGCTGCTGGTGGCCGGGGTGCTGATCCCGGCGGGCACGGCCGCCGCCGCACGACGCTGGGCGGCGCGGATCGCCCCGGCGCGGGCGGACCTGGCGGCCCGGGTCGCCGACCTGGTGCACGGCGCGGCCGATCTGGCCGCCTACGGGGCCGAGGAGCGGGCCCTGGCCGCCGCCGGAGAGGCCGACGCCCGGCTGGCCGGGCTGGAACGGCGGCAGGCGCGGGCGAACGCCGCCGCCTCGGCCCTGGGAGTGCTGGTCCAGGGCCTGACCGTGGCGGCGGTCGTGCTGACCGCCCAGGGCGCGGGGGCCGGTTCCGTGGTCGTCGCGGTGCTCGCCCTGACCTCGCTGGTCTCCTTCGAGCCGGTGCTGCCGATGGCCGCGGCCGGGGAGCGGCTGACCGGGGTGCTCGCCGCCCTGCGCCGGTTGCGGGAGGTCGGCGCGGCCCCGGCGGCGGTGACCGAGCCGGACGCTCCGGCCGAGGTCCCCGCGGGGCCGGCGACCGTCGAGGTGAGGAACCTGGTGGTCCGGCACGACGCGAGCCGCGCCCCCGCCCTGAACGGGGTCGACCTGACCCTCACCCCCGGCAGGCGGGTCGCGCTGGTCGGCCCCAGCGGCGCCGGCAAGAGCACCCTGCTGTCCGCCCTGATGCGCCTGGTCGAGCCCGAGTCGGGCACGATCCGGGTGAACGGGGTGGACGTCCGCGACCTGGCCGGTGACGACGTCCGGCGGGTGATGACCGGGCTGACCCAGGACCCGTACGTGTTCCAGACGTCGGTGCGCGACAACCTGCGGCTGGCCGGACCGGAGGCGGACGAGGCCGAGCTTTCCGAGGCCGTACGACGGGCGCGCCTGGACCGGTGGGTGGAGCGGACCGGCTGGGACGCCGTGCTCGGCGAGGACGGGCGGACGCTCTCGGGGGGTCAGCTCCAGCGGCTGGCCCTGGCCAGGGCGCTGCTGCACGATCCGCCGGTGCTGCTGCTGGACGAGCCGGCCGAGGCGCTGGACGAGACGACGGCGGACGCGCTCATGGCCGACCTGCTGGACGCCACCCACGACCGTACGACGTTGCTGGTCACCCACCGGCTGCGCGGCCTGGAGTCGATGGACGAGATCGTCGTGCTGGAGAACGGCACGGTGGCGCAGCGGGGCACCCATGACGAGCTGGTCTCCTCCCCCGGCTACTACCGCGATCTGTGGCGGTCGGAGGCGCTGACCGCGGGGAGGTACTGACCGTGGGGAGGTACTGACCGTGGGGGGAGCGACCGCCGGAGAGCCGGCGGCGGTCGCGGAGGGGTGACGCCGGGACCGGCGCGAGGGGCTGACTCGAAGACCCTGGAAGACCCTGGAAGATCGTGGAAGATCGTGGAAGATCGTGGAAGATCGTGGAAGGGCCGGCGGGGGCGGACAGGAAGGGCGCCGCCGGGGTCGTGACGACACCGCGTCCCAAGCAGTTGCTTCCCATCTACGACAAGCCGATGATTTACTATCCGATCTCCGT
>NZ_JBFABE010000130.1:0-6437 GCF_040640155.1 Streptosporangium sp. NPDC023615
TTCTCCGCATAAGCCGTGAAGAGAACGCGCATGTCGTCCTACCCGTTCCTGACGGGCCCCAGCGCCTGGGCGCTCAGGTAGTCGACCGCGTCGACGAAGGTGTAGGGCTGCATGAAGCCGCCCGCGCGCACGTCGCGGTAGAGCCGCGCCAGGGGGTGGGAGGCCACGAAGGAGGCACCGCCGATCAGGGTCTGGGCGTCGAAGACGATGGAGGGCGCCATCTGGTTCACCATCATCTTCGCGCACTGGAACGGCGTCATCATCGCGGGGCCGCGCTTCTGCGGGTCGCTCGTGTCGTCGTAGGAGAGCCGGTCGGACGTGGCCAGCGCGGCCGCGACCGCCGCCCTCATCGTGAAGAGCCTGGCGTCCATCCCGGCCACCAGCGTGCGGGCCGCGGCCGCGTCGGCCGTTCCCTTGCGCAGGATGGCCGAGACGGCGATCTCGCGCGCCGACTGGGCGATGCCCGTGTAGATGCCGAGCATGGTGACGGAGCTCACCGTCTGGCCCGCGAGCATGGCGAGGTCCTGCTCGCCGGCGGGGCCGCGCAGCACCACGTCCTCGGGGGCGATGCGACAGTCCTCGAACAGGATGTCCACGGTGCCCGAGGCCCGCATGCCGAGGCCGTCCCAGTTGTCCAGCACGGTCAGGCCCGGGGTGTCCCGGGTGAGGACCGCCATCGCGGACAGGGGGCGCTCCCCGGGGACGCGCGTCTGCGCGTACACCGCGAAGTCGGTGGCGATGGGCGCCAGGCTCACCAGCGTCTTGCCGCCCGACAGCAGCCAGCCGCCGTCGTCGGCCGGCGTCAGGGTGGTGGGGCGCCGGTCGCGCGGGATGTCCTTGACGCCGGTGGGGACCACGGACTCGCCCGAGCCCATGCCGCGCAGCAGCCGCTCGGCCAGCGCCCGCGCGTGGGCGGGACCGGTCCGCCACTCGTAGGTCAGCGTCAGCGCCCGGCTGAGCTGCATGTGCAGGGCGAGCGCCGTGGAGGCGTCGGCCTCGGCGACCTTCAGCAGCGCCAGGGAGACGTCGTGCAGGCGGTCGACGCCCAGCCCCCCGAGGACGGAGGGCACGGTGGCACCGAGGACGCCGTCCTTGCGCAGGCCCTCGAAGACCTCGCGGGGGAACGTCCCGTTCCTGTCGTTGCCCGGGGCGGCCTCGGCGATGGCCGGCCGGTGCGTCTCGATGAGGCGGAGCAGCTCGCGACCCTCGGGTGTGATCGGTTCGAGGAGCTCTCCGTGCATCGCGGCGTCCTCGGTGTGCACTGTCATCGGCCTATCCCGCTTCCCCTCGTTCGCACGTCGGCCCACTGCCGCCGCGTGCACCGTAAACGACTTTTCCGCGACCCGCCGAAGAAATCAACCGGCAAATTATCCACGCCCTCGAAAAAGACCATTCGCATGGCAGCGGAACCGCCTGACAATAACTTGACCCCTCGATCACCCGGAACTAGCATCTGTCCCGCTGGCGAGACGGTCCGCCGCTTTCAGGCTGCGGACGACGGCCGCCCGGCCGGCTCGAATAAGCCTCCAGGTAATCCCATTCAGCCGCGACGCCGAGTTGAAGGTGGAAGAACGTGCTCTTTCCCCATACCAAGACCAGAAGGACGCTGCTGCGCCACGCCAACCCACCGGAGGGCCTCACGGTGCACGACCTCCTGGTCAAGGCAGGGCTGAACGACCTGCCCTCGGCCGAGGTCTTCGCCGCCCTGCACACCAGGGAGGTGTCCGCGCAGTTCATGGTAGAGCGCCAGGACACCGAGCAGGTCGTGGGGTACGTCTCCTTCCACCACCTGGACCTGTCGGGCCGTCACGTGCGGGCGAGCTTCTTCACCGACCCCGTCGCCGCGGGCACCGGGGTGGGCGCGGAGGTCATGCTCCTGACGGTCAACTACGCCTTCGCGATGTGGAACGTCAGGAAGGTCTATTTCTGGACCTCCGAGCCGAATTTCCAGATTCTTCACACGAGCTTCGACACCGATCACAAAGAGGCGACCCTTCCCGAGCACCTTTACGACCGGGGCGAGCTGCGGGACGTGCATATCTATGCCGTCTACCGCGAGTATTGGGAGGAGCACGGCGCCGATCTCCTCAATAAGCTCGTGCAGACCCCGCTCGAACGCCGGAACGCGGCGTCCGCCGATTCCACCGAGACGCCGTCAGGAGAGAAGCTTTGACCGAGATGTTCGTTTCCGAGCAGAAGAAGGACGTACGCGAGCGGATCGAGCGTGAGGCGCTGCGGATCGTGCTGTTCAGCTCCAACGAGCTGGCCATCCCCGAGCTCACCGACCTGGGTGAGATCACCGAACCCAGCGATCTCGGCAACCTCGACTCCTTCTCCATCATCCTCCTGATCCTCGCCCTGGAGGACGCCTACGGCGTCCCGCTCCTGGACGACATGGCGGGCTTCGGCGGCAAGAACTTCGACGACCTGGCGGACTTCGTGGTCGAGCGCCTTCCCCAGGGCGCCGGCGACCAGGCATAGCGGCGGCGCGCGGCTCGGCACCGGTGATCGGGGAGAACGACGCCGCCCGGCGGCCGGGCCTCTCCCCGGCCGTCTAGATGGCGTCTAGAACTCTCCCCTGGTCTCTAGGGCAAACTCTCAGCCATCGACGGATCCGTCGAGGCGAAAGGGTGTGACAGACGTGACGACAGACGTGAACGGTTACCCGAGTCTTGCGACCACACATCACGGACAGACCAGACCCGCCCACAACACGCGGATGGCGCTGGACGCACCGGGAATGACCAGGAGAACCGCGCTCTCCCTCCCACCGAACATGTCGCTGACCGCCTGGAGCCGCCTGGGCCGGCAGATCTTCATCATCTCCGACTCGTCCGCCTGGTGGCTGGGGGACTGGCTGATCTACGGCCAGGCCCAGTACCCCGACCGTTACAAGCGGGCGATCGCCGAGACCTCCCTGGACTACCAGACCCTGCGGAACTACGCGTGGGTGGCCCGGCAGTTCAGCCTGTCCCGGCGCCGGGAGAAGCTGAGCTTCCAGCACCACGCGGAGGTGGCCAGCCTGCCCGAGCCCGAGCAGGACATCTGGCTCAACCGCGCCGAGAAGGGGGCCTGGTCCCGCAACGAGCTGCGCCGGCGCATCAAGGCGGAGCGCAACGGCGGGATCACCGACGAGATCACCCACATCCAGATGAACGTCATCGCCGAGCAGAAGAAGCGCTGGCAGGAGGCCGCGGAGAGCACCGAGCAGGACCTGCTCGTGTGGATGGTCTCCAACCTGGACCGGGCGGCGCTGGCGGCCCTGGAGGCCAGGGAGGCCGCCGCCCGGTCGGACGCCCTGCCCCAGTCCGCCTGATCCCCCCGGGCCCCACGAGGGCCCGCCCACCGGACGGAGAAGACAGCTTGAGCCCCGATCGCGGCGAGCCCTTCGAGGACGTCATCGAGACCGCCGTCACCACCGTCCGGGGATCGGAACACCTCCGCCTCCGCTACCTGCCCGACAGTGTCCGCCTGCACGCCCGGACGGCCGGCTCCTCCCCCGCGATCACCTTCGTCGAGTACGGGATGCGCCGGGACACCGGCCGCCGGGAGAAGAGCGCCCGGACGATGGACTACGCCGAGCTGGACGAGCGGGTCCGCGCGGTCGCGGCCCTCCTGCAGCGGCGGTGCGAGCCCGGCGACCGGGTGGCGGTGCTCTGCCCGCACGAGCCCGGCTACGTCGTGGCCTTCCTGGCCTGCCTGTACGCCGGTCTCGTCGCGGTGCCGCTGTACGCGCCCGAGGCGCTGCGCAGCAACGAGCGGCTGCTGTCGGTGATGGAGGACTGCGCGCCGCGGTGTGTGCTCACCACCTCCGCGGTGCGCTCCTCCGTGGAGCGGCTGCTGGACGGCCTCGGTGACGCCGGGGGGGCGGAAGGCGCGCCCCTCCCCGTGGTCTGCGTCGACGAGGTCCCCTCCGACGAGGCCGCGCACTGGCGCAGGCCGCGCATGGCGCCGGGCGACGTGGCGTACCTGCAGTACACGTCGGGCTCGACCGGCGCCCCGGCGGGCGTGCGCGTCACGCACCTGAACCTGGCCGTCACCAACCACCAGATCAGGGCGCACTGGCCGTCCTCGGTGATCGCTTCGTGGGTGCCGTTCTTCCACGACTTCGGCCTCGTGTGCGGGATCGTCAACCCGCTGGAGGCGGGCGGGCACTCGGTCAACCTCAGCCCGATGGCCTTCGTGCAGGACCCCTACCGCTGGCTCCGGATGATCTCCGACTACCGGGCCGACTGGAGCATCACGCCGAGCTCCAGCCTGGTGCAGTGCGTGCGCCGGGTGACCGGGGAGCGCAGGAGCGAGCTCGACCTGAGCTCGCTGCGGCTGCTGACGATCGCCGCGGAGCCGGTGTACGCCGAGTCCACCGAGGCGTTCACCTCCGCGTTCGCGGCCGGCGGCCTGTCGCCCACCGCCCCCTCCCCCTGCTACGGGCTGGCCGAGGCGACCCTTCCGGTCAGCGCTCCGCCCGTGGGCGAGGGCATGACCGACCGGAGCTTCGACCGCGACGCCCTGGCCGCCGGCGTGGCCCGCGAGCTGCCGCCCGGCAGCCCGAACACGGTGCGCATCGTCTCCTGCGGGACGCCCAGCCTGGGGGTGTCGGTGCGGATCCGTCACCGGGAGGACGTGAGCGCGCTGCCGGACGGCCGGATCGGCGAGATCTGGGTGAGCGGCCCCAACGTGGCGGACGGCTACTGGAACCGGCCCGAACGGTCGGCCGCCGTCTTCGCCAAGCACCTCGCCGAGGCCGACGGGGACCTGCTCCCCGGCCCCTGGCTGCGCACGGGCGACCTCGGCTTCCTGCTGGACGGGCGCGTGCACGTGGTCGGCAGGGCCAAGGACATGATCATCATCCGTGGCCGGAACCACTACCCCGACGACATCGAGACGACCGTGCAGGCCGCGCGGGACACCGCCGCCAGAGCCGTCTCCGGCGCCGCCGCCACGAGCGCCGCCGCCGTCGCCTCCGAGGGGTCGGCCGCCGCGTTCTCCGCCGAGATCGACGGTGAGGAGCGGCTCGTCGTCCTCGTCGAGGCCGATCCCGCGCTCCTGGCGGCCGACGGGCCCGACCGGGAGGTGGTCCTGCGCGCCCTGCGCCAGGAGATCACCCGCCATCACGGCCTGGCCGCGCACGACCTCGTCCTCGTACGGCGCGGCACCCTGCCGCGGACGACCAGTGGGAAGATCCGCCGTGGTGCCTGCCGCGAGCAGTACCTCCGCGGGGAACTCGCCCACTGAGCCGAAGTGGCTTCCCTTCCGGAGGTGATGTATGACCAAGCCCCTTTACGTCTGGGACTATCTGCAGGAGTACGAGACCGAGCGGGAGGACATCCTCGACGCGGTGGACACCGTGTTCCGCTCGGGCCAGCTCGTGCTCGGCCGGGCCGTGCGGGACTTCGAGGCGGCCTTCGCCGCCTACCACGGCGTCCCCCACTGCGTGGGTGTGGACAACGGCACCAACGCGATCGTGCTGGGCCTGCAGGCGCTGGGCGTCGGCCCGGGCGACGAGGTGATCACCGTGTCGAACACGGCGGCGCCCACGGTCCTGGCCATCGACGCCACCGGCGCCGTCCCGGTCTTCGTCGACGTGCACGAGGACACCTACCTCATGGACGTCGCGCAGGTGGAGGCGGCGATCACCGAGCGGACCCGCTGCCTGCTGCCGGTCCACCTGTACGGCCAGTGCGTCGACATGGAGCCGCTGCGGGAGATCGCCGCCCGGCACGACCTGGTGATCCTGGAGGACTGCGCGCAGGCGCACGCGGCCCGCCACCACGGCCGGATCGCGGGCTCGATGGGCCAGGCCGCCGCGTTCTCCTTCTACCCGACCAAGGTGCTCGGGACGTACGGCGACGGCGGGGCGACGATCACCTCCGACCCGGAGGTGGACGCGTCGCTGCGGCAGCTTCGTTACTACGGCATGAGGGAGCGCTACTACGTCGAGCGCACCCCGGGGCACAACAGCCGGCTGGACGAGGTGCACGCCGAGATCCTGCTCCGCAAGCTGACCCGGCTGGACGGGTACGTCGCGGCCCGCAGGGCCGTGGCCGCGCGCTACGCCGAGGCGCTCGCCGGCACCGACGTCGTCGTGCCCGCGGTCGCCCCCGGCAACGAGCACTCGTACTACGTCTACGTGGTGCGCCATCCGCGGCGTGACGACATCATCGAGGCGCTCAAGGCCTACGGGGTGTCGCTCAACATCAGCTACCCGTGGCCGGTGCACACGATGTCGGGATTCGCGAAGCTCGGGTACGCCACCGGGAGCCTGCCGGTCACCGAGGCGGTGGCCAAGGAGATCTTCTCGCTGCCGATGTACCCGTCGCTGGCCGGGAGCGACCAGGCGATGGTGATCGAGTCGCTGCTCAAGGTGCTGGCGGCCCTGTGACGGGACGGAGGGAGGGCGAGCCCATGCGGGTGCTGTTCGTCAGCCACGCCGAGAG
>NZ_JBFABE010000131.1:0-6318 GCF_040640155.1 Streptosporangium sp. NPDC023615
TGTCGAGGACGTCGGGAGCGGTGAAGGCGCGCGGGTCCCGGTCGGCCGCCCCGAGCCCGGCCCGCGGCCGGTCGGGCAGTGGGGCGCGGGCGGGTGAGTCAGGCGGTGGGGGCGCGCAGGCGGGCCAGGGTGTCGGCCTCGTCCCAGACCTCCCCGTACTTGGCCTGGATGTCGTGGAGGTTCGCCTCGTGCGGTCCCGGGGCGCGGTCGCCGACGGCCTGGCGCACGACGACGGGCAGGAAGCCGTGCTGGATCGCGTCGACCGCGGTGGCCCGGACGCAGCCGCTGGTGGACACGCCCGCCACGACCAGGGTGTCGACGCGCAGCGCGGTGAGGGTGGAGGCCAGGGAGGTCCCGAAGAAGGCGCTGGCGTACTGCTTGACGACGACCAGCTCGCCCGGGTCGGGGGCCACCTCGGGCATGAGCGCGCCGAGCGGGCCGTCGCCGACCAGGTGCCGCAGCGGGGCGACCTTGCGGAAGAACAGGCCGCCGTCCGTGCCGCCCGGCCCGTAGGAGACGCGGGTGTGCACCACCGGGACGCCCGCCTCACGGGCCGCGGCCAGCAGCCGGGCGGCCGACTCCAGGCAGCCGCGCGAGCCGAGGAACAGCTCGGCGTCCGGCTCGAAGTAGGCGCGCATCAGGTCGACGAGGATCAGCGCCGGGCGCTCCCCGAAGGGCAGGGTCCCCCCGAACGCCTCACCGGACCCCGTGTTCACACCCGTACCGGCGGGCGGGGGGCGGGCAGGCCGGTCTCCTCCTCGCAGCGGGCGAGGATCTCCTCCAGCGGCGGGCCCATGTCGAACACCGCCGGCTCGGGCCTGGTCTCGCGCAGCGAGGCGCGCAGTTCGGCCGTCGCCTCCTCGTCCACCACGCCCTCGTCGTCGCAGGCCACGCCGTAGCGGCGGGCGCCGTCGGCGCTGACCAGGCCGCGCCGTACCTCCAGCGCGACCAGCGCGGGGTCGCGCTCGAGCGGGTCGCCCCACCCGCCGCCGCCCCAGGTGACGA
Source organism: Streptosporangium sp. NPDC023615 (assembly GCF_040640155.1). NCBI lineage: Bacteria > Bacillati > Actinomycetota > Actinomycetes > Streptosporangiales > Streptosporangiaceae > Streptosporangium > Streptosporangium sp. NPDC023615. The sequence continues at coordinate 1,006 of NZ_JBFABE010000131.1, forward strand.
AGTGCAGCAGGTCGCCGGGGGCGACGGGGACGTCGTGCACCTTGCTGGGCAGCGTCTGCACGCTCCCGTCGGCCCGCTCGATCCACTTGCGTCCCCGGGCGCCGGGGGTGCCGCCGTTGACGCCCCAGGGGTAGGTGAGCCAGCGGTCGTCGTGGATGGCGATCGTGCCCGGCTCCAGGAACCGGTAGGCCACGTCGACGCCGTTGCCGCCGCGGTGCAGCCCGGCACCGCCGGTGTCGGCGACGGTCTCCCAGCGCTCGATCCGCAGCGGGTAGTACGACTCCAGGAACTCGCACGGGATGTTGGTGAACGACGGCCACAGCGAGTGCCCGTCGGGGCCGTCGCCGATCGGCCGTCCCGGGACGCCGCCGAAGCCGATGGAGTAGAGCTGGAACCACTCCCCCGTGCCGGTCTTGTGCCCGGAGTACATGAAGTGCGGCGAGGAGGAGAAGCCCGCGGCGTTCAGCAGCTCCGGCGTCCGCTGCCCGAGCAGCCCGCCGAACAGGTCGAAGATGCGGCCGATGCCGTGGTTGCGGGCGTTGAGCGCGGCCGGGTACTCCGGCTTCCAGAAGCTCTTTTCCGGGATGCGCACGTCCACCAGAGGGTAGAAGCCGTCGTTCCACAGGATCTGCGGGTCGGCCACGGTGATCAGGTAGATGCCGAAGAACATCCGGGCGAGGTTCTCGTTGATGAAGTAGTTGATCGGCCCCTGGGCCTGCGGGTCGCTGCCGGAGAAGTCCAGCAGCACCTTCTCACCCGTGCGGGTCAGCGACAGCGTCAGCTTGTACGGCCCGAAGCCCACCCCGTCGTCGCAGATGTAGTCGGAGAAGGTGAGGGTCTCCCCGTCCTCGAAGAGCGTGGCCAGCAGGATCCTCATCGCGTCGTGGTTGCGCAGCAGCAGCGCCTCCAGCGCCGAGGTGTAGGTCTCGGTCCCGAACCGCGCGCACAGCTCCTGGATCCGCCGGGAGGCGGTACGGCAGGCCGCGATGAGGCCGTTGAGGTCGGCGCGGTTCCAGTCGGGCTGGCGCACCTGGTTGAGGATGATGCGCAGCGCGTCCTCGTTGAGCACGCCCTTGGAGTAGAGCTTGAAGGGCGGGATGACCACGCCCTCCTCGAAGATGGTGCGCGCGTCGGTCGGCATGGAGCAGGCGGTCTTGCCGCCGACGTCGGACATGTGGCCGAACATCGACGCCCAGCCGACGACCCGGCCGTCCACGTAGATGGGCATGACGACCAGCCAGTCGTTGGCGTGGCTGATCGCGCCGTCGCAGGAGTAGGGGTCGGAGGTGAGCAGCACGTCGCCCTCCTCGATGGTCCCGTCGAACCCGTCCAGCAGCGAGGGGATCGACAGCCCGAACTGGCCGACGACCATGCGGCCCTGGGGGTCGCCGATCAGCGGGAACTCGTCGTGCTGCTCGCGGATGCCCGGGGAGAGCGCGGTGCGGAAGAGCACCTCGTCCATCTCGTGGCGCGCGTTGCGCAGCGCGTTCTCGATGATGTCGAGGGTGACCGGGTCGACGTCCACCGCCGTGAGCGGCGCGCCGGCGGTCTCGATGATCTGGGCCATCATGCCTCCAGGGGGCGGATGAGCAGGCTGCCGCTCTCGTGGACCGTGGCGGCGTGGCCCGGCAGCACGAGGGTGGTGGAGTCCATTTCGACGACGATCGCCGGGCCGCGGACCACGTTCCCGGCCAGCAGTGCGGAGCGGTCGTACACGGCGGCGTCGCTCCAGCCGCCCTCGACCCAGATGGGGTGGGTGGAGACGACGGCCGCCGAGGCGTCCTCGCCGCCGGCCTCCAGCGCGACCGCGCGGACGTTGGGGCGCGGGCCGCTGACCGCCGCGCGGGCGCTGACCAGCTCGTGCTCGTTGCCCAGCAGGAAGGAGAAGAGCCGCTCGTGCTCGGCGTCGAACGCCTTGCCCAGGGCCTCAAGACCGGTGCCGGCCTCCACCGGGATCGGGATCTCGAATCCCTGCCCGTGGTAGCGGACGTCGACGTGGTAGGTGGCGCTCTGGTCGTCGCGGCCGACGCCCTCGGCCTCCAGCGTCCGCGCGGCGGTCTCGGCCAGCTCGGCCAGCAGCTCGCCCAGCTCGGTGTCGGTGAGCCGGGAGAAGCGCCGGATGTAGGTGCGGGAGGCCTCGTCGCGCAGCGAGGTGGTGGCGTCGCCGTACGCGCACAGCACGCCCGGTGAGGGCGGGATGACGACCGGCCAGGAGCCGGTGAGGCGGCCCAGCGCGTTGGCGTGCAGCGGCCCGGCCCCGCCGAAGGCGACCATCGCGAAGTCGCGCGGGTCGAAGCCCTGCTGGACCGAGACCAGGCGCAACGCGCCGAACATGTTCTCGTTGACGATGTCGACGATCCCCTGCGCGGCGGCCTCGGCCGACGGCAGGCCCATGGCCTGGGCGATCCGCGCGACCGCGGCGTGGGAACGTTCCCGGTCCAGCACGATCTCGCCGCCGGCCAGCCGGGTCGGCAGGTAGCCGAGCACCACGTTGGCGTCGGTGACGGTCGGCTCCTCGCCTCCCCTGCCGTACGCGGCCGGGCCGGGGTCGGCCCCGGCCGACTGGGGGCCGACGCGCAGTGCCCGGGTCAGCTCCGGGACGTGCGCGATGGAGCCGCCGCCGGCGCCGACGGTCCGCACGTCCACCGAGGCTGAGCGGACGGTGAGGTCGCCGACCTTGGTCTCGCGGCCGATGCGCGGGCGCAGGTTCTCGACCAGGGCGACGTCGGTGGAGGTGCCGCCCATGTCGAAGGTGAGGAAGTCGGGGAAGCCGGCCTGCTCGGCCACCCAGACCGCGCCGGCGACGCCGCCTGCCGGGCCCGACAGCAGCAGGTTGACCGGGTTGGCCGCCGCGGCCGGGGCCGAGGCCAGGCCGCCGTCGCTGCGCAGGATGTTCAGGGCTCCCTCCACCCCGCCTTCGGCGATCTTCGAGGCGAGGTTGTCCATGTACCGGGCGACCTGCGGCTGGACGTAGCCGTTGGCGACGGTGGTGATGGTGCGCTCGTACTCGCGCAGCTCGGGCAGGACGGCCGAGGAGATCGAGACCGGCACGCCCGGCAGCTCCTCGGCGGCGATCTCGGCGATCCGCCGCTCGTGGCCGTCGAAGGCGTAGGAGTTGATCAGGGAGACCGCGAGGGCCTCGACGCCGCGCAGCCGCGACAGGGAGGCGCGTAGCGCGTCCTCGTCCAGGGGGACGACGACGGAGCCGTCCGAGGCGACCCGTTCGACGGCCTCGATCGTGTCCTCCAGCGCGGCCAGTGGCTCGGGCTTGGGCCAGATGATCCAGCCGGCCAGGCCGCCGGGCACGAACGAGCGGGCGATCTGCAGCACCTGCCGGAACCCGGCGGTGGTCACCAGGCCCACCCGGGCGCCCTTGCCCTCCAGGATGGCGTTGGTCGCGACCGTGGTCCCGTGCAGGACCTGGCCGATCTCGGACAGGGGGATGCCGGCCTCGGCGCAGACCTTCTCGATGCCGGCCAGCACCCCCGCCGACTGGTCGTGGGGGGTCGAGGGGGTCTTGGCGCGGAAGGTGCGCCCGCTGTCGGTGTCGATGAGGAGGATGTCGGTGAACGTCCCTCCGACGTCCACCCCGAGCCGGTAGTGCATGCCGTGCTCCTTGTCAGATGATTCCTGTCGCGGCGAGCCGCGCGATCTCCTCGCCGGTCAGGCCGAGCAGGCCGCGATAGACCTCGTCGTTGTGCGCGCCGAGCTCGGGCCCGGCGCTGCGCACGCTCCCCGGCGTGTCGGAGAGCTTGGGGACCACGTTCTGCATGGCCAGCTCGCCGAACTCGGGGTGGGGGACGCGCACGATCGCCTCGCGGGCGGCGAAGTGCGGGTCGTCGAACATGTCGGCGGCGCGGTAGATCCGCCCGGCCGGGACGCCGTCGCGGTGCAGGATCTCCAGCAGCTCGTCGGCGGGGAAGCCGGACGTCCAGCGGGCGATCGTCTCGTCCAGTTCGGCCATGTGGGCGCCGCGGGCGCCGTGCGTGGCGTAGCGCTCGTCGGTGGCGAGCCCGTCGGCGCCCATCGTCGCGGCGAGGCGGCGGAACACGCTGTCCTGGTTGGCCGCGATGAGGACCGAGTCGCCGTCGGCGGTGGGGTAGACGTTGCTGGGCGAGACGTTGGGCAGCACCGGGCCGGTGCGCTCACGCTGGTAGGAGGCCTGCTGCCACTCGGGCAGCATCGACTCCATCATGGCGAGCACGGCCTCGTAGATCGCCGAGTCGACGACCTGGCCCTTGCCGCTGCGCTCGCGCTCGTGCAGCGCGACGAGCGTGCCGATACAGGCGTGGGTGGCGGCCAGGGAGTCGCCCAGCGAGATCCCGGCGCGCGACGGCGGCCGGTCGGGGTCGCCGGTGACGTGGCGGATGCCGCCCATGGCCTCGCCGATCGAGCCGTAGCCGGCCCTGGGCGCGTACGGGCCGGTCTGGCCGAACCCGGTCACCCGGGTGATGACCAGTCCGGGGTTGATCTCGTGCAGCCGGTCGGGGGACATGCCCCAGCGCTCCAGCGTGCCGGGCCGGAAGTTCTCCAGCAGCACGTCGGCCCGCTCGACCAGCCGCCGGACGAGGTCCTGGCCCTCGGCGGTGCGCAGGTCGCAGGTGACGGACTTCTTGTTGCGGGCCACCACCGGCCACCACAGGGACGTGCCGTGCGGCTTCTCCCTGCCCCACTGGCGCATGGGGTCGCCCCGGCCGGGGTCCTCCACCTTGATGATCTCCGCGCCGAAGTCGCCGAGCAGTTGCCCGCAGAACGGTCCCGCGAGCAACTGCCCGAGTTCGACGACCCGGACGTCTCCGAGCGGAAGGCCTCTCATCGTGGGTTCTCCTGGTGACGGGGACCGAGCAGGGACGCGCGGGCGGAGAACAGGTGGGCGCGCATGACGGCCTCTGCCCATTCGGGGTCTCCGGCCCGCACGGCCGCGGCGATCTCGATGTGGTGGTTGACGCTGCGCCGCATCGCCTCCTCGTCGAAGGCTCCGTAGGTGCGCAGCAGGACGGGCGAGTGGACCAGCGAGCTGATCGACTGGGCCAGGACGGCGCTGCCGCCGAGGCGTACCAGGTCGCCGTGGAAGTCGGCGTTGAGGCGGTAGACCGCCTCGACGTCGCCCCGCTCGGCGTGGTCGCGCAGGTCGAGCGCGACCCGGTGCAGGCGGTCGCAGTCGGCGGCGGTGGCCACGGCGGCGGCCTGGCGCGCGGCCAGGCCCTCGATCCGCGCCCGCAGCTCGAAGATCGTCTCCAGGTCCTCGCGCGGGTACTCCACGACGCGGGCGCCGCGGTTGGCCGCGATCTCGACGAGCCCCTCGGCCTGCAG
>NZ_JBFABE010000132.1:0-6150 GCF_040640155.1 Streptosporangium sp. NPDC023615
CAGGCGTGCCACCTCCACGTCCACGTCCTCGGGCACGTCGTACACGCCGGGCGCGTGTCGGGATTGACGAGGGATGGGAAACCGGGATACGTTCCGGGTGTTTTGTGGCGGTGCGAGGGAAATCCGGTGAAATTCCGGTACGGTCGCGCCACTGTAACCGGCCCCGAAGGGGCGGAAGTCAGGTCACTCGGCCGCCACCGACCTACGAAAAGGGACGCGTGATCCCGGAGGAGGCAGCCGTGAGTCAGATCTCGGCTTCGCATGCCCAGCCCATCCCCCTGCGGTCGCTCACCCGCTGGCTTCTCGCCGTGCCGGTGCTGCTGCTCCTGGCCTACCTGGTCACCTTCGACCAGGGAGCGGTCTCACAGGCGGGTGACTACCTGCACGAGCTGATGCACGACGGGCGCCACCTGCTCGGCGTGCCCTGCCACTGAGCCACAAGTGATCACCAAACTGATCGTCCGGGGACTCGTCGCCGGACTGCTCGCGGGGCTGCTCGCGGCCGTGTTCGCCTACACCGTGGGCGAGCCGCGCATCGACCAGGCCATCGCGCTGGAGGAGGCGGCCGCCGCGGCGGCCCCCGCCGCCGTCGAGGACACGGCCGCCGCCACGCACTCCCACGGGGCGGGGGCCGGCGATGCCGGCCACTCCCACGGGGAGGAGGCCCTGGTCAGCAGGGGTGGGCAGCGGTTCGGCCTGTTCCTCGCCCTGGGCCTGTACGGGCTGGCGGCCGGCGGCCTGTTCGCCCTCGTCCACGCGGCCGTACGCGGCCGGGCCGGGCCCCGCTCGGAACCGGTGCTCGCGCTCACCCTGGCCGCCGCCGCGTTCGTCGCGGTGGTCCTCGTCCCCTTCGTGAAGTATCCCGCCAACCCGCCCGCCGTGGGCGACCCGGGGACCATCGGCCGGCGCACCGTGCTCTACCTGGTCGCGGTGGCCATCGGCCTCCTCGCGGTGGCCGCCGGGGTCGCCGCCCACCGGTACGCCTCGGGCGCCGAGCCGGGGGTGCGGTGGCTGGTCACGGGCGCCTCGGTGCTCGTCCCTGTCATCGCCGCCTGGGCACTGATGCCGAGGGTCGCGGAGGTGCCGCGGGGTTTCCCCGCGGACCTGCTCTGGGACTTCCGGATCGCCTCCCTGGGCACCCAGGTGGTCTTCTGGGCGGGCATCGGCGTGCTGTTCGCCCTCGCCGCGCGCCGGCGCGCCCCGGTGTGACGACTCCCTCGGGGGTCACCCGCCTGCTGCTGGTCTGCCACGCCTCCACCGCGGCGACGGCGCGGGCCGCGTTCCCCGTCGACGAACCGCTCGACGGGCGCGGCCTGCGCCGGGCCGCCGAACTGGCACGGGAGTTCGTCCCGGGCCCGGCGGCCTGCCCCGCGGAGCTGCGCTGCCGGCAGACGGCGGCGGCGCTCGGCCTGCGGGCCGAGCCCGACCCGGCGCTGGCCGACTGCGACTACGGGCGCTGGGCCGGGATGACGCTCGGCGAGGTCGAGGCCGCCGAACCCGAGGCGCTCGCGTCCTGGCTCGGCGACCCGGCCGCGGCGCCGCACGGCGGCGAGCCGGTCACCGCGCTCCTGGCCAGGGTCTCCGGCTGGCTCGCGGCCTGCTCCCCGGGCCGGACGGTCGCGGTCACCCACCCGTCGGTCGTCCGCGCCGCCGTGGTGCATGCCCTCGGGGCCCCGGCCGGCGCCTTCTGGCGCGTGGACGTGGCGCCGCTGGCCCGGGTGACGCTCACCGGGCGCGGCGTGCGCTGGCGGCTGACCTGCTCCCCGTGAGGACGCCCGCGCCTCCCGTGACGACGCCCACGCCCCCTGTGAGGGCGTCCGCCTTCCCCGTGAGGGCGCCCGCCCACGACGCCCACGACGCCCACGACGCCGCAAGGAGAGCCCGAAGGTGCCTGACTCCCGTTATCCGTTCACCGCGATCGTGGGGCTGGAGGATCTCAAGCTCGCCCTCATCCTCAACGCCGTGTCCCCGCGGGTCGGGGGCGTGCTGGTCAGGGGGGAGAAGGGCACCGCCAAGTCCACCGTCGTACGGGCGCTGGCCGCGCTGCTGCCTCCCGTCGAGGTGGTGACCGGCTGCCGCTTCTCCTGCGACCCCGCGGCCCCCGACCCCGGTTGTCCCGACGGCCCCCACGAGGTCCTCCCTGCGGTCCTCCCGGCGGAGGGGGCGCTCCGGCCCGCCCGCCTGGTCGAGCTGCCCGTCGGCGCCTCCGAGGACCGGCTGGTCGGCTCCCTCGACATCGAACGCGTCCTGACCGAGGGCGTGAAGTCCTTCGAACCCGGCCTGCTGGCGGGCGCCCACCGGGGCGTCCTGTACGTCGACGAGGTCAACCTCCTGCACGACCACCTGGTCGACCTGCTGCTCGACGCCGCCGCCCTGGGCACCTGCTACGTCGAGCGCGAGGGCGTGTCGGTACGCCACGCGGCGCGCTTCCTGCTGGTGGGGACCATGAACCCGGAGGAGGGCGAGCTCCGCCCGCAACTGCTCGACCGCTTCGGGCTGACCGTGGAGGTGCGCGCCTCGCGGGAGCCGTCCCGGCGGGTGGAGGTGGTACGCCGCCGCCTGGCCTTCGAGGCCGACCCCGGCGGTTTCGCCGCCGCCTGGTCGGACGAGGAGCGCGAGCTGGCCGCCCGGATCGCAGGGGCGCGGGCCCGGCTGCCCGAGGTCGTCCTTCCGGACGCGGCGCTGCTGCGGATCGCCACGGTCTGCGCGGGGTTCGAGGTGGACGGGCTCCGGGCCGACCTGGTGACCGCGAGCGCCGCGATCGCGCACGCCGCCTGGCGGGGGCGTACCCGGGTCACCGCCGACGACGTGCGGGAGGCGGCCCGGCTCGCGCTCCCGCACCGCCGGCGCCGCGACCCCTTCGACGCGCCCGGCCTGGACGAGTCCAGGCTCCAGGACCTCCTGGACCAGATCCCCGACGACCCCGACGACCCCGACGACCCCGACGACCCCGGGGGCTCGGGCGGCCCGGGCGGCCCGGACCCCGACGGCGGTCCCGAGGCAGGGGAACCGGCGCGGGACACCTCGGACCACCCCGGGGAGTCAGGAGACTCCCGTGACCCCGGTGACCCCGGTGACCCCGGAGACACCGGCGGGCCCGATGGCGCGGACGCCGAGCCGCCCGCCGTCCCGGGTCCCCGCGACACCGCCGGCCCCGGCGCCGACCCCGGCACGGAGGCGGACGAGCCGGAAAAGCCGGGCGCGGACCCTGCTGGCGGGCACGGGGCAGGTGGCCGGGAGCGGACCTTCGGCGCCGACCCGGGCGGCAGGACCAGGCTGTTCACCGTCCCCGGCGTCGGCGCCGGGGCCCCCGGACGGCGCTCCCGGGCCAGGACGCCGCTGGGCCGCACCACCGGGGCCAGGGTCCCGGAGGGCCGTACCGGCTCCGTGCACCTGAGGGCGACGGTCGGCGCCGCCGCCCCGCACCAGGCGGCGCGGGGCAGGAGCGGTCCCGGGCTGCTGCTGCGGCGCGGCGACCTGCGGGAGGCGGTCCGCGAGGGCAGGGAGGGCAACCTGGTGCTCTTCGTGGTGGACGCCAGCGGCTCCATGGCCGCCAGGCAGCGTATGCGCGCGGTCAAGACGGCCGTGCTCGGCCTGCTGACGGACGCCTACCAGCGTCGCGACAAGGTGGGTCTCGTCACCTTCCGCGGAACCCGGGCGGACCTGGTCCTGCCGCCGACCTCCTCGGTCGAGGCGGGGGCGGCCCGGCTGCGCGAGCTGCCCACCGGGGGGCGCACCCCCCTGGCCGCCGGGCTGCTGCGGGCCGCCGAGGTGCTGCGGGTCGAGCGGCTGCGCGATCCGTCCCGGCGCCCGCTGCTGGTCCTGGTCACCGACGGCCGGGCGACGTCGGGCACCGTCGAGGACTCCCGGCGGGCGGCCGGGTTGCTGGCGGGCGTGGCGGGCGTGGTGGTCGACTGCGAGGACGGGCACGTGCGCCTCGGCCTCGCCGCCGCGCTGGCGGCGCGGATGGGCGCGGAGACCGTACGCCTGGACGACCTCACCGACCTGGCCGGAATCATCCGTGAGCGGCGCGGTGCCGCCTGAGAGGCGGACCGGAGTGATCCCCGGGCGGCGCGGTGCCGCCCGGGAACGGACCGGAACGATCCACGAGCGGCGCGGTGCCGCGTGAGAGCGAAGAGGGGGCGAGGATGCCACAGGGCAGACCCGTCAGCGTGCCCGAGGACGGCCTGACCACCCGGCAGCGCCGTACCAGGCCGCTGCTGATCGTCCACACCGGCCCGGGAAAGGGCAAGTCCACCGCGGCCTTCGGCCTGGCGCTGCGCGCCTGGAACCAGGGCTGGCCGATCGGGGTCTTCCAGTTCGTCAAGTCCGCCAAGTGGCGCATCGGCGAGGAGCGCGCCCTGCGGGTGCTCGGCGACTCGGGGGAGGGCGGGACCGTCTCCTGGCACAAGATGGGCGAGGGCTGGTCCTGGATCCAGCGGCCCGGCAGCGAGGAGGACCACGCCGCCGACGCCCGCGAGGGCTGGGAGCAGATCAGACGGGACCTCGCCGCCGAGACGTTCCGGCTGTACGTGCTCGACGAGTTCACCTACCCGATGAAGTGGGGCTGGATCGACGTCGACGAGGTGGTCTCCACCCTTCGGACGCGGCCCGGGACCCAGCACGTCGTGATCACCGGCCGCGACGCCGACCCCCGGCTGGTCGAGGCCGCCGACCTGGTGACCGAGATGGGCAAGGTCAGGCACCCGATGGACGCCGGCCAGAAGGGGCAGAAGGGCATCGAATGGTAGCCCGCCTGGTCATCGCGGCCCCCTCCTCGGGGGCGGGCAAGACGACCGTGGCCACCGGGCTGATGGCCGCCTTCGCCCGCCGCGGCACGAGGGTCTCCCCGCACAAGGTGGGGCCCGACTACATCGACCCGGGCTACCACGCCCTGGCCACCGGCCGTCCGGGCCGCAACCTCGACCCGTGGCTGGTGGGGGAGGAGCTCGTCGCCCCGCTGTTCCTGCACGGCGCCGCCGGGGCCGACCTCGCGATCGTCGAGGGCGTGATGGGCCTGTACGACGGCGCGGGCTCGGGCGAGTTCTCCTCCACCGCGCATGTGGCCCGGCTGCTCGACGCTCCCGTTGTCCTGGTGGTGGACGCCGCCAGGCAGAGCCGGTCGGTGGCCGCGCTGGTGCACGGGTTCGCCTCCTACGACACCCGGATCAGGCTCGGCGGGGTGATCCTCAACCGGATCGGCTCGGAGCGGCACGAACGCGTCTGCCGCGAGGCGCTCGCCGAGAGCGGGGTGCCGGTGCTCGGCGCGATCCGCCGCAGCGACGCGGTCGCGACCCCCTCACGGCACCTGGGCCTGGTGCCCGCCGCCGAGCGCCGGACCCAGGCGGTCCGGGCCATGGACGCCGTCGCGGACCTCGTCGCGGCCTCCTGCGACCTGGAGGGGCTGCTGCGGCTCGCCCGCACCGCGCCGCCGCAGGCGGCCGCGCCCTGGAGCCCCGGACCGCCCGTCCCGGCGGTGACGAGGATCGCGGTCGCGGGCGGTCAGGCCTTCACGTTCGGCTACACCGAGCAGGCCGAGTTGCTGGCGGCGGCGGGCGCCGAGATCGTCCCGCTGGACCCGCTGGCCGACGAGGCCCTCCCGGAGGGGACCCGCGGGATCGTCATCGGCGGCGGTTTCCCCGAGGTCTACGCGGCCGAGCTGTCGGCCAACGAACCGCTGCGCGAGCGGGTCGGCGCGTTCGACGGGCCGATCTCGGCCGAGTGCGCCGGCCTGCTCTACCTGTCCAGGAGGCTGGACGGCAGGCCGATGTGCGGGGTCCTCGACGTGGAGGCCAGGATGACCGGCACGCTGACGCTCGGCTACCGGGACGCGGTGGCCGTGCGGGACTCGGCGCTCACCCGGAACGGCGAGCGCTACCGGGGTCACGAGTTCCACCGCACCGTGATCGAGCCCGCCCCCGACCGGCCGCTGTTCCGCTGGCGGGACGGGGCCGACGGCTTCGCCGACGACCGGGTCACCGCCTCCTACCTGCACCTGCACTGGGCCGGCAGCCCCGCCCTGGCCTCCCGGTTCGTCGCGGCCTGCCGCCGCGTCCCCGTCGGCTGACCCCTCGGGGGCCCAGGCGCGGCCTCGAAGAGCTGGGCGGGGATCTGCTGGATCCCGGCCAGGAAGAGGATCATGTAGAAGCC
>NZ_JBFABE010000133.1:0-6026 GCF_040640155.1 Streptosporangium sp. NPDC023615
CCGCGACCCTCACCTTGGCAAGGTGATGCTCTACCACTGAGCCACTTCCGCGTGTCTCCGGGACCGGCCCGGACTCACGATGAGAACTCTAGCGAATACCCGGCGACTCCCCAAACCGAATAGGCCGCTATCGTGAGATGTAAGGAGCGGGAGCCGCATTCACCGGTTACCATCGCTTCACCTACGCGAAAGAGTGGACAGCATGCGCGGCAACCGCGACAACCGCGACGACGACGTCGTGAACATCGGGCCCGATCCGCTGAGCTTCGAGGAGGTCGTCGGGGTCGCCCGCCACGGCCTTGCGGTGCGTCTCACCGACGACGCCGTGGCGGCCATGGCCGCGGCCCGCACCCGGGTGGACGAGCTGGCCGAGAGCCCCGTCCCCGCCTACGGCGTCTCGACCGGGTTCGGCGCCCTGGCCACCCGGCACATCGACCCCTCGCTCCGCGCCCGGCTGCAACGCTCCCTGGTCCGCTCGCACGCCGCCGGCTCCGGCCCGGAGGTGGAGGTGGAGGTCACCCGGGCGATGATGCTGCTGCGCCTGCACACCCTGGCCACCGGGCACACCGGCGTACGCCCGAAGACGGCCAAGGTGCTCCAGGACCTGCTCAACGCGCGCATCACCCCGGTCGTGCACGAGTACGGCAGCCTCGGCTGCTCCGGCGATCTCGCGCCGCTCTCCCACGTGGCCCTCACGATCATGGGGGAGGGCGTGGTCCGGGACGCCGCGGGGGAGCGCGTCGACGCCGCCGAGGCGCTCAAGCGGGCGGGCATCGAACCCGTCGAGCTGGCCGCCAAGGAGGGGCTCGCCCTCATCAACGGCACCGACGGCATGCTCGGCATGCTCGTCCTGGCCATGGACGACCTCGCCCGCCTGTTCACGACCGCCGACATCGGCGCCGCCATGAGCGTGGAGGCGCTGCTCGGCACCGACCGGGTCTTCGCCGCGGACCTGCAGGGGCTGCGCCCGCACCCCGGGCAGGCGGCCAGCGCCGCCAACCTCAGGGCGCTGCTGGCGGGCTCGCAGATCATGGAGTCGCACCGGGACGGCACCTGCACCCGCGTCCAGGACGCCTACTCCCTCAGGTGCGCCCCCCAGGTCGCCGGGGCCGCCCGCGACACCCTGGCGCACGCCGCCTCGGTCGCCGGGCGGGAGCTCGCCTCGGCGATCGACAACCCGGTGGTCCTGCCCGACGGCAGGGTGGAGTCCAACGGCAACTTTCACGGCGCCCCCGTGGGCTACGTGCTCGACTTCCTGGCCATCGCGGTCGCGGACCTGGCGAGCATCTCCGAGCGCCGCACCGACCGGATGCTGGACGTGGCCCGCAACCACGGCCTGCCCGCCTTCCTCGCCGACGACCCGGGCGTCGACTCCGGCCACATGATCGCCCAGTACACCCAGGCCGCGGTCGTCTCCGAGCTCAAGCGCCTGGCCGCGCCCGCGAGCGTCGACTCCATCCCCAGTTCCGCCATGCAGGAGGACCACGTCTCCATGGGCTGGTCGGCCGGGCGCAAGCTGCGCCGCTCGGTGGACGGCCTGACCCGGGTGCTCGCGGTGGAGATCCTGACGGCCGCGCGCGCCCTGGACCTGCGCGGCCCGCTCAGGCCCGCCCCGGCGACCGGCGCCGTGGTGGAGGCCCTGCGCCAGGCCGTCGCAGGTCCCGGACCCGACCGCTTCCTGGCCCCCGAGATCGAGGCGGCGGTCCAGCTCGTCGCGGGCGACGCGATCGTCGCCGCCGCCGAGACCGTCACCGGCCCCCTGGCCTGACACTCCCGGCCCGCCGGGACCGTCACCTGGTCCTGGTCCTGGTCCTGGCCCGACACGCCCGGCGCCCCGCCGGGACCGTCACCGGATCCCTGTCCGGCACGGCCGGCCCCGCCGGGATCTCGTCACGCGCCGTGGCGCCGTCCCCGCTGCCCGCACCCTGGTGGGGCCGCTTTGCCGGGGGGCGGGACAATGGGGCGGTGCATGACTCCTTCGCGCACGTCACCGGCCCCCCGGCCACCGGTGCCCCGGCTCGCGGCCGTCCGGCCCCCGGCCTCCTGGCCACCGGTCTGCGCGACGTCACCACCGACCTGGGCGCGCTCGACGGCGAGGGCTGGTGGGCCGTCGTGGTCGACTACGAGGGCAAGGCGACCTGCGCCCGGTTCGACCGCGTCCGCCCGGCCCCGCCGCCCGCGCCGCGCGGCCCCTGGCACGGGCCGCGCCCCTCGGCGTGGCGCACCTCCCTGGACCGGGCCGGCTACGAGGACCGGGTACGCGAGATCCGCTCGCTGATCGAGCGGGGCGAGGTCTACCAGGCCAACCTGTGCCGGGTGCTGAGCGCGTCGCTGCCCGCCGGGCGGGAGGCGGACCTGCCGGCGCTGGCCCTGCGGCTGGCGCGGGGCAACCCCGCGCCCCACGCCGCGACCGTGAGCCTGCCGGGGGTGAGCGTGGTCTCGGCCTCGCCGGAGCTGTACCTGTCCAGGGACGGCGACGTGGTCGAGTCAAGGCCGATCAAGGGCACCGCGGCCACCCCGGCCGGCCTGCGGGAGAAGGACCACGCCGAGAACGTGATGATCGTCGACCTGGTCCGCAACGACCTGGGCAGGGTCGCCGCGGTCGGCTCGGTGAGCGTGCCCGCCCTGTGCGAGGTCGAGGAGCACCCCGGCCTGGTGCACCTGGTCTCCACGGTCCGGGCGCGGCTCGCGCCGGGATGCGGCTGGCCGGAGCTGTTCACCGCGACCTTCCCGCCGGGTTCGGTGACCGGGGCACCGAAATCCTCGGCGCTGCGTATCATCGACGAGCTCGAACCCACCCCCCGCGGGCCCTACTGTGGGACCGTGGGCTGGGTCGACGCCGACCGGGGGCGCGCGTCGCTGGCCGTGGCGATCCGTACCTTCTGGCTGTCGGACGGGGAGATCCGGTTCGGCACGGGGGCGGGCATAACCTGGGGAAGCGACCCGCGACAGGAGTGGGACGAGACCGAGCTGAAGGCATCCCGGCTCATCGCACTCGCATCGACATCAGGCTCAGGGGGAGTCTCATGAACGTACCCGTATGGCTCAACGGAGCGCTTCTCGCTCCGGACCGGGCTCTCGTCTCGGTCTTCGATCACGGCCTGATGGTCGGGGACGGGGTGTTCGAGACGATCAAGTGCGTGAACGGCGCCCCGTTCGCCCTCACCCGTCACCTGGAGCGGCTCACGCTCTCGGCGCGGCGGATGGACCTGCCCGACCCGGACCTGGAGGCGATCACCGAGGGGATCCGCGCCTGCCTGGCCGAGGCCCCGTCCTGGCGGCTCGGCCGCGTCCGCGTGACCTACACCAGCGGCCCGGGGCCGCTCGGCTCCGACCGGGGCGACCAGGGATGCACGACCGCGGTGATCGTGGACGAGCAGAAGCCGTTCCCACCCGTCTCCGACGTCGTCGTGGTGCCCTGGCCGCGCAACGAGCGCGGCGCGCTCGCCGGGGTGAAGAGCACCTCCTACGGCGAGAACGCCAAGGCGCTCTTCCACGCCAAGGCCAGGGGCGGCGGCGAGGCGATCTTCCAGAACACCGTGGGCGACCTCTGCGAGGGGACCGGCAGCAACATCTTCGTCGTGCGCGGAGGCCGCCCGGTCACCCCCACGCTCGCCTCGGGCTGCCTGGCCGGGGTCACCCGCTCGCTCGCGCTGGAGTGGTGCGGGGCGGTGGAGGAGGATCTCCCCCTCTCCGCCCTGTACGAGGCCGAGGAGGCCTTCCTGACCTCCACCACCCGGGACGTCCAGCCGATCCGCTCGGTCGACGGGACCGCGCTGCCCGCGGCCCCCGGGCCGGTCACGGCCAAGGCGATGCGGATCTTCGCCGAGCGCGCGGCCGCGGACGTCGATCCCTGAGACCGGCACGTCGGCCGCCGGTCCCCGCGGGCCGTCCGGCAGGGCCCGGGACCTGTCACGTCCGCGCACCGTGCGCGGCCCGGCCGTTCCGGGCCTCCTCGCCACGAGGTCAGGCCCATGTTGTGATTCGGGCATAACATATTGCTCATGACGCAAGACATCGGGGATCTGGACGGCCTCGTACGCCGACGCATCCGTGCCCTGCGGGTCGCGCAGGGCTGGTCCCTGGAAGAACTGGCCGCCCGCGCCAACCTCAGTCAGTCCTCACTGAGCCGCATCGAGAACGGCCGGCGCCGCCTCGCCCTGGACCAGCTCGTCACCCTCGCCCGCGCCCTGGACACGACCCTCGACCAGCTCGTCGAGACGGCCGCGGACGACGTCGTCATCAGCCCGACGATCGACGGCGCCCACGGCCGGATGCGCTGGCCCGTCAAGGCCGACCCCGGCATGAGCGTCATACGCCAGCGCGTGACCGAGCCGCCGCCCGACAACCCCGCCCGCATGCGTGCCCACCCCGGCCGGGAATGGCTGGTCGTGCTCTCCGGCACCGCGATCCTCATGCTGGGCCACCGGCGCTTCCGTCTCGAGACCAACCAGGCCGCCGAGTTCCCCACGATGATGCCGCACGCCATCGGCGCCGAAGGCGGGCCGTGCGAGCTCCTGGGCATCTTCGACCGCGATGCCCGCCGCGGGCACCAGCGCGACGGCGGCGACCTCGACACCCCCGGCATCCGCGAATGACGGCGAGGCGCCCCCTCGGCGCGGACGCGGACGCGCGCCCTCGGCGGGGAGGTCGGCACGCCCTCGGCGGGGGCGCGTCTTGCGCGTGGAGCACCGCCACGCCCCAACGTCTTGCGTATATCGGGAGAAGTCATGCTGCTCAGGCAAACCGGCCTTACGGTGACGGCATGACCGACAACCACCAGCACACCCAGGGCCACGGCGCCCGGCACGACCACGACCAGCACGACCAGCACGACCAGCACGACCAGCACGCCCGGCCCGGCCGCGACCGGCAGGACGAGGCCGACATGGCGGAGATCCTCGACCTGGACGCGGAGGTCCTCGGCGAGCACATCGCGTCCATCATCGCGTGGCTGCCCCTGAAGACCGCCCCCCGCCGCATCGTGGACCTGGGCGCCGGCACCGGAGCGGGCACCTTCGCCCTCCTCGACCGTTTCCCCGAGGCGCACGTCACAGCCGTCGACGCCTCACCCGGACACCTGGAGCGCCTGCGGAGGAAGGCGTGCGCCCGGGGGGTGGACGACCGCGTGCGCACCGTGCAGGCCGATCTCGACGCCGCCGACCGGCCCGACCTCGGCACGCCCGACCTGGTCTGGGCCTCGGCCTCGATGCACCACCTGGCCGACCCCGCCCGTGTCCTGCGCGACATCCACGGGATGCTCGCGCCCGGCGGTCTGCTCGCCGTCGTCGAGCTGGCCGGTTTCCCCCGCTTCCTGCCCCAGAACGCCCCGGAGGACCGGCCCGGCCTGGAGGAGCGCTGCCACGCCGCGACCGAGCGTCTCCACGCCGAACACATGCCCTATCGCGGCGCCGACTGGGGGCCGATGCTCGTCGCCGCCGGGTTCGCCCTCGAGGGCGAGCGCACCGTCGCCGTGGACATCGAGGGGGCCGGCGACGAGGCCGTCGGCCGCTACGCGCTCAGCGGCCTGCTGCGCATCCGCGGTGCCGTCGCGCAGAGGCTTTCGGCCGCGGACCTCGCCGCGCTCGACCGGCTGCTCGACACCGACGGCCCCCACAGCGTCCTGCGCCGCGACGATCTCTCGGTACGCACCGAACGCACCGTCTGGGCGGCGCGCCTCGGCTGATCCGCGATCTCCGCGTGGGTCCCCCGGACGATATTCGATGGCCTCCGCGCGCCGATCGTCGTGCTGGCCGAGTTCGCCCGGGTGTTGCGATCCGGCGGGAGGCGGACCCCTCGGCCCCGGCTCCGCACCGGGGCCGTCCCCGGCCCGGGTGATCTCGACTCCGCGCGGCCCTAGTCCTTGACCGCGCCCGCGGTGACACCGGCGGCGACGTAGCGCTGGGCGATGACGAGCAGGACGGTCGCCGGGACGGAGGCGACGACGGCGGTCGCCATGATGGCGTTCCACTCCTGGTTGTTGTTGCCGATGTAGTGGTAGATGCCCAGCGTGATGGGCTGGTGGT
>NZ_JBFABE010000134.1:0-5932 GCF_040640155.1 Streptosporangium sp. NPDC023615
AGGGCGCCGGGCCGAAGATCATCGGGTACGTGGCCGACAACGAGCACGACGAGGCAGCGGGGACGCGAGGGCATGCCCGCCCCGGACGTCTCGCGGCACACGGAAGTTTTTCGGGCCCGCATCGTAATGATGGGTTCGCTCCGCACATAGGGAGGTTGTCCGTACTTCACGCTGACAGGAGAAACCGCTCATGGGAACCGCCCGTGGATGACGAACGGCCGGCCAGGTTCGAGGCCGTCTACCGACAGACGTACGGCCGGATCACGGCCTACGCCGCGCGCCGCTGTGACTCGCCGCAGGACGCCGCGGACGTGGTGGCGGAGACCTTCACGGTCGCCTGGCGGCGGATGGACGAGCTGCCGCCGGGGGAGGAGGCCACGTTGTGGCTGTACGGGGTGGCGCGCAGGGTGCTGGCCAACCATCACCGTAGCGAGGCCCGCCGCAGGGCCCGCAACGTCGGGCTCGACGTCGGACTCGACGTCGGACTCGACGCCAGGATGGCCGGCCTCTACGAGGACCCCCCGGACAGCGGGGTCGAACTGGAGGCGATCGCCCAGATCTTCCGTGCCCTGCCCGGCGACGACCGCGAGCTGCTGTCGCTGGTCGCCTGGGAGGGCCTGGACCGCCGGGAGATCGCCACGGTGCTGGGCCTGTCGCGCAACGCCGTACGGGTCAAGCTCCACCGCGCCCGCAGGCGCTTCTCCCGCGCACTCACCGAGGCGGGTATCCGTTTCACGCCGGAAAGCCGGTTGATCCCGGTGGAGAGGTCGCTGTGATGAACACCGACGAGATCGACGCGACGACGAGAGCGCTCGCCCGGGTCGAACCCGGAAAGCCGGGAGGCGACCCGTCCGACACGGAGGCGAGGGCGTTGCTGGCCGCGATCACCTCCCAGGAGCCGGGCACGGCGCGGAGGACTCGCGGGCGTGTCCTCCGGCGGCCGGCCCTGGGACTGGCGGCCTCGGTCGTGCTCGCCGCGGGCGCGGTGGTGGGCCCGAGCCTGCTGGGGAACGGTTCCGCAGTGTCGAGTTCCTGGGCCGTCACCAAGGCGGCCGACGGGAAGGTGACCATTCAGGTCCGCGACTTCCGTGACGCTCCAGGACTGGAGAGGCGGCTGCGCGACCTCCACGTCCCCGCCGTGGTCGACTACGTTCCCTGGGGGTGGACGTGCCGCGCGCCGCGCGGCACGCCCGTGCGGGACGTCCCCCCGGGCCTGTACAGCGTGCCGGAGAACATCCCCGGCGAGGAGGAGGGCTGGCAGATGCGGATCGACACCACGCTGTTCAAGGCGGGGCAGACCTTCGTCTGGACCATCAGCGCTCCTTCGGACGGGGCGGGAAGCAGCACCGGCACCTACCTCATGGAGGGGCCGGTGGCGTCCTGCGACCCCGTTCCCAGGCCCGCCCGGGACACCGGGGCGGAGTTCCGGACGGCGACCATCGAGGGCCGCTCGCTCCAGGGGTTCCGCGTGGACGAGAAGACCGTCGGCGAGGTCCTGCCGGAGCTCGAGAGGCGTGGCAGGAAGGTCGTCTTCCTGATCATCTCCGTCCCGCCCGGGAACCCCGGGGGGTTCGGCGAGGAGCGCACGCAGGAAGAGCCCGTCGGCGACGACTGGATCGTCTGGGAGGCGGAGGAGAACGCGAAGGGGGTCATCCGCCTGCTCGTCACCGGTGAGCGCCACGACAGGAACCCCGTCTACGGCGGCCCGCGCGACGACGTCGTCACCGACTAGCGGGGAATCCGGGAAACGCGCCGTGCGGCTCCGCGCCCCGCTCGCCCGGCGGGTCGCGGACCCGCCGGCCGGGGCGCCGGTCCGGTGTCAGCGACGGCGCAGCAGCCCGACCCCGACGTAGCCGTCCACTCCCGGGAGCTGCGGAAGCCGGGGGTGGTCCGCCTCCGGGCGCCAGTCGTCGGTGGAGACCAGGCCGGGTTCCACCAGCTCGAACCCGTCGAAGAAACGCGTGATCTCCTCACGCGAGCGAGGCGTCGCGGAGCCCGCGGAGGTCCTGTTGTAGAGCGCGCGCCCCTCGGCCACCTTGTCCTCGGGGAGGTCGCCGAAGGACAGGTGGCTGATGGCCACGGCACTGCCGGGGGCGAGGCGGTCGCGCAGCGTCGTGACGATCCGCTCCGCCATGTCGTCGTCCGGGACGAAGTGCAGGACGGCCAGCAGGAGCAGGCCCACCGGCCGGTCGAAGTCGATGTGCGCGTTGACCTGAGGGTCGTCGAGAACGGCCGAGGGCTCCCTCAGGTCGCCGTCGAGCACGATGGTCTGACCGTTGTCGGCCAGCAGGGCGCGTCCATGGGTGAGCACGATGGGGTCGTTGTCGATGTAGACGACGCGTGACTCGGGTGCCAGGCCCAACGCCACCTGGTGCACGTTCTCCTGGGTGGGCAGGCCGGCGCCGATGTCGAGGAACTGGCGGATGCCCGCCTCGGTCATGAACCGCACGGCCCGCCGGAGGAAGCGGCGGTTGGAGCGGACCCCCTCCCTGGCGTTGGGGGTGAGCTCGATGAGCTTCTCTGCCGCCGCGCGGTCGGAGACGAAGTTGTCCTTGCCGCCGAGAAGGTAGTCGTAGATCCGGGCGACACTCGGAACGTTCGGGTCGATCTCCACCGGCACGTGCTTCATGTGCATCCATCCCATGCTCAATGCATCTTTGTTGATCATAAGGTAGTGGATGAAGCGGGTGATTTTGCCGCAAGGGTGCAAAGGGCGACGAAGTGGGCGTCTGAGTACGGTTCAAGCACATGCCCGGTACGTCCCGAACACGCGGGCCGGGCACGCGGTCCGCGCGGGGGGATAACCCGAAGCGATCACGGTGGCGCTCCCGGTGGTGCCGTACGAGCGGCTGAACGATCGTGGACAGGGTGATCGAAGCCTATGAACTGACCAAACGGTACGGGGGCCGGGCCGTGGTCCAGGACCTGTCGTTCAGCGTCCGGGCGGGCCGGGTCACCGGTTTCCTCGGACCCAACGGGGCGGGCAAGTCCACCACCATGCGGCTGATCCTCGGCCTGGACCGGCCCGACTCCGGACGGGCGACCATCTCCGGCCGCCCCTACCGCGAACTGGCCGCGCCCCTGCGCGCCGTCGGCGCGCTCCTCGACGCCAAGGCCGTCCACTCCGGCCGCAGCGCCTACGACCACCTGCTCCATCTCGCCCGGTCGCAGGCACTGCCGCGTACCCGGGTCCAGGAGGTCCTGGAGATCGTCGGGCTCGGCCAGGTGGCGCGCAGGCGGGCAGGCGGATTCTCCCTCGGCATGGGCCAGCGGCTCGGGGTCGCCGCCGCGCTGCTCGGCGACCCAGAGGTCCTCGTCCTGGACGAGCCGGTCAACGGCCTCGACCCCGAGGGGGTCGTCTGGATCAGGGAACTGATGAAGGGGATGGCCGCGGAGGGCCGCACGGTCTTCGTCTCCAGCCACCTGATGAACGAGATGGCCGTCACCGCCGACCACGTGATCGTGATCGGCCGGGGCAGGGTCATCGCCGACTGCGGCATGGACGAGCTCGTCAGGCGCGACCCCAGGACGTCGGTGCTGGTCCGTACCCCCGACGCCGGGCGGCTCGGCGCGCTGATCGCCGCCGCGGGCGGCGACGTGAGCACCGGCGGGGACGAAGCGCTCACGGTGGCCGGCATGGAGGCCCACCGGATCGGCGAGCTGGCCCTCGACGCCCGGATCGTCGTGCACGAGCTCACCCCCAGGCGCGCCTCCCTGGAGGAGGCCTTCATGGAGCTCACCAGGGACAGCGTCGAGTACGCCGACAGCGACAGGAGCAGGGCATGACCACGACCACCCCGTTCACCACACCCGCCGGCCCCGGCCGGTCCACCGGTTCCGGCGGGCCCGTCGCGCGCGCCGGGTTCGGCCACCTGATGGCCGCGGAGTGGACGAAGATCCGCTCTGTCAGGTCCACCGTCTGGTCATTGGTCGTCATGGTCGTGCTCACCGTCGGCTTCACCGTGCTGATGGCCGCGATAACCGTGATGAACTGGGCGACGGCGTCGCCGGCCCGGCAGCGGCAGATGACGGCCGACCCGCTCGCACTGCTCGTCCAGCCCGGCGTCTCCTCCGCCCAGCTCGCGGTCTGCGTCCTCGGGGTAATGGTGATCACCGGCGAGTACTCCACCGGGGCGATCCGGTCGAGCCTGCTGGCGGTGCCGCGCCGCGTCCCGATGCTCGCCGCCAAGGCCGCCGTCCTCGGCCTGCTGGTCCTCGTGATCACCGAGCTGATCGTCCTGCCGTCGTTCCTGATCGGGGCCGCGATCCTGGGGGAGCGGGTGGAGGTCTCGCTCACCGACCCCGAGGCGCTCCGCGCGGTGACGGGCGCCGGACTCTACCTGGCCCTGCAGGCCCTGTTCGCGCTCGCCGTCGGCACGCTGCTGCGGCACACGGCCGCGGCGATCACCTGCATCCTGGCCCTGGTGCTGATGGTGCCCAACCTCCTGGCCATGCTGCCCGGCGAGGCGGGCAGGACGATCTACTCCTTCTTCCCCACCGTGGCGGGCCGGGCGATCCTCGTCGGCGACGTCCCGCAGATCGCGTCCCTGTCCCCCTGGGCGGGGCTCGGGGTCCTCGCGCTGTGGACCGCCGCGCTGCTGGCACCGGCCGCCTACCTGCTCAGACGGCGCGACGCCTGAGCGGGGCCGAGGGCGAGGTCGGGACCAGATGTCGAGCGCCGGGTCGGCGAGGGCGGCCACGACCTCCGGATCCCGCAGGATCCGTTCGGCCCCGGGGAGGTGACGGTAGCGGAGCATGGCGTGGAGAACGTCGGCGAAGGGCTGGTCGAGCAGCGAGGCGGCGATCTCGTCGGCCTCCTCGGCGCGGCCCGATCGCAGCAGGCGGGCCCGGTCGCGCAGCATGCACCTCGTCCTGACGAAGGCGGCGGCCCGGCCCCGCGTGAGGTCCGCGCGGTTGAGGCCGAACACGTCGATCGTGACCTCACCCCGGGGCGTCAGCGCCTCGTAGACGCCCGTGCTCAGTGCGAGTTCCAGGTGCTCGTACGGATCCTCGACGCACGGGTCGACGAGCAGCGGTGCGCCGTGCTCGTCCCGGGGGAACAGTTCCCGCTTCTGATGACTGTTGCAGTGGGAGCAGGCCAGGAAGTGGTTGGGCCAGTCGAACGCGCGCAGCGGCGCCTGGGCCAGCGGCTCGAAGTGGTCGATGTCCGTTCCGAGGCCGTCACCGCAGTACATGCAGCGTCTGACACCCGTGGTCATGGTGGTGAGCCGCTCCTCCAGCCGCGCCCGGACGGTCCTGGCGGACTTCCAGGAGGCGCGTGCCGCGGCGCAGTCGGCCTGGCCCGCGCACAGCGTGCCGGTACGGTCACGGAGCCGGTCGATCAGGTCATCGGGGAGCGTCGCGCGACGAATACGGATCACGGGTTCTCGGCGATCCTCGCGGCCACCTCGTCCACGCGGGTGGTGAGGGAGCTGGTGAGGGTCTCCCGCAGGCGTTCGTACTCCCGCAGTTCGTCCGGGGTCGCCCTTCCGTGAAGGACCGCGCGCTCCAGCCCGGTGAGCCTGCGCCGCATCCTCTCGGCGTGGTCGGAGTAGGGCGAGTCCACCCCGAAGAGGTCGGTCAGGAGGGCGTCGTCACCGCTGCCGTAGACGACGCGCTCGTACAGGTCCTCGTCGACGACGCGGGGCGGGACGTCCTCGTCGAGACCGGCGAGCCGGATCAGGCCGCCCGGGTCGGCGCTCTGGCAGACGTACGGGCTGTGCGAGGTCACGATGAACTGGATGTAGGGGAAGTGGACTTTGAGCCACTCGCCGATCTTCTTCTGCCAGCTGACGTGGAGGTGGACGTCGATCTCGTCGATGAGGACCACACCGGGCACATCGATCACCGGCATGGGTTTCGGACCCTGCGGGGGTCTAAGAACTGCTAACACAATGAGTTGAGGCGGCGCCAGCAGAGCAAGGCGCAGCCG
>NZ_JBFABE010000135.1:0-5619 GCF_040640155.1 Streptosporangium sp. NPDC023615
GGCCGTCGGTGCCGACCTCGCGGGCGACCCGGGTCACCTCGTCGGCGAACGACGACAGCTGGTCCACCATCGTGTTCAGCGTGTTCTTCAGCTCCAGGATCTCGCCGCGGACGTCCACGGTGATCTTCTGCGACAGGTCGCCGGTGGCCACCGCCGTGGCGACCTGGGCGATGTCGCGCACCTGGTCGGTGAGGTTGCCCGCCATGGCGTTCACCGAGTCGGTGAGGTCCTTCCAGGTGCCCGAGACGCCGGGCACCTCGGCCTGCCCGCCGAGCTGTCCCTCGGTGCCGACCTCGCGGGCCACCCGGGTCACCTCGGAGGTGAAGAGCGAGAGCTGGTCCACCATGCCGTTGAACACGGTGGCGATCTCCTGCAGCAGCCCGTCGCCGTCCTCGGGCAGGTGGGTGCCGAAGTCACCGTCGCGCACCGCCGTCAGGCCGGCCAGGAGCTGGCGGAGGTCGAGCTCCTCCACCCCCGCCGCGCCCGTGACGGCCCCGCCCCGTCCCGTACCGGCCGTCTCAACCACGTTCATATCGGCTCACATCGCGCCTCTCGGCTCGGCCGGAAAGCCTCTCGGCCCGTCCAGAAAAAGGTGAGGTCATCCTAAGGCCACGGAAACGGAACGTCCCGGCGCACCCCGGGCGCGCTCCAACGGCCCAGGACCGGCCCGGGACCGGCCCGGGACCGGCCCGGGACCGCGCCGCGCGTTCCGGGAACCGCGGCCCCCGGGACCGCGCCCCCCTCTCCGACGGCAAGGGCAGCGGGCGAACAGCCTGTAAGAAGAGATCAACTCGTACTTACATGTTGATCGGATACGCTCGATGCGTGCTCCCTACCGTCGCCGACGTCCTCGCCCTGGACACCGTCCGCCGGAGCAATCCGCGCGTGGTGGCGGGGACCGACCGGCTCGACAGCCGGGTGCGCTGGGTGCACGTCGGCGAGGTGACCGACATCGCGCACCTGCTGCGCGGTGGTGAGCTTGTGCTCACCACCGGCATCGCCCTGTCCGACGACCCGGGCAGGCTCACCGACTACATCACCGAGCTGGTCGCGGTGGGCGCCTCGGGGCTGATCGTGGAACTGGGCCGCAAGTTCGTCGGGGAGCTCCCCGCCGCCCTGGTCACCGCCGCCGAGGAGCTCGGCCTGCCCCTGGTCACCCTGGCCAGGGAGACGCCCTTCGTGCAGATCACCGAATCCGTGCACGCCCGGATCATCGACGCCCAGCTCGAGGAGCTGCGCGCCTCCGAGCAGTTGCACGAGGTCTTCACCCAGCTCTCGGTCGAGGGCGCCTCCCCGGCGAAGGTGCTCGGCCAGGTCTCCCGGCTGTCGGGTCACCCCGCGCTGCTGGAGAACCTCACCCACCAGGTCCTGGCCTGCGAGACCGCGGGACGTGACACCGGCACCCTGCTGGCCGGTTGGGAGAGTCGTTCCCGCGCGGTCTCCCCCGGTGCCCGTACCGCCTACGACGCCGCCTCCGGCTGGCTGGTGACGATGGTCGGCGCGCGGGGCCAGGACTGGGGACGCCTGATCCTGCTGTGCGACAGCGAACCCGGCCCGCGCGACGTCGTGCTCGCCGAACGCGCCGCGACCACCCTCGCCCTGAGCCGCCTGCTGGAACGCCATCAGGAGTCATTGGAACGCCGGGCACACGGCACGATCATCACCGGCATCCTGACCCACGCCTACGCCGACCCCGAGGAGGCCGCGGCCCGCGCCCGCGCGGTCGGCGTCCCGCTCACCGGACGGCACCTCGTCAGCGCCGTGCTCCGGCTGGTCGAACCGGCCGACGGCCCGCTGGACGGACAGGAGCAGCTCGCCCGGCTCGGCGAGCTGGCCGACGCGGCCGCCGCCGCCTGCCGTGAGGCCCGCCTGCCCTCCCTGATCGGCGCCCTGGACCAGAACCGGGTCGGCGTCCTGCTCCCGCTGCCGCCGCGCGTCCCGGCGGAGTCCGCGCTGTCCACGCTCGCCGAGAAACTGCGCGCGACCTTCGCGATCCCCTTCGTCCTCGCGGCCGGCTCCGTGGTCGAGTCGGTTCGCGACGTGCGGCGCAGCTTCCTGGAGGCCGAGCAGGTCGCCGACGTGGCCGTCAGGCAACCCGACGGGCGCCCCTTCTACCGGTTGCCCGATCTGCGGTTGAGAGGGCTGCTCCACCTGCTCCGCGACGACGCCCGGTTGCAGACCTTCGCCGAGCGCGAGCTCGGCCCCCTGCTGGCGCACGACGCCCAGCGCGGCGGCGACCTCGCCGGGATCCTCCGCGTGTACCTCGACGCGGGCCGCAACAAGGCCGTCGCCGCGCAGCGGGCCCACCTGTCGCGGCCCGCCTTCTACGATCGCCTCCGCAGGTTGGAGCGCGTCCTCGACACCGATCTGGACGATGTCGAGTCCTGTCTCTCCCTCCATGTCGCCCTGCTGGCGCTGGAGTCCATCCGGAGAGACGGTCCCCGCCCCTGAAAGGTCCCCATGCCCGACATCTTCATCCCCGAGGCCGCCGATCTGGCCCGGATGCTCACCGCCGCCGGAGCCTTCTCCGTACCCGCCGGCGATGTACGGCTCTCTCCCGAGGAGCTGGAGCCCGGCCAGGTCCTTGCGGGTTCCCCGAGGCTCTCCTCGTTCGAGCTGTGGTCCTCGCCCGACGGCAGGCAGAGCCGGGGCATCCGCGAGCTCACCGAGGGCACCGTGATCGACGTGGAACGTGACAACCTGGTGGCCGTCCTGGCCGGACGCGCCACCCTGGAGGTGGACGGGGGCGCCGTCCTCGACCTCGTCCCGGGGTCGGTCTGCCTGCTCGCGGAGGGGGCCAAGACCGTCTGGATCGTCCACGAGACCCTGCGCGTGGTGTATCACCGCGCGAGCTGACGCGCTCCCGTCACCGTGGCTCGCGCCCGCCGTTCGCGCTCGGGTCTGCGGCTCGTGCCCGCGGTGCGTGCTCGGGCCCGCGGTTCTTCACGGCGGTTCATCACGAGGTCAGGGCGACCCGCCCTGACCGTGCTCGTCGGGTACGGCGTCCACCCGGACGCCGCATCCGCCGCGTTCCCGCCTCCGGCGTCCTCAGTGCCGTCAGTGCCGTCAGTGCCGTCGGCGCCCTCGGCCTTCCCCACATCCCGGGTACTCCGGCACGTTCGGGAACGGTCTCGACACCGCCGGCGTCGGGCGTTCCTGCGGCGCCCGTGATGTCGTCCGCGCAGAGGTGGAGGGCCTGGCCGCGCGGGCGGGTCAGTATCGCGCTCCAGGGACGCCCCGGAGCGGGCCTGCGATGATCACTGTGAGAGCGCCCGGCCCCATGACGGCCGCCTCCCGGAAGACGTGCCGCTCACTCTGAGAAAATGCGGCCTGTCGCACTGTGACGCCGCTTTCTCACCTCGGGGGAAACAGCCTGGACCAATCCTTATCGGCCAGGGGATCCATCCGTCCGCCCCCTTAAGACCCGCCTGGTCGGCAGGGGTATGGACTGGGGTGATCCGCCACACTTTCTTGCGATGTTTCGCGTGTTTCGCTCCCCTGAAGCGGTAAATCTCGGCACGATGGTCCACGAAGTCGGAGACCAATGGGGAGAGATATACATGTCGCGACGTCTTGTCGCCGGATTCACGGTGGTGGCGCTCACGGTCACGGCGGTTCCCGCCGAGGCCGAGCGGGTGAGTTCGGGGTTTCCCTCCTCGGCTTTTCCGTTGGGCACGAACATGGCCACGACGAGGAATGCACAGAGCGTGGCACCGGGAATCACCCTTTTTACGGTGAAACACGGCAAATCCACACAAGGATGGACAGTCTCCGCACTTATGCCCAATGGGCACGATAGTGGCCGTCTTGCCACCGCTCAGACGGTGGCCGAAGCGGTGGAGTTCGCCGGGTTCACCCCCAGCATCCTGAAGATCGTGCAACCCGCCGCCGCGGACGCGCCCGCCGTGGAGCAGTACATGGTGCGGATCGGCCTGTGGTCGTTCGGCCAGCGCGCCAAGGCCGACAAGGTCGTGAAGGAGCTCAAGAAGCAGGGCGTACGGGCCAAGACCGACTATCTCGGCGACGACGGCGCCGAGACCACCGGCCCCTGGGACATGCGCGTGCTGGTGGTCGACCCCAAGCGGTTCCGGGGGTCGTACAAGACGAGTGTCGGCAAGAGCGTCGCCAAGCGTGAGACCACCGGCTCGATGTCGAAGCTGAACGGCGCCATCGCCGGAGTCAACGGCGGCTTCTTCAACATCCACACCGCCAAGGCGCTCCAGGGCGACCCCGTCGGCGTCTCCGTGGTCGGTGGCCGGCTGCTCAGCGAGGCCGTGACGGGTCGGAGCGGGCTGGTCATCGAGGGCCGCAAGGCACGGATCACCGAGTTGGAGACGGTGGTCACCGCGGTCTCCACCGACGGCACGAAGACGGCGGTGAACGGCGTCAACCGTGCCGCCGGACCCGAGGAGCTGGTCCTCTACACCGAGGAGTTCGGCAGCAGGACGGCGGCCGACGGCGGCATCGAGGCCGTCATCGACTCCCAGGGCATGGTCAAGCTGCGGCAGGCCGGCGGCATCGTCGCGCGGGGCACCTCCGTCCTGCACGGCACCGGCCTCATGGCCGTCTGGCTGCAGGAGCACGCCGCCAACACCGGCATGAAGGTGGACACCAAGGTCATCGATCTGCGGACGCGCCGCGCCATCCCGCTCACCCCCACGACCTACGTCATGGGAGGCGGGGTGGGACTGGTCAGGAACGGCCGGGTACGCGTCACCGCCGCGGCCGACGGGCACGCCTCGATCAACATGATGCTCCGGCGTCACCCGCGCACGATGGTCGGCGTCAACAAGTCCGGCGGGCTCATCCTGGCCACGGTCGACGGGCGCAACCCGGGAGTCTCGGTGGGCGCCTCGATGGTCGAGGGGGCCCGGTTGATGCGCTGGCTGGGCGCCAAGCAGGCCATCAACTTCGACGGCGGCGGCTCCAGTGTGATGGTCGTCGGCCACAAGGCCGTCAACCGGCCCTCGGACGGCGCTGAGCGCACCGTGGGCGACGGCCTCTTCATCACGCCCTGAGAGAGGAACTCCCTCCGCGTGATTCCGGGGGCGTCGGGTCCGTCCTGGACCCGGCGCCCCCTCGGTCCTTGACTCACACCCTCCCGCCCACTGGCCACTGCCCTCGGTCTCTGACCGTGAGCCCTGTCTCTTCGCAGGCGAACCGTTCTCCGGCAGACGAGCCCCGAGGAAGGTGCCGCCGGCCGGGAAAAGGGTCCTCGGACGGCGCGGCGCCAAGGGGGCGAGCAGCGCGGAACACGAGACCGGGCCGGAAACACGAAAGGCCCCCACCGACGGTGGGGGCCCTTCACGAAAGATTGTCCGGCGGCGACCTACTCTCCCACACCGTCCCCGGTGCAGTACCATCGGCGCTGAAGAGCTTAACTTCCGGGTTCGGAATGTAACCGGGTGTTTCCCCTTCGCCATAACCGCCGTAACTCTATGAAACACACAAACATTGTTTGCTGTCTCAGAATTGCATAGTGGACGCGAGCAATACCTTGGTCTGGCGCTGCTCCGGACCCGGCGAAGGGACAGAGCGCTGCACAGACCAAGCCATGTTGCTTTGTGGTCAAGTCCTCGGCCTATTAGTACTGGTCAGCTCCACACATTACTGCGCTTC
>NZ_JBFABE010000136.1:0-5231 GCF_040640155.1 Streptosporangium sp. NPDC023615
CTCGGCTGCGCCTTGCTCTGCTGGCGCCGCCTCAACTCATTGTGTTAGCAGTTCTAAGTCCGAAGGTGCAAGGTTCGCCTGGACAGGACAACGACTGTCCATTCCAGCTCAAAGTGGCGAGAGCGGAGTCGCTGAGCTGGGAGGTGTCAGATTGATTGGGGCAATGTGGGGTGGTGTTATTCGGGCTTAGCTGGCACTTTCGGTTGATCTTGCTGTTGTGGTCGTACTGGTGGGCTTGCTGTTCGCTGGCGGTAGGGCGGCGAGGTGGTCTTGAAGTTCGGCGTGGCGGAACTGGTAGATCGGGCCGACGGTGCGAAGTAGACCGAGGCGGTGGGCGTCGTCGAGGAACGCCATCAGCTTGCGGGGCAGATGCTCCTTCTTGGTCAGTCGCCGGATGGCGATCATGTAGGCCAGCCAAGCGTGGTGATTTCCAAGCAGGAGCCCGAGCGGAAGCCCGGCTGTGAGCCCGACTGCGAGCCCAACCGCGGGGCCAACCGCGAGCCCGACTGCGAGCCCGACTGCGAGCCCGATAGCTATGACTTGTAACAGAGTCAGGATTTTGTCAGCTTTCCAACTGGGCAACGGTGTGGTCACAGCTGTGGAGGATGTGGGCCGTTCTGTCCATTTGATCACTCCGGCCGTGAGCCCCACTATGAGCCCGAACGCAAGCCCGATCGCGAGCCCGTCTGAGGATCCGTCCAAGAGCACGACCGTGAGTCCGAACAGGAGCCCGAGGACGAGCGCGTTTCGCAAATTTTTGATGAGGTCGGCTGTTCTTCCTGACAGATGCAGGTCGGCATATCCGGGGGTTTCGGTGAACCATCTACTGACCAAGAGCCCGCCCATAAGTCCGCCCGCAAGCCCGAACACGAGCCCGCCCGCAAGCCCGAACACGAGCCCGGTCAGGAGTCCGGCCACGGATTCGAACATGGGCCCGCTCGCGGACGCAACCGCAAACCCGACCACAAGCCCGACCGCGAGCCCGAACAGAAACCCGGTCTGCCAAGCGACGCGGGGGCGTTTGTTGCGGGGAATGGTGTATTGGGCGAGGTGCCACCAGGCCAGATCATAGGTGTCGTGTCGGTTCAGCACGCGGGCAAGGTAGGTCAGATGGTTGCGGGCGTGGTCGGGGTTCCACGCAGTGCGGGGTCGGAAGTGCTCGGCGGGGTTACGGCTGGGGGGGGCGGCTGTCGATGACGGCAGCGATGAGGTGGTCGAACAGATGGGCTCGCAGCGTCGCCTTCTGTTGGGCCAGAGGGCCGGTCAGCAGGGTGGGGTCGGCGGCGGGAGTGATATAGATGGTGCGGATTAGCCACAATCCCAGCGCGGTTTCCGTCAGTCGGCTCAAGCCTGGGTGAGAGGCATTGTGTAGCGCGACCCAGATCGGGGTCCAGTCGTGACGAGGCATCGGCGGCAGGCTGGTACGCAGGTAGGTTTCGGCATCGGCGGGAGTGATGGCAGCTGGCGCGATGACTGCGGTGGCGGTCAGCACGTCCCTGACTTGTTCAATCGCAGTGGTGTACTCGGCGGAGCGACTGGTGAGGATGAACTGGTCGCCTTCGGCCAGCCAACGGTTCAACGCTGAGATCACTGCGATACGGGCTGGTGCAGGGATCTCGTCCAGGCCGTCCAGGATGGGCAGGATGTGGCCGTGATCGAGCAGAGCTTTGGCAGCACCCGTTCCGAACTGCGGGGCGTTCAGCGCCGGGTAGTCGCGGGGCAGACGAACGGCGAGCCAGTCGTGCAGCCGAGGGTGAACGCTGGTGTCCCAGCCGTTGACCGGCACTAGCACCGGCACCGGATCAGCCTCATCACGTTCAGGGCCCACCAGGTGCAGCAGCAACTGAATAGCCAGGGTGGTCTTGCCGGTGCCGGGGCTGCCGGTGATGACCAACCGTCGGCGCCGCAACTTCCGAAAGGCTTGAGCCAGGCCGGGGATCTGGTCGTTGGAGCCGCGGAACGCCAACAGGTGCTCGCCGACCAGCCGCGGATGGTCCATCAAGCCCGCGTCGTCGACGAGGTGCCAGGAGATCGGGATCGGCTCGGGGTCATCCAAGGACCGGATGGCCGCCTCGGTACGCCACTGCTGGAAGACCAGGCCGGTCAGCGCCTTCTTGGCTGCGGCGATAGTGTCCTCGGGACTTGCTGACGTCGAGGTCGAGGGCGCACGGCGGTCCGTGAATATTCCGAGCCCTACTGCCAGGCTGCTCAAGCCGATGAATGCGCCGATCACGCTGGCCCACTGGTCGGCTTTCGCTAGATCGGCCTGCATGAACAAGAAGAAGCCCATCGCGCTCATCATGGCGACGAACACGATGATGGCCGCCCATTTCCAAAAGCTTCCTGACATGATCTCATCATTCCGTGACCGAAAGATCACGTGAAGCAATACGAGGTGCGCAGGCACGGTGCGATCGGAATCGTTAGGCGGCTGTCACTCACTGCGGGACGGGTTGAGACGGCAGCGGGAAGGTAGAGCTGGTCTGTCGGATGTTGCGGGGCAAGGTCCATGCTGGGGCGTGTCGGTGCTTTTTAAATTCCTGGCGGGCTTTGCGTCGGCGCTTGAGTAAGAGGGCATCTGGGCTGGCCGGAGTGCCGTCGATGGTGTTGTGCCGGGTCTCGGGGAAGGTCTTGTCGGGTTCGAAGCGCGATGCGCTGGTCATCCCTTGGAGCCAGGTGGTGACGACGTAGTTGTGGTCGTAGTGGCTGGGGTTGGTGTGCCGATCGAGGACGCGGTTGATCTGGGCGGTGATGGCCGCGCGATGCTCGGGTGAGGTGACGGCTCGTTCGGCGATAGGCCGCCAGGCAGGAGAGCAGAATAGTTCGGCGAGGTGGACGATCTCGGGGTAGAACGCGGCGAGGAACAGCGAGGCGGTGAAGAGGGCGGGGCTGGGAATGAGGTGATCAATGCGATCGCTCCAGGGTTCACGCTGATGCGGTTGTCCGTGAAATCGCAGATCGATGCAGATGCTCAACGAGCAGTCGATGGCGTTGAAGGTTTTGAGCCAGCCGTGCTGGCGGACCAGCCGGTTGTGGCGGTGCTGGGCGGTGGTGAGTTCGAGGATCAGCTGGTTCAGGCGCTGGGGTTGGTGGTCGAGGGTGTAGTCGGGAGGGCCGATCCAGTAAAACCGTCGACTACATGAGCACGTACCGGAACCTTCTCCGCGGATTGTCGTACGCCGCCGCTACAGTCCGGTCGTGAACGACGACCTTAAGAACGGCCTCATCTGGTGGTCCACCCACCGCGCCACCGTTGGGCTGATCGTGCGCGACGGCATCGTGGTCCAGTCCGCTCCGTATGCCCGACGATGGGCTCAGGGACGCGACGCCCACGAGATCTACCGCAAGGGGGAGCAACAGAAAGGCGTGACCCTCGCGTGGGTACCGGCGATGGAGGCTGAGTAATTTTCAAGATCCGGAACATATGCGGATCGACCTCCTCTCCCCCAATGAGATCACATGACTCGTCAGCAGGTCAGCGCGCTATCGGGCCGAGAAGCACCAATCCACTTCTAATCCGATGGCCGCAGTCCGGCGCAAGCAGCTCACACAGTCCTTGCGGGATATGCGCGGGATGATCTTCTGTGAGAAGGGCCAGCAAAAATGCTTCTGCGCTGGTCAGAGGCCCTGTTCCCGCTGGAAACGTAGCACTCTTGAAAACCGCTAGTGGAGCTATGCGCCCTTGTGGCCACCTCTTCCCTGGCGAGAGAGGATCGCTCTATGTGTCGTGTGACCTGAGGAGGCTTGGACGTGAGGCCGTTGGTGATTCAGATTGACCCGTTGGGGTCTGTCGGTCCGATTCTGCTTGGCTCCCCTCGGCTGGAAGCCGGGCGGGCGTTGCGTGCCTGGGGTGAGCCCGTGGAGTACGCGCCGTATCCGGGGGCGCTGCCGCTCGATTGGAGGATCAGCGGCGGAGGGTCCGGCATCGACGTCGTCGTCCACTGCGGTTCCACCGGAGTCGTCCAGACCGTGGAGATCTTCCGTGATTTCGACGCCCGTCCCGGGGCTCAGGTGTTCTTGCTGGGCATGGACGTGTTCTCCGTGCCGGCCAAGCGGGTGGTGGACGTCCTGCGGGAGCGCTTCGAGATCGAGGAGGACGGCTATAGCTGTACCGTCCCGGAACTTTCGATCGGTCTGGGGCGCCCCATGGTTCCGGATCAGGACGATGACGAGGAAGAACGCGAGCGCTACACCTGTTTCGACAACGTCCTCATCGCGGGCCCGGGTTACTACGCGCCTCCTCCTACGCCGGAGGCCGGGCGGTAGAGCAAGGAGATGACGGCATGGGGAGCGGTGATGGTATGGAGTTCGCCGAGGACCGTGTCAACCAGTGGTTGAGCGTGTATCAGGTCAACCTGCTCTACGCGCAGGAGCGCGATCGAGGTGAAGAGCGACGGGTCTGGGGGCGGGTCGCCTTCGCCGCACTCGACGGGCTCGAACAGGCCGGTTGCCCCACGCAGGACGTGAACACGCGGCGCTTCAGCCTCCGGGCGTTGCTCATTGCCGACCTTGGGCCCAACGGCGACCCTTTGTGGAGTGCGGATTGGCTGGCCGCAGACGTGCCGGAGACTCTGCCGTTGAGCTTGGAGCAGGCACGTGAGTGGGCGACGGACTGGACCGTGCGACTGCGGCATGAGATGCACGCTCTGCGCACCTGCAAGAACCTGATCAAGCCCATGGAACTGGTCGCCGATCGGTTGACGACGGGACCGGTGCGAACGCAGATCGGACGTTGGATGGATCTCGGGAAGTGTCTGCCCTGACGTGCAATATGCGTGCAATGATCAAGGCGGTCGCTACTGCGGAAGGAAGCCTCATCCCAGGTCAGCGGCCACGAAGCGCAAGCAACGGTCATGTCCTGTAAAACCGTCGGCTCAGCCTACGCAGGTTCAAGTCCTGCACCTGCCACCAGCAGAAACAGCAACTCAGAGGCCCTCCGGGGCCTCTTTTGCGTTTCTGGGGTGTGCAGCCAGATGCCACCCTGAGCGGCCCTATGTCGGTGGTCGCGGAATATACGCGCAATGATCTTGAGGCCGTTTCCCCAGGTGGCGTCGGGCTTTCCGAGGGCCGTATGGGCCAGAACCGACCCCGGAACGCCGAAGGGTCCCGGTGGTGTCCGGGACCCTGGTCATACGGCGTGCATCTCAGGCGGTCAGCGCGTCACTGAGCCCTTTTTGTGCGCCCAGCAGAGCAGGAGGTGAAGCCGTGACGTAGCGGCTGATCGTGTTGTT
>NZ_JBFABE010000137.1:0-5162 GCF_040640155.1 Streptosporangium sp. NPDC023615
GGCACCGGTTCGAGCCCACCCCCCGCAACGCGCTCGTGGTCCCCGAAGGCGTCGGCGTCGCCGACGGGGAGGGCGCCGGGCCGGTGCCGAAGGTGAAGGCGTCCAGGTCGAACAGGTAACCCTGGCCGGTCGCGCCGCGGAAGACGAGGTACAGCGTGGTGACGCCGGACGGCGCGCCGGAGAGGTTCGCCGAGACGTCGGCGAAGGTCTCCCAGCTACCGGTGCTCGTGACGTTGACCGTCCCCAGCAGCGTGCCCGTGGCCGAGCCCGCCCGGACCTCGATGCGGCCGCCCGCGCCCGCCGAGGACACCCGCGCGGTGACGCTCGTGGCGTTGCTCAGGTTGTACGGCTGGAAGGAGACCCAGTCGCCGTCGTCGATGAAGCCCGCGGTCTTGCCGCCCTCGGCGGTGGCGTGGTCGGCCGTCTGCACGCCCTGCTGGGCGCCGAAGTGCTCGCCCTGCCGGTGCCGCGGCTGCAGCGTCCGGCCGCTGGTGGAGGTCAGGCCGCCGGCGTCGGTGTAGGAGGCCACGAAGACGCCGTAGATGTTCGCCGCGGCGTCGTGCTCACCGTCGACCGGCACCGCGATGGAGCCGCTGCACCCGGTCTTGGAGGTGATCTGGTGGGCGTGGCTGTCGTGGCCGAGCGAGTAGGTGACCGTCACCTTCGAGCAGTCGATCGTGCCGTCCTCGGGGTCGCTGACGGTGACCTGGAACGGCACCGTGTCGCCGAAGGAGAACAGCTGCCCGTCGCCGGGGGTCGTGAGCGTGACGGTCGGGGCGGTGTTGCCGACGGACACGCTCACGCTCGCGCTTCCGGTCAGCCCCTGCGGGTCGCGGACGGTGAGCGTGGCGGTGTACGCGCCGTTGGTGCTGTAGGTCTTGCTCGGGTTGGCGGCGGTGGAGGTGGTGCCGTCGCCGAAGTTCCACGAGTACGTCAGCGCGCCGCCCTCGGGGTCGGAACTGCCGGCCGAGGAGAAGTTCACCGTCAGCGGAGCCGGCCCCGACGTCTTGTTGGCCGAGGCCTTGGCGATCGGGTTGCGGTTGGCCTTGCCGATGTACTCGATCCGGTAGAGCGCCTGGTTGTTGTTGCCGGTGCCGTAGTCCAGCACGTACAGCGCGCCGTCGGGACCGAAGCCCATGTCCATCACCTGCGTGCCCGACCAGGGGAACGCGGAGATCTCCCCGTAGCCGCCGTCGCTCCTCACCTCGATGGCCTTGATCCAGCGGCGGCCGTACTCGCCGGCGAAGAAGCGCCCGTCGAGTGCCTGGGGGAACTTGACGGAGGAGTTCAGGTTGGCGTCGTACCGGTAGACCGGGCCGCCCATCGGCGACTCCGAGCCGCTGCCGAACTCCGGCGGCGAGCCGGAGTCACCGGCGTACTTGATCCACGCCGGCTTGGCCGGGGGCAGCGTGGTCAGGCCGGTGTTGCGGAAGGAGTTGTTGGTCGGGCCTCCCGCGCAGTTGAACTTCGCGCCGGTGCTGTTGGAGGCGAAGTTCCACTCGTTGTAGGTCTCGTTGGTGGTGTTGCTGCCCGTGCAGTACGGCCAGCCGTAGTTGCCGGCGGCGGTGATGCGGTTGAACTCCACCTGCCCGCTGGGCCCCCGGTTGGAGTTGGTCGCCCCCGCGTCCGGCCCGTAGTCGCCGAGGTAGACGACGCCGGTCGCCTTGTCGACGCTCATCCGGAACGGGTTGCGAAGGCCCATCGCGTAGATCTCCGGCCGCGTCCTCGCCGTGCCCGGCGCGAACAGGTTGCCGCTGGGGATCGTGTAGGTGCCGTCGGCCTGCGGCTTGATCCGCAGGACCTTGCCGCGCAGGTCGTTGGTGTTGCCGGAACTGCGCTGGGCGTCGTACTGCGGGTTGCGGTTGGTCCGCTCGTCCAGCGGGGAGTAGCCGGCCGACTCGAAGGGGTTGGTGTCGTCGCCGGTGGTCAGGTACAGGTTGCCCTGCGCGTCGAAGTCGATGTCACCACCGGCGTGACAGCACTGGCCGCGGTCGTTGGCGACCCGCAGGACCACCTTCTCGCTGGCCGTGTCGAGCGTCTCGTCCGACTTGAGGGTGAAGCGCGACAGGTAGAACTCGCCCTTCCACTGGTCGAACTGCGCCTGGGTGCCGGTGGCCGGGGCGTCGCCGTTCGGCGTGCTCAGCCGGGGCGAGTAGTACAGCCAGACGTGCCGGTTGGTGGCGAAGCCGGGATCGACCGCCACCCCCTGGAGGCCCTCCTCGTCGTGGGTGTAGACGTTGAGCCTGGCGGCCACCTTCGTGCTTCCGTTGACGTCGGTCACGCGCAGCGTGCCGTCGCGGGCCGTGTGCAGGACCGACCGGTTCGGCAGCACGGCCAGCGACATCGCCTCACCCAGTTCGCCGCCGCCCGACGCGAGCGGCACCTGCTGGTAGTCCGAGGCGGGGATGTTCAGCGCGAGCGCCTTGTTCGGCGCACCCGCCCCGTCGGCGCCGGACGACGACGCGTGCAGGGTGGGGGTGGCCGCGAGGCTGGAGGCGACCGGGGAGACAAGGGTGATCGCCGCGGCCACCGCCGCGGCGGCGACCCCGGTCAGGACCGGTCTGAGCGCCCCGGCGGGCGAGAATGGTTGCACGGTGGTTCCTTCGGGTGTAGGGGGTGGTCACTCCCCGGACGAGCGACGCCCTCCTGGGAGAAGGGCGTCGCCGGCGAGAAGCTGTACGACGGCGGTCGGCCACGTGGATCCGGCCGCGAGGTGTGCCCCCGCCTGCCGGCCCCCGGGACCGCCCCGTGTTCCTCACCCGCGTCAGACGCGGGTCCAGCGCTGGTTGGGGGCGCCGTTGCAGGCCCAGATCTGGAGCTTGACGCCGTTGGCGGTGGAGTAGTTGGGGACGTCCAGGCACTTGTTCGCGCCGACGGCGGTGATGGTGCCGTCACCGTTGAGACGCCACTTCTGGTTGTTCTGGCCGTTGCAGTCCCAGATGTGTACCTGCGCGCCGTCGGCGGTGCTCATGTTGGCCACGTCCAGGCACTTGTTGCCGTACACCCGGAGCTCACCGGTGCCGGTCGGCGTCCAGCGCTGGTTGTTCTGGCCGTTGCAGTCCCAGATCTGCGCCGCCGCGCCGTTGGCCTGCGAGACGTTGGCGACGTCCAGGCACCGGCCCGACCCCACGCCGCGGATCGCGCTCGTGGGCGAGGGCGTCGGGGTGGTACCGGGCTGGCCGATGCTGCCGGGGACCGACTGGAGGGCCGCGTACCAGGCGGCGGCCATCTTGTCGTAGCCGCCGGCGGTGGGGTGGATGCCGTCGATCAGGTCGGAGGTGGTCAGCTTGGAGTGCATGTCGACCAGGTGGACGCGCCTGCCGCTGTTGACCTTGCTCTGCACGATGCCGGGGATGGCCGCGTTGAAGGCGCGGGCGGCGTTCTCCTGGCCGGGGTTGGACAGCGGGATGATGGTGGCGACGAACACGTCCGCGTCCGGCACGGTCGTGGTGATGCGGTCGATCAGGTTCGACAGCCGCTGGGGCGCGCCGGCCACGTTGTAGTTCTGCAGGATGTCGTTGGTGCCGATGTGCAGCAGCACCGTGCGCGGGTTCTGGGTCCGCGCCCAGCCCGTGATGTTGGCGTCGATCTGGTCGATGCGCCAGCCGGGGTGCCCCTGGTGGTCGTGGTCGCCCAGGGAGCCCGGCCCGTTGAACTGGGAACCGACGAAGTCGACGGTGTACCGGCCGGCGGCCAGGCGCTGCCACAGGCCGATGCGGTACCCGCCCGGCACCTGGGTGCCCTCGGTGATCGAGTCACCCAGTGGCATGACCCGCACCCCGCCGTTGGACTCCGCGCCGGCGACGCTCGTCTGCGTCACCGCGCCCAGGGCGACCATGGTCACGGCCAGGAGCGCCGTGCTGAACCACCGTCTCCACCCACGCATGCTCAACCTCTTTCCTGGGGCTGAGAGCAGTTACTGCTGACAGCTCGTGTAGCGCTGAAGATCTGTGTTCGGACCACTGTCCGGCGGGTGTCGTGTGCCGGCGGACGTGGCGGTCGGGAGTGGCTGCTCTGGCGCGTCGCGGGTGGCCCCGGTCGTCTGCGGGCCGCGAGACCCGAGGTGTCAGGCTGATCCGGGCTTTCGCCGTGCGGGGACTCTCCTGTCAGGGGATCGGCGGCCGTGCGGAGCGAGGGAATCCGCAGAGGTGGTGCCTGTCCGGGATTCGCGGTCGCCGAGCATGTCTTGGGGGGTGCCGCGAGATGTGAGCGCTAACATCCCGCCTGCCGATCGTGGCTCCTTCTCCGTCGAACGATTGTGGTGGTGGAGCGGAGCAAACACGAGGTGACGAGAGGCTGTCAAGAGTACGAAACATTCCGCACCCAAAGGGGCAGGTGGCGGGCACCGCCCATCTGGCCTTCAGGAGACGGCCCACCGGCCCGGACACGTCGGTGTAATGAAAATTTCACACGGGAAGGCTCACCCCGGGCGGCGGAACCCGCGCCTCCCCCGGCTCGGGGGAGGTCGGCGAGGGCCCGGAACATGAGTGGCAAGCAGCGAGGCAGAAGCTTTTCAGATGAGCTTGACACATTTTGTAATAGTTTCCAGACTGAGTCCCCGAGACGGCCCCATGCCAGGTCGGTGGTGAGCGGCAGGGGCCGTCCGTCACGACGCCCCGGTGGTACGCGTTCCCCGACGACGGGACGCGGCGTCGATCCTGCGGATCTCCCCTCGTGATCATCCGCTTCCGCGTTTCCGTGATGCAGTTATGGAGGCTCAGTCATGGGCTCGAATGCCATACCCCCACCTGGCACCCGGCGACCGGTCGGAGGGCTTCGCCGGACCCTGATCGCCGGCGCCCTCGGCACCCTCGTGCTCGGCACGCTCACGGCGGTGACCGGCCCGGTCTCCGCCACCGTCGCCACCACCGCTTCCGCCGCCTCCTCCGGTTCCGCCGGTTCCGCCGCCTCCTCCGGTTCCGCCGGTTCCGCCGCCGCGGCGAGCACGCTCGGCGCGGCGGCACAGCAGAGCGGCCGCTACTTCGGCACCGCGATCTCGGCGGGCAGGCTCGGCGACCCGACCTACAACACGATCGCCAGCCGTGAGTTCGACATGATCACGGCCGAGAACGAGATGAAGATCGACGCCACCGAGCCCAACCGGGGGCAGTTCAACTTCAGCGCCGGCGACCGGATCTACAACTGGGCCGTGCAGAACGGCA
>NZ_JBFABE010000138.1:0-4419 GCF_040640155.1 Streptosporangium sp. NPDC023615
ATCCGCACCGGCGCTCCTCAAGAAGGACGAAGCCCCGTTCTACCTGTCGGAAAATACTGTCGTCAATCAGCGCCCGAACCAGGCCGCCTGGCGTGGTGTTTCATCCCCGGGAATCCGGTTTACAGGTGCCTCTGGGCCGCCTGTCGGGAAACCTTCTAATCCCGACAGCCTTCGCGAAGGCACAGGAGCAAATCAAGACCTGCGTGGTGCGGGAGCGGAGGCCGACCATGGCGTGAGGTCAAGTTCCGGATACCGCAGTGCCATGCCGGCCAGCGTCTGTGCAGTCCAGTAAGAATGCCCTGGCGAGGGAAACCCGAAGGCTTGGAGTTGGCGAGGTGTAGCGCGGTGGACGAAGTCGACCCATTCTCGTTCGAAGCTGCGCGCTGCCCATCCCACACGTTGCCCCCACGAGAGGCTGGATGGCCGGAAGCCCAGGTGCATGCTGTAGCGGGCACCGCGAGGTGCTGTCAGTTGAGTGCCTCGGTGGAAGGTGCCGGACTCGAAGGCGATGACCGTTCCGGCGGGCCCGGCGCCAGAGACCTCGGCCCCGTACATCTGTGGGCTGCCGCTGTCGTCGTTGAATCGCCATGCGCTGTGCTGTCCCGGCCGCAGGAACCAGTTCGGGACGGCGGGGACGTCCACGGTGTGCCTACGTGAGAGCAGATGCGGCGGCCCGAGTTCCTCGGGGACGTCGGCCAGGAAGACGAACATCTCCACCTGCAGACAGCCGGGTGCCGTGCTGGGGACCAGCAAGGTGTGATTGAGGTAGTCGCGGTGCAGGTCCTGGTCATAGTCGCAGGCACCGGTGTACTTCGCCCAGGCCTCGGCCGTGTAGATATGGACGTCGCTGTCGTCCAGCAGCGCTTGGGCGAGGGCCAGGATGCGATGGTTCACCGTCAGCAGGCTGATCTCGGTGCTGGCGAACGGGAAGGTGTCGATCCCGGCGAACTCGTCGCCGATGAAGCGGACGCGGCGCGGGTCGGTGCCGTCATGAAAGCCCTCGGCGGAGGGGAAAAGCAGACCCAGCTCGCTCACCGCCGCTGTCAACTCCTCTGCGGGGATGAACCCCGGGAGGATCACGAAGCCATCGGCCCGCCAGTCCCGCGCAGCGCTCTCAAGATCCATCCACCCAGGATCATCCGTACGAGCACCACAGGCAATCGATTTTCATACGTACGATTCCCTCCGGCCCACTGGACCAACTGAACCGCACATCGCTACCTGGCGGCTGGGGACACGTTCGGGAGCGGAGGGCCCTTACGCGCAGGCACGCGAGGAGTTCAGGAGTCAGGTCTCCATCCCCCGAAGACGCCTTCCCGCCCATCGCGCGAGCGGTTACTAATGACGTGTGGACCATCTGTACTGGAACCTCGGCTCGTACGGGTTCGGCGCTCGCTTCGAGGTGGAGCTGCGCGGCTCAACCGCCCGGGTGTGCCTCATGGACGCCGACGACTACCAGGCGTATCTCGACGGGGAGGCGTACAGCTACCACGGCGGCTTCTTCGACGTCAGCCCCGTCGTCCTGGAGGTCCCCTACGACGACTACTGGTACCTCGTCGTCGACAGCAACCCTCACCGGATCAAGGTCGGGGTCGCTGAGATCTTCGACTGACCGCGCGGTTCCGTCTGGGGATCACCCGGCGGAACACGGAGTTTTCGGAGTTTTGGGAGCCATCTACGCGCGCGCGTGAGGCGGCTCAGGGACGGGGCGGATCGCCGAACCGGGTCCGGTAGAGGGCGGCCGGGGAACTGGCGTGCGCGATCTGGACCTCGGCGCCGCCGGTGGCGTCGACGGCGAGCCGGATCCGCCGGCAGCCGATCCGGCAGATGTCGCAGCGTAGATCTTCGGCCGTGGCGATCCGGCTACACGCGCGAAGCTGGACGGTGTTCTTGGGGCACTGACAGCTGGCCAGCGCGCGGCTGCTCACGTCGCCGCCGCATCTCCTTCCGGAACGACGCTTGATCGATCAGGCAGTAACACGCCAGCTGGTACAGAATCCGGCAGCATCGGTGGATGTGACCAATCATTCACCTTACGGAGATCGACCGTGCCGCCGGAGAACCTA
Organism: Streptosporangium sp. NPDC023615; assembly: GCF_040640155.1. Classification (NCBI taxonomy): domain Bacteria; kingdom Bacillati; phylum Actinomycetota; class Actinomycetes; order Streptosporangiales; family Streptosporangiaceae; genus Streptosporangium; species Streptosporangium sp. NPDC023615. The sequence continues at coordinate 2,067 of NZ_JBFABE010000138.1, forward strand.
GCGGCGCTGAAGGCGACCGTGCCGCCGGAGAACGTCGCGCCGTGGAAGGCGACCGTGCCGCCGGAGAACGTTGCGAGATCGAAGGCGACCGTGCTGCCGGAGAACGTTGCGAGATCGAAGGCGACCGTGCTGCCGGAGAACACCGCGCAGATGAAGGTGGCCCTGCCACTGGAGAACTTTGCACCGTGGAGGGCGACCGTGCCGCCGGAGAACGACGCGAACTCGAAGGCGACCGTGCCGCCGGAGAACGTCGCGTTGTTGAAGGTGGCTGTACCGCTGGAGAACACCGCGTCGCTGAAGGAGACTCTGCCGCCGGAGAACGTTGCGTTGTTGAAGGCGACCGTGCCGCCGGAGAACACCGCGTCGCTGAAGAGGACCCTGCCGCCAGAGAACACCGCGTCGCTGAAGAGGACCGTGCCGCTGGAGAACTTCGCGCCGTGGAAGGCGACCGTGCTGCCGGAGAACGTCGCGTTGCTGAAGGCGACCCTGCCGCAGGAGAACTCCGCGCTGTTGAAGGAGACGGCGCCGCTGGAGAACACCGCACGGCTGAAGTTGCCGCCGTCGAAGACGACGGCGGTGAAGTCGAAGTCGTGGCCCTGCCAGGAGGTGGCGGCGTCCTCGCGTAGGTGGGCGCCGATGACGCGGATGATGGTGTGGCGTACCTCGCGCAGGCCGACGAAGGCCAGGCGTTCGGCCGCCTCGCCGGCGGCGCCGGGGTCGGGGGCGTAGGGCATGCGCAGGTAGGCGCACAAGACGTCGATCATCGTCTGGCGTAGTTCCCGGGTGGGGGCGTCGTCGGCCAGGCCGGCCAGGGCGTGCACGCCGGCCAGGCGCACCGCGGGCGAGTCGTGGCCCAGGTGGTTGGCGGCGGTGGCGAAGCGCTCGTTGAACAGCTTGGTCGCCTCGCGCCGGTGGGCCTCATCGGCGCGCAGCTCGGCGGCCTGCTGGCGGTGCTCGGCGGCTTCGGTGACCTTCTGCTTGCGGTAGGCCACGACCAGGGCGATGACGCCGCCGATCCCGGCGACCACCGCAAAGGAGAGTTTCAGCAGGTCCAGCAGCCGGTTCAGCGGCAGCCCTTTGGGGCCGACCGGGGTGAGGACGGGGAAGCCAAGGATCCACAGGGCGCCGGCGAACAGGCCGGTGCTGAGCAGGATGGAGCCGGCTAGGGCCAGGGCGAGGGTCGGCCCGATCCGGGCCAGCCGCAGGCCTTGGCCGGGGGCGGCTTTGGCGGGGTCCTTGCCGGGTGGGGTGGGGGGTGGATCGTCGGGGGTGGCCACGCGATCAACAGTGGCGAAGGCGGCGCGGGTTATCAGCCGTTTCACGCAGAAGGTTCCTTCGGACGCAGCCGTCGGGAGGCGCGCGAGGCGGCTCGAGACGGGGTGCCGAACCGGGCGCGGTAGAGGACCGCCAGGAGCTGGCGTGTGTGATCTGGACGCCGCCGACGGTATCTCCCCGCAGGAGGGCGGGCATCGCCGGCGGGCGGCTGGTCGGGGCCGAGTCGTGTCCGGAGATCAAGAAAGCCTGCGCGCCGCGGTGTAGGGGCATGACGAGCATCCGAACGAAAAGTCCCGCTAGCAGAGCAGAGTTGAGCGGCTTACCGTGACTTTCCGTTCGGATGCGTCTCGCCGAAGGCAGGGGCAGACCAAGTACGCCGGAAAGGGGCAACGGCAGGTGTCACGCGGTCTGTTGTGCCGCTCGGCGAGGGCGGGTTTCGGCGGTCTGCTGCCGAACGGTCCACGAGACCGAATCGGTGGGGGAACCAGTGCAGAGACGTTGATCTGGAGTGATGTCGCTGGGTGACCGGACAGAGTTCATGTTCTGTCCTGTGTGCCACCCGCTAACGGGACTTTTCGTTCGGATGCTCGTCATGCCCCTACTACTGGGTGCGCCTGGGCGGCCTGGCCTACGTCCTGGACCGCGCGAGCGGAGGCGTCACCTACCTGCCGGACGCGATCGGCGAGGTGACCGGCTGGGGAAACGTGGAAGACGGCGCCCCCTGGGACGACCCTCCCGGGACCGTGCGCGTCCAGTACGCCCGCCCGTCCGGAACCCTCTTCCTCGCCCGCCACATGACCCGCCTCGCGGCGCGGGTCCGGGAGAACTACCCGGACGTGGCCGTGGTGACCACCTCCCAGCACCCGCGCGACTGGCTCGCCGAGATAGCCAGCCAATCCCCGCGCGCCCTCTTCCACTGACCGAAAGGCGGATCGAGATCATGGACGTCCAGACCGCATTCCCGATCGCCGGTGAGTCCGGCGCGCTGCTCGGCGACGGCATCCTGTGGGGTGTCCGCGAGTTGGGGTGCCGTGTTGGGTCGGACCGGGGCGCCCTGCCGTGATTACTCCCGGTGGGT
>NZ_JBFABE010000139.1:0-4327 GCF_040640155.1 Streptosporangium sp. NPDC023615
GCGCGGCGCGCGGCACCTCGATCATCGTGCCGATCAGCGCCTCGACGCCCACCTCGGCGAGGATCGTCCGCGCCTCGTCCCTGACGTGCTCCAGCTCCTGCACCGCGGCCACCAGCGGGATCATGATCTCCGGGCGGCTGCCCGGCACGGCCTTGGCCGCCTCGGCGATCGCCCGGACCTGCATGGCGAACACGCCGGGGATGATCAGGCCGAGCCGGACGCCGCGCAGGCCCAGCATGGGGTTCTCCTCGTGGAGGCGCTTGAGGGCGACCAGCAGCTTGCGGTCCTTCTCCGTCGCCCCCTCCCCCGCCAGGGCGACCTTCACCGACAGCTCGGTGAAGTCGGGCAGGAACTCGTGCAGCGGCGGGTCGATCAGGCGGATCGTGACCGGCCGTCCCCCCATCGCCCGGAAGATGGCGGTGAAGTCCTCCTTCTGCAGCGGCTCCAGCGCGGCCAGCGCGCGGCGCCGCTCCTCGTCGGAGCCGGCCAGCACGAGGTCCTCGACCAGGCTGCGGCGCTTCCCGAGGAACATGTGCTCGGTGCGGCAGAGCCCGATGCCCTGGGCGCCGAACCTGCGCGCCCTGGCGGCGTCCTCGGCCGTGTCGGCGTTGGCGCGCACGTCCATCCGGCGTACCTCGTCGGCGTGGGTCATGAGCCGGTGCACCGCGCGGACCAGCTCGTCGTCCCGGTCGCCCGAGCCCTCGAAGTACTCCACCACCGGGGAGGGGACCACGGGCACCTCACCGAGGTACACGGCCCCGCTGGTGCCGTCGATGGAGATGACGTCGCCCTCGGAGACCACCACGCCGCCGGGCGCGGTGAACGTGCGGTCGGCGGCCGAGACCTCCAGCGCCTCGGCGCCGCAGACGCAGGTCCTGCCCATGCCCCGGGCGACCACGGCGGCGTGCGAGGTCTTGCCGCCCCGGCTGGTCAGCACCCCCTGGGCGGCGATCATGCCGGCCAGGTCGTCGGGGTTGGTCTCGCGGCGCACCAGGATGACGGCCTCGCCCCGGGCGGCGAGCTCGACGGCCCGCTCGGTGGAGAAGACGGCCCTGCCCACGGCCGCCCCCGGTGAGGCGTTCATCCCCCTGGCGATGACCGTGGTTCCGGTGTCCTCGGCGAAGCGGGGGAACATGAGCTGGGCGAGCTGGTCGCCGGTCACCCGGTTCACCGCCTCGTCGAGGTCGATCACGCCCTGGTCGACGAGCTGCACGGCGATGCGGAACGCCGCGCCCGGGGTCCGCTTGCCCACCCGCGTCTGCAGCATCCACAGCTTGCCGCGCTCGACCGTGAACTCGATGTCGCACAGGTCGCGGTAGTGCTCCTCCAGGGTGCGCATGGTGTGCATGAGCTCGTCGTAGACGGGCCGGTCGATGGTCCGGAGCTCCTGCAGCGGCAGGGTGTTGCGGATGCCGGCGACCACGTCCTCGCCCTGGGCGTTCTGCAGGTAGTCGCCGTACACGCCCTGCTGGCCGCTGCCCGGGTCGCGGGTGAAGGCCACCCCCGTGCCGGAGTCCATGCCGCAGTTGCCGAACACCATCGAGCAGACGCTGACCGCCGTGCCCAGGTCGGCCGGGATGCGCTCCTGGCGGCGGTACAGCACGGCGCGCGGCGCGTTCCAGGAGGAGAACACCGCCTCCACCGCCATGCGCATCTGCAGGTGCGGGTCGGCGGGGAAGTCCTCGCCGGTGTGCGCGCGGACGATCTCCTTGTACGTCGCCACCAGGGCGCGGAAGTCGGCCGCCTCCAGCTCCAGGTCGTCGCGGCCGTCCTTGAGCTCCTCCAGGGCGGCGTCGAACAGCGCGCCGTCGATGTCCTGGACGGTCTTGCCGAACATCTGGATGAGGCGCCGGTAGGAGTCCCAGGCGAAGCGCTCGTTGCCGCCGGCCTGCTTGGCCAGCCCGTGGACCGAGTCGTCGTTCAGCCCGATGTTGAGGACCGTCTCCATCATGCCGGGCATGGAGAACGCGGCTCCGGAGCGCACACTCACCAGGAGCGGGTCGTCGGCCTGGCCGAGCCCGCGCCCCATCGCGCTCTCCAGCGCGGCCAGGTGCGCGGCGACCTCCTCCTCCATCCCCTCGGGCAGGACGCCGTGCTTCAGGAAGCTCCGGCACGCCTCGGTGGTGATGGTGAAACCGGGGGGCACCGGCAGCCCGAGATTGGTCATCTCGGCGAGGTTCGCCCCCTTGCCGCCGAGCAGGTCTCTGAGATCTTTGTTTCCCTCGGTGAAGTCGTAAACGTACTTGGGCACGGTCGCTCCTTCTACGGCTTCAAAAACGACGTCTGGTCCCGCCTCCCCCCGGACTCTACAGACGAATCAGTCAATGAAACGGCACCCAACGACGAGAAGGGCATCATCCCAGCTCAAACCGGGTTCACCGGTCTAATCCACTTCAAATTCAGATCGAATGAACGACAACTTCGATCATCACCGGAATTGGTTTACACCAATTGGTATAAACCAATCACACCGGTATTCACGATCGTTCACGGCGGTCTCACCGGCCGGGCGGGCCCGCGTCGGCGAGGGGGTTGTGGTCCGGGGCCTCCCCCTCGGCGGGCCCCTCCCCGGCCGGCGGCCAGAGCACGGACACGCTCCCCTCGCCCGGCCGCGAGAACAGGCGGACATGATGGCCAGCGGGCTGCGCGGCTCGTGGGAGGCGTCGTCGATCAGCCGCCGCCGCGCCAGGAACGCGCCCTCCAGGCGGCCGAGCATGGTGTCGACGCTGTAGAGCTTGGCCTGCTGGACGGTGCAGGGACGCTCCTCGGCGCTCCTGGCCACGGCGACGTACAGCAGGCCGGCGACCGGCCCGGAGAGCAGGAACAGCAGGCTGGAGTAGAGCACGGTCAGCCGGAAGCGCGGATCGTGTGCACGAGGGAGAACCTCACGTGTCCCCCTCCCCCGGGCGGTGGCGGGTCGTGCGCGCGGGGGGAGATCTCACGTGCCCCCCTCCGGGCGGTGGCGGGTCGTGCGCGCGGAGGGGGACCTCACGTGTCCTCCCTCAGCCGGTAGCCCTTGCTGACCACGGTCTCGATCACGGCGTCGGTGCCGAGCTTGCGCCTCAGGTTGCCCACCGTCACCCGCACGGTGTTGGTGAACGGGTCGGTGTGCTCGTCCCAGACGTGCTCCAGCAGCTCCTCGGCGGAGACGACGTGCCCGGGACGGGCCATCAGGTAGTGCAGGACCCCGAACTCCTTCGGCGTCAGCCCCAGCTCCCGCCCGTTCGAATGGCTCTCCACCCGGGAGGTGTCCAGCCGCAGCGACCCCACCCGCAGGATCGCCGTGCCGCCGCCCTGCTCCCTGCGGAGCAGGGCGCGGACGCGCGCCAGGAGCTCGGGGAAGGCGAACGGCTTGACCAGGTAGTCGTCGGCGCCCTCGTCCAGCCGGTCGCGCGCGGTCACCATGATGATCCGCACGGCCTGGCCCTGGTCGGTCCCGCGCAGGGCCCGGCACACCTCGGAGCCGTCCCCGCCGGGCAGGTTGAGATCGAGAAGGACCAGATCGTAGGAGTCGACCCGGAGCTTCTCGCGCGCCTGGGCCACGTCGTGGGCGACGTCGACCGCGTACCCGGCCCGGACGAGCCCCACGCGCAGGGCGTCGACCAGGTCTTCCTCATCTTCGACAACGAGCAGTCGCATGGTACGAACCTAGGTCGTGGCCGGCCGGAAACGCGGACGCCACCGCCGTCCCGTGCCTCTGTTCCCCCGCGTTCCCTTCCCTCCGCTTTCGTTCATTTCTCCATTCACTCCCGGACGGACCGTCCGCCTCCGTTCACCGGAACCTTGCAGCAAGGCTCCGGGCCGGGTTCAGAAGATCGATCCGCGTTTCACGTCGCAGACCCGCAACGTCTGCGGGCACCGTGCCGGGGAGAGTCGCGAGAGCCAAGCGCTCTTCCGGTGCGTGGCCTGCGGACGTCAGGTCAACGCCGACGTCAACGCGGCGAGAGACATCCGAGATACCGCCGCGGGGCACGCGGTGGCCGCGCGGGGAGGCTCGCCGTTGGGCAGGCCGTTGAACCGTGAACCTCAACGCGACCTCCTCTTCGTGGGGTGGTCGCCGTTGGAATCCCCCGCCTTCAAACGGGGGAGGATGTCAAAGGATCCTCGAGAACCAGAACAGGGACGTCCCGGCGGCCACCACCGCGCCGAGCAGCGCGATCCCGACGAACCACGGCCAGACCTCCTGCCGCTCGGTCCGGTAGCCCCCCGAGCTGCCGATGTCGTCGTAGACCGCCCGCAGCTCGTCACCGGAGGCCGCCTCGTAGAACTACATGACCACGTAGAGGACCGCGATCATCAGGGCGGGCACCAGCAGCCACAGCCGGGC
>NZ_JBFABE010000140.1:0-4295 GCF_040640155.1 Streptosporangium sp. NPDC023615
CACGCCAGCAGGTGCGCCGACAGCGCGAACGCCAGGGCGGTGTCGCCGCCGCCCCGGGAGAAGGCCTCCAGCGACAGCGCCGTGTCCAGGGCGCCGAGGCCGCCGCCGCCGTACTCGGCGGGCAGGCACAGGCCGGCGGCGCCCAGCTCCGCGGCGATCCGCCAGCGCTCCCGGGTGAACGGCTCCCGCGGCGGGCCCGACTCCTCGTACAGGCTCTTGCGCGCGCCGTCGAACATCGCGTCACGCCGCTCGCCGCGCGCGCCGCCGAGACCGAACTCCATGGGCGGTGTTCCCTTCCGAAGCGGTGCCCTAGACCCACGAGGGAGTGTCGAGGATCTTCAGGACGGCGCACGAGATGGTGACGCCCGGGCCGATGCCGCCCAGCAGCACGTGGTCGCCGGGACCGAGCTCGCCGGTCGACAGCAGGTGGTCCAGGGAGACCAGGTGGTCGCTGGCGCCGAGATGGCCGACGGTCCTGGCGAAGTCCCAGCTCGACTTCGACATGGGCATGCGCAGCACCGCCATCCACCGGTGCTCGACCGCCTCGGGGGAGAGGCTGGTGAAGATGGTGCGGGTGACGTCGGCCACCTTGATCTCCGCCTCGGCCAGGGTCCGGCTGAGCACCTGCATCATCCGCTGCTGCACGATGACCCACGCGAGCGCGAGGTCGCTGTCGGCCGCGCACATCCGGCCGAACTCCTCGGCCCGCGCGCTGAAGTCGACGGCCTCACCGGTGGTCGCGCTCGGCGGGAAGAGCGGGGTGCCCGCGCGGTGCAGCTCCTCGGCCTCGGGCACGGAGATCGAGCTCACCGCGAGCAGACGGGCGAAGCCCGGCTCGCGGGTGAGCACCAGCGCGCTCCCGGCGTCGCCGAGCACGAAGTCCGGCCCGGAGCACCAGCGGTCCATCCGGGCGGTGCCGAAGTTGTCGGCCGTGACGATCAGGGCGTCGCGGCCCCGGGGGTCGCCCGCCATGAACCCGCCGGCCAGCTCCAGGGCGCTCAGCACGCCGTTGCACCCCTGGCGCAGCTCGACGGCCAGCAGGTCGCCGCCGACGAGGTGACGCTGCAGGTAGTACTGCGGCGACCAGCCGTCGGGGCCCTGGTGCCAGACGTCGGCGTACAGCATCAGTCCCAGGGCGCCGGTGCCGCCCCCGCCGCGCGTGATCGCCTCCCGCGCCGCCCGCAGCGCCATCTCGGGGGCGGGGATGTCGCCCGCCACCGCCGCTCCGAGCATGTCGTGGACCTTGGCGTGCTCGGGCGAGCACAACCCCTGCGCGACGGCCGACTCCACGCTGACCGTCGGGGGGACGAACGTGCCGATCCCCCGGACGAAGACCTCTGGTGTGCGCACTGCCCTGCCTCTCTGCTCGCCTGTGACCGGCCCGGTCAGGCTCGACGGGACGGGGAACCGGCGTGCTGCGTCTCCACCGTCTCCACCGTCCCCGCCGGCTCGACCGGCCCCGACGGCCCCGGAGTCCCGTTCCCGAGCTGGGAGGTCGCCTCCAGGTAGCGGTCGATCACGGTCCGGTGGTAGCCGGGGCCGAAACCCATCTCGCCGACCGCCGGCACCAGCCGCCGGAGCTTCTCCACGGAGATGTGGTGCGACGTCCCCTCGTCGATGATCTGCCTGCGGGCCGTGATGCCGAGCCGCGCCTCCAGGTGGTCGACGATCAGCTCGATCGGCACGGACTCCCCGGTGGCCACGTTGACCACCTCCTGGGTGGTCCCGGTGGCCAGCAGCAGGTCGATCACCTTTATCCAGTCGGTGATGTCGATGATGTCCCTGCGCGCGCTGCGGTACATCGTGAGGTTGTCGGAACGGATCTGCTCGATGAGCGCGGGGATCAGCCGGTTCGCGGGCACGTGCGGACCGACGACGTAACCGAGCCGCAGGATCAGGTGCCGTACCCCGGAGTCCTGGATCCGCCGCTCCAGCGCGAGCTTGTGCCAGCCGTAGGGGGTGACGGGCTCCACGGGCTCGTCCTCGCGGCCCCGGCAGCCCGCGCCGCCGTACATGCTCATCGACGCGGTCGAGAGGAACACGAGGACACGGTCCTGGCGGAGACACTTCTCGATCGTCTCGGCGACCAGAGCGGTTTCCCGTTCGTAGTCGGAGTCGGAATTCCTCCACAGCGACACACCGGCGGCGAGAATCGTCACCTCGGGATGCGCGTCGTCGATCGCGCGCAGGTGCCTCGCGAGAAAGCCATTTCCGATGATCTCCATTCCCAGCACCGCTTTCCAGCTCTGGAGGTTAACGTATCGGTTCCGCCCGTCACCATATAGCGGCGCCCGGAATAGGAAAGAGCCCGCGGCTCGCGGCCCAAGGCCGTTTGTCCCGCCAGCGAGACAGATGTGCGTTCTCCGCTGCTTTCTCCGCCGGACGGCGGGAATTGCGGAGGGTCATACGCCGGCCGTCGTCCCTGCACCCGCCTCCGGGGGCGCGGAGCTCGCGGAGCCCGCGGAGCCCGCGGAGCCCGCGAGGTCGGCCTGCCCCTTCTTCAGCGGCTCCCACCAGCTGCGGTTCTCCGCGTACCAGCGGGCCGTCGCCGCCAGGCCGTCGGCGAAGGGGACCCGGGGCCGGTAGCCCAGCTCGGATGCGATCTTGGAGCTGTCGACGGAGTAGCGGCGGTCGTGCCCGGGCCGGTCCTCCACCGGCAGGACCATGGACCAGTCCGCACCGGCGATGTCGAGCAGCGCCCCGGTCAGCTCCCGGTTGGTCAGCTCGGCGTTGCCCCCGATGTTGTAGACCTCGCCCGGCCTGCCCTTCCAGGCGACCAGCGCGATGCCGCGGCAGTGGTCGTCGACGTGCGCCCACTCGCGCACGTGCAGTCCGTCGCCGTACAGCGGCACCCGCTCGCCGTCGAGCAGGTTGGTGACGAACAGCGGGATGACCTTCTCGGGGAACTGGTAGGGCCCGTAGTTGTTGGGGCACCGGGTGATCGAGACGGGGAAGCGGTAGGTGCGCGAGAACGCCCGCGCCAGCAGGTCGGCCGCGGCCTTGGAGGCCGAGTACGGGGAGTTGGGCTCCAGCGGGTGGCTCTCCACCCACGAGCCCGTCTCGATGGACCCGTACACCTCGTCCGTGGAGACCAGGACGAACTTCCCGACGCCGCCGCCCAGGGAGGCCTCCAGCAGCGTCTGGGTGCCCACCACGTTGGTCGTGACGAAGTCGGCCCCGCTGTCGATCGACCGGTCCACGTGGGTCTCGGCCGCGAAGTGCACGACCAGGGAGACCCCCCTGGTCAGCCGCGCCATCAGCGCGGCGTCACAGATGTCGCCCTGGACGAACTCCAGGCGCGGGTCGTCGATGACGGACGCCAGGCTCTCCATGGTCCCGGCGTACGTCAGCTTGTCCACGACGACGACCCGGGCCTCCTCGAGGCCCTCGTAGGCGCCCGAGAGCGCGCGCCGCACGAAGTTCGAGCCGATGAACCCGGCACCGCCGGTCACCAGGATCCGCATTTGGATGCACCTTTGCTGTCAGTCACGCGAGTGATCGGGCGATGTCCATGACGTACCTGCCGTACACCGACTGGCTCATCTCGGTGCCCCGCCGGTAGCAGGCCTCGGCGTCGATGAACCCCATCCGCAGGGCGATCTCCTCCAGGCAGGCGACCCGCACACCCTGGCGGCGTTCGAGAATCTGCACGTACTGGCTCGCCTCCAGCAGGGACTGGTGCGTCCCGGCGTCCAGCCAGGTGAAGCCCCGCCCCAGCGGGACCAGGTTCGCCTTGCCCTGCTCCAGGTAGACCCGGTTGACGTCGGTGATCTCCAGCTCGCCGCGGGCCGAGGGGCGCTGCTCCCTGGCGATGTCCACGACCTGCTTGTCGTAGAAGTACAGGCCGGTGATGGCCTGGTCGGAGCGGGGGACGCTCGGCTTCTCCTCGATGGAGACCAGCCGGCCCTCCGCGTCGAGCTCCCCGATGCCGTACCGCTCGGGGTCGCTCACCGGGTAGCCGAACATGACGCAGCCGTCGAGCTCCTCCCTGGCCCTGCGCAGCAGGTCGGGGAAGCCCGCGCCGTGGAAGAGGTTGTCGCCCAGCACCAGCGCGCAGGGGTCGCCGTCGATGTGCGCGTCACCCAGCAGGAACGCCTCGGCGATCCCGCGCGGCTCGGGCTGCGGCACGTAGCTGAAGTTCACTCCCAGATGGGAGCCGTCGCCGAGAAGCGCCCGCAGCGACGGAAGGGTCTCCGGCGTGGAAATGATGAGGATGTCACGTATGTGTGCCAGCATCAGCACGGAGATCGGATAGTAAATCATCGGCTTGTCGTAGATGGGAAGCAACTGCTTGG
>NZ_JBFABE010000141.1:0-4185 GCF_040640155.1 Streptosporangium sp. NPDC023615
TTGAGCACCCGGCTGACCGTGGCCTCGCTCACCCCGGCGTGCGCGGCGATGTCGGCCAGCCGGATCGACGCGCCGTCGGGGCGTGAGCGCGAGGTCTGCGCGATTTCACCGTCCATCACGAGCCACCCCACCATGTGGCACAGGCGGGCGCAAGCCGATCGGCACCCCGCGTCCCCCGTGCGGTTCGGTTCTGAAAAGTTTCACAAACTGTAACATCTCAACCCTCACAGTGACCTCGCCGTAAAGCCTTCCGGTCACGACTGACCGTGACCACGGAGAACGAAGAAGTAACCATCAGATGAGCGATTTCTAACGACATCTATGGACACACGGGCAAGTGACGCGATGTACTACCTCATCAATCACACAGCTTGGATCTGGGCGGGGGCGTCCGGGAGGAACGAGCGCGCATGAGTACCGTCGTCCTCGATAACGTGAGCAAGGTATACCCGGGTGGGTACCTCGCGGTTGACCGCATGAGCCTGCGGGCGGAGAACGGGGAGTTCCTCGTCCTGCTGGGACCCTCGGGCTGCGGCAAGTCCACGCTGCTCCGGATGATCGCGGGACTCGAGGACATCACCGACGGTGACCTGTGGCTGGGCGGCACGCTCGCCAACGACCTCGCTCCGCGTGACCGCGACGTGGCCATGGTCTTCCAGAACGGCGCGCTCTACCCGCACCGGACCGTACGCGGCAACATCGCCTTCCCTCTGGAGATCGCCAAGGCCGACCCGGCGATGGTCAGGGACCGCGTGACCGAGCTGTCGAAGGTGCTGCAGATCGACGAGACGCTGGAGCGGCGGCCTGGAACGCTCTCGGGCGGCCAGCGCCAGCGCGTCGCGATGGGCCGCGCGATCGTCCGCCAGCCCTCGCTCTTCCTGATGGACGAGCCGCTGTCCAACCTGGACGCGGGCATGCGCACCGAGTTGCGGATGGAGATCTCCTCCCTGGTCCGCTCCCTCGGGGTGACCACGATCTACGTCACGCACGACCAGGTCGAGGCCCTGACGCTCGCCGACCGCATCGCCATCATGAACCGCGGCGTGCTGCAGGACCTCGGCACCCCCGGCCAGGTCTACAACGACCCCGCGACCGCCTTCACCGCGGCCTTCCTCAGCTCCCAGCAGCTCAACCTGCTCTCGGCGACCGTCCGCACCCCGCAGAACCAGTACATCCTGCTGGACTTCGGCCCGCACCAGATCACGATCCCCTGGACCGATCCCAGGGCGTACGTCATCTCCCAGCACGTGGGCCACCAGATCATCGTCGGGCTGCGCCCGGACTGCCTGGCGCCGGTCCCCGACAGCTTCGAGGGACCGGTCTTCCTCGGCCGGGTCCGCGCGCTGGAGTACCACGGCCACGACTGGCTCGCCTACGTCGAGAGCGGCCTGACCTCCGTGGCCGTCCCCGAACCCCCGGACCCCCGCCAGAAGGCCCACGCGCTGGGCGGCTCCCCCCTCGGCGGCGGACGGGTCCGCTCGATGCTGCGCCGCCTGATGCCCGGCGCCCTGCCGGACGAGGACGTCCAGCCGCAGCAGCAGCAGGAGCACGTCAGCGGCCACCACCGCAGGGCCGACCTCATCGTCCGTCTGGGCTCCCGCCCGGTCTGGCGGTCCGGCGAGCCCGCCCGGGTCGGCGTCGACGCCACCCGCCTGATGCTCTTCACCATGGACGGCACCCGCATCGACCCGCCGCAGCGCTGACCTCCCTCCCCCGCCGGAACCGTCCTCCCGGGGCCGCGCCGTTTTTCCGGGTGGCGCCGCCTTCCCGGGACCGTGCCGTCCTCGCGGGGCCGGCCCTCAGGCGTCGCGGCCCATGATGGAGACGATCTCCAGGATCCGTACGGCGCGTTCCAGCTCGGCGCGGTGGAAGGGCGGCCCGTCCGAGCGGGCCATGACCAGGTGCAGGTCCGTCCCCGGCACCGGGACGCTCATCAGCCGGTACCGGCCGGGTCCCAGGACGGCCGGCCGCAGCGTGGCCAGGTCGGCCGCCTTGACGCCCGCGATCCCGCCCGTCTCGTCCGGGGCCGGCGGCGCCTGCCAGCTCCGGTGGACCAGCTCCCCGCTCCCCGCCGACAGGATCACCGCCCACTCGGCGCTCACCAGGTCGGGCACCGCGTCCACCAGCGTGGCGAAGGCCCTCCTCGGGTCGGCCGCGACGTGCTTCATCAGGTCGTAGTCCGGGGCGGTCCCGGGGGTCTCCTTGGTGGGCCAGACGCCTTCGACGCGCATCCCCGGCACGCCGGAGAGCCGGTCCCTGACCGTGTCCGCGTCCACCGTGCCCGGCCAGGAGACGGTGAAGTCGTCCACCACCCGTCCCGCCTCGCGTTCCAGGACGGTCACCTGGTGAATGTCCGCGCCCAGCGTGCCGAGCACCCGGGCCGCCTGGCCCAGGGCGCCCGGACGGTCGGGGAAGGAGACCCGTAGCCGCAACATCATGCCGATCACCTCGCTCTGGGTACAGCCTGTCCTGGCCAGGTTTCACGAGGGTTCCAGGAAGATGTCCAAAAAAAGGCCCAAAAACCGTAAATATCAGGATTGATAGGCACCCGCGGCCGGGACGGCGGACAGTACGGCGCCGGACAGGTCGCGGGCCATGACCGCCCCTCCGTACCAGGCGGGGCCGAGGCGCACGCCACGGCCGAGAGCCGGGGAGCCCGGCTTCAGGCGCAGGTCGGTACGGCTCCGGAAGCGCGGGTCGGCCACGATCGACCGGGGACCGAGCTTGAACCGCAGGGAGCGGCCCCGGTAGACGCCGGCGTCCTCGTCGGCTCCCTTGCCGTCCTCGAACCCCACCTGCCCGCCGACCACGATGACGTTGTTGCGCAGCCTCAGGATGCTCGGGGAGCAGCCGTGGTGGCAGGTCCAGCCCATGGTGTCGCGGGCCGGCAGGTGGACCGAGTTGTGCACCGCGATGGTGCCCTTCACCGGGCCGACCACGTGGCGGGGGCCCCGGGTGACGAGGAAGGAGCCCCGCCGCGAGGAGGTGACCACGTTGTGCGCGAGGACGTTGCCCGTGGCGGTCATGCCCTTCCGCGCGCCCAGCTCGGCGAAGGTCTCGTTGTCCCTGGCGACGTTGTGGGTGATCCGGTTGCGATCGCCGTTGAACACCTCGACGGCGGCACCGTCGGTTCCGTAGTCCTTGCTCTTCGCGTAGCTGCCGGTGATCACGTTGCCGGTGACGAGGTTGTCGTCGCCGTTGAGCAGCACGCCGAAGGCGCCGGAGTCGTCGTCACCGCCCTCGTCGTTGACGCTCATCCGGTCGTTGTCGTTCAGCACGGCGTTCTTGAGGACGTTGTGCGCGCCGATGAAGTGGACCCCGGTGATGTTGCGGTCGGCGATGACGCGGTCCAGCTCGTTGCGGTTGCCGGCCACCTCGAAGCCGGACCACTGGCAGTTGCTCGCCCGTACTCCCGCCACCCGCACGTAGGAGCCCGTCACCACCACGCAGGCCGCGTCCCTGCCGCCGATCCTGGGGGCCGCGCCCGTGCCGTACGGCTCGACCGTGACCGGGGCGGCGGCGGTGCCGCGGGCCGACAGCGTCAGCGGGCCCACCCAGCTCCCGCCGCGCCTGAGGCGCACGACGGTGCCCGGCCGCAGCGTCGCGGCGTTGACGTTGTCCAGGCTGCGCCAGGGGGCCGCGGCCGAGGTTCCCGCGGCCGCGTCGTCGCCCGCCTTGGAGTCGACGTAGTAGACGGTGCCCGCCACCGTTCCCGTCGTACCCGTCGCCGTTCCCGTCGTGCTCGCCGTTCCCGTCGTGGCCTCGACGGCGCCGGGCGCCACGACGAGCGCGCTCCCCGCCAGGAACCCCGCCACGGGCACGGTCCATCGCCTCGTCGAGCTCATCGTGGCACGCTCCATCGCCTTCAACGCCGGTGTACAGGCGCCGATCCTCGCACAACCGGCATTCGCTCCGCGATCCGCGGAGCGGACCCACAGCCGACCGTTACCTGTGCTTCACCGGGCCGTGTTCAACCGCGCAGGATCTTGGGGCCGGAGCCCGTGGAACCGCGCACGATGAGCTCGGGCTGGAAGATGAGCTCGGAGTGCTGCTGCACGGCGGTCCCGGCGACGGCCTCCAGCAGGGTGTGCACGGCGGCGGTCACCATCGACTGCACGGGCTGGCGCACCGTGGTCAGCGGCGGGTCGGTGAACGCGATCAGCGGCGAGTCGTCGAACCCCACCA
>NZ_JBFABE010000142.1:0-4158 GCF_040640155.1 Streptosporangium sp. NPDC023615
ACATCGGCGATGATCCGCTCCCGCAACGCCTGATCCTTGTACGGCGGCACCTGCCAAAAGACCGGGACAAGCCGCCCGCCAGCATCGCGAGACGCCTCAACGATGGCTTCGTCGAACTCTTGATTCGCGCAGCGGTAGCTATACACCGTGATCATGCCCACACCCTCTTTGGCGCATGCCTCCTGCATTGTCAGACCAGACGCGATCCCCTCAACTATCCGGCGCCTCTTATCATCATCATCAAGCACCAGGATGGACATCTAGCCCTGTACCTCCGAATTCTTGCGACAGACGTAACCACTGACATACGTAATGTCCTCTGTGGGGTTCCCTAAGCCCCATCGCCCGACAGTAAATGCACTTACACCCCACACGAAGCCAGGCATTCTTGGTCCCATGCGCCAAATTCGGGTTACGCACGTTCATAAGCGCCGTCTCGAAGGCAAGAAGCCACGCATCGTCATACTTGCGCCACAACCAGACCTGCCGCAGGCGGTAGCCGTACCGTTCCACCACCCGCGCTAGATCATCTTCCAGGCAGCTCCCTCCCTCCGAGATGTCGCGAATGATCCGCGCCTGCAACAACCTGTCCTTATACGGAGGAGTCGCTGTGAACACCGGAGAACAATCCCCGCCAGCAGCGAACGACGCACAAACAACAGCCTGATCAAACTCCCGGTTCGCGCAGCGGTAATTGTGAATCGTGAGCAGATCCACACCTACTCTTACAGATACTTCGGCCACAGTAAGGCCGGACTTGATCCCCTCGATTATCCGACGCCTCATATTTTCGTCATCAAGAATCAAGAGAGACACCTACAACCCACCTCCCACTAATTTTCGACGGGCACATAAAACCGGGGAGGTCCCCGACTTGGAGACCTCCCCGGCAAGGTGCGACGGCCTAGACGCTGGGAAGGCGCACCGCCGCACCAGCTCTAAAGTCAGGGGGGAGCCTGATCCCAGGCCAGGTGAAACCAGAGCGCGCGACCTATCTCCGGGGCGTAGTCAGTACCCCAGCCCTTCGATAGCTGATGCACCAAGGCCAGACCCCGCCCGCCGAGATCCTCATCCTTTGCCGGTCGCATGGCAGGCACGTTGACCAGTGACCCCGCGTCGATCACCTCGACATGGATCACGCCGCGCCCCACCCCGACACCGACCGTGATCAGCCCATCGGGATCGCCGCCGGAATCGCTGTAGAGGAAGCTGTTCGTAACGACCTCACTCACCAGCAGCTCAACCGTGTCCAGCAGCTCACTCGGAACAGCAAGCGCGCTCAGCAGATCCACCGCCCACCGACGCGCCAGCCCCGGCGTCCGCTCGTCGCTGCCATCGAAGTTGCGAGTGTCGATCCGCAGCCCGTCCCAGCGCAGGAACATCGCCTCCGCCGCGCTGTAGACGTCCTCCCGGCTCACTGCGCCACCTGACGAATCAGGTCCGCCGCGTGAGGTGCGAGCGCCGGTACTGACTGCTTGACGTCCCGCCCCCAGGAGAACCACCACTCCCTGTCACGCCGCACCGCCATGACCCGCGTCGCGAAGGCGGGAAGGGAGGGAGAGACCAGCAGCACCGGTTCCCCCCGTACCGGCAGGTCTACAGACGCCCTCATGCCACGTTTGTGCAGGTCCCACGCCAGTCGTACAAGGTGGATGTACCGCTGCTCTGGATCAGGCGGTCCCACCTGTCTTGCGGCTCTAGGGTTATCCATGGATCGCGCACCTCCTGATGTGCGGTCAAGGGTCCGGTCGGTGTTCGCGCGCCTGCCGGACCCGCTTTGCGTTTATGGATCAAGGTGTGACCGAGGGAAGATCGAAAACGACTAAGCACACCCGCCGATTGGTAGGCTTATGGTAGGGCGACCAAGAACCCACCACAAGCTTTTTGGCCAGGCGGGTACCCGTCTACGATTGACGGGCGGCGGTTTATGGTGGTTTGAAGCCAACCGACCTGCTGAGCACAGAAGTTCCGAGGGAGGAACGCGCATGTCCAAGCCGCCAGCGAAAGCACAGGAGATCACCAACGCACTCGCAGCGAAGATCGTGGACGGAGGCTACCCGGCGGGCACATGGTTGCCTTCGGAACGCGAACTTGCCCTTGAACACAAGGTGGACCGCTCAACCGTTCGCCGCGCCCTACGCATGTTGGCCGACCAAGGGCTCGTATCACTCAAGCCCGGCGCGGGAACTCAGGTCAGAGAGGTCGAGCCGATACGTCGTGACGCGAGCGACATCACCAGGCAGGTTGGGAACTGGCGCGGCTTCGCTTCATCGGTCCTTGAGGCTGGCCGGGAACCATTCACCCATACCAACGTGCGGGAGATCCAAGCTGATACAACCGTCGCGAGATGGCTGGGGGTTCCTATCGGGTCGCGAGTGCTTGAACGGGCACGGGTTCAGGGGGTTGTTGGAGAGCCACCCGTCCAGACGGCTACAACCTATGTGAACTGGGATTTCGTAGAGAAGATCCCCCGACTGCTGCAAGTCAATACCGGCCCAGGTGGGATCTATTCACGGCTTGAGGAGATCGGGCACCGGGTCGAGATATACGAGGAGAGCGTTACCTGTCGCATGCCACGCGAGGACGAGCGGCACACCCTAGAAATCGACCAAGGACAGCCGGTTCTCTCCCTATGGCGACGCGCCTATGACCTCAAAGGCCGCATCGTCGAAGTTACTCACCGCGTCGTGGTCGGGGATCGCCAGGACTTGATCTATCGCTACGGACCGGGGGCATAAGCGTGGACACGGACGGCCAATCCATCAAACAGATCGCTACTCGCCTGGCGTATCAATCACGATATATGCGGTTACGCGAAGACGACATCCAGCGCCCGGACGGTTCGCGCGGCATTTACTCTTACGTTGAAAAGCCCGACTTCGCATTGATCATCGCGATGGAAAATAACGGCTTCCACATGATCGAGCAATACCGCTATCCAATACGACGGCGCTCTTGGGAGTTCCCCCAAGGCACCCTTCCCGACCTAGCCACCACTACCCCTGAACTCCTCGCCAGGGAAGAACTACGACAGGAAACCGGTCTCACGGCTGGCACTCTGCAACACCTGGGACACCTGTACTGCGCATCAGGCATGGCAAGCCAAGGCTTCGACGTCTTTTTCGCAACTGACCTCACCCACGGCCAAGCCGATTTGGAGACCGAGGAGCAGGATCTACGCCATCAATGGTTTCCCCGAGAGCAGGTCGAGCAAATGATCCGAGAGGGTGTGATCACAGATGATTCCACTCTCGCCGCCTATGCCCTGCTTTTACTTGGACGGCCCAGCGGTCCAGCCCTGTAGGTTCGTCCACCGATATCGCATGGCGCGTGCAGGTGGTTGACCCCGCCGCCCAATTCTCCGGGGCGCCCGGAACCTGTCAAGCGCGGCTGTAACCGTAGGGCAACCAGCGCGCCCGGAAGGTCACCGGGAACATGTACACGCGAAGCCACACTTGACAGAACCCGGCCACAGTCCCGGAGTCGGCAGCTATGGGGGTTAGGGGGAGATGCGGGACACTCCGCATGATGCCGCAGTGCTCCAAACTGTCGAATACGGACAACACGCCGATACAGACGGCGAGACCATCCTCAGGCAACCAGCACGACAAAGCCCTAGGCCCTTGACCTGGGGATGTATAACGATCAAGCCGCAAAGATATGCCCTAGCTTGATAGTCGGCTTGCCCGACCCGTTGGGGCCGAGGAAGCCGGTGACCACGCCCGGCCTGACGTCGAAGCTCAGGTCGCTCACCGCCGCGACCGGGCCGTAGTGCTTGGTCAACCGCCGTAACTCGATCATGTCCGGGAGTCTGGAGGGGTCCGCTGACCGATCCCGGAGAGGATCTGGGAGTTTCCTGTGAGCCCGAGCGGTCCGTCGCGACGTCGGCGGCGTGGGCGGGCCGCGCCGGGGGCCGGACTCACAGGATGTTCTGACCATACGGGCGGGCACCGGACGGCACCGGCGAGCGATGGCCGCCACAGGTGAGCCGGGCGGGCGGGGGTGAGAGGCGACGGGCGGGGGCGAGCCGGGACGAGAAGGGACGGGCGGGGACGGGTCACGGCGAGCCGGGGAGCGGGGGCGCGGCGGTGAACCCCCGGGGGCCGAGGCCGTGCGCGAGGTCGGCTGGGACGCGCTGCGCCACGAGCCCCTGGACGT
>NZ_JBFABE010000143.1:0-1687 GCF_040640155.1 Streptosporangium sp. NPDC023615
GGCGTCGTTGTAGGCGGTGGTGAGGTCGGCCTGGGCCTGGGCGGCGGTGGCGTCGGCGGCGTAGACGGTGCCGATCACGGTGCCGGGCGGGAAGCCGGTGACGGACGTGCCCGGGCTCAGTCCGAGGTCACCGGTGAGCACGGTCGGGCCGGTACTGGTGACCGTGCTCGCGGCCAGGACCGCGAACGCGCCGGCCGTCCCCAGCTCCACCGGCTCCGCGGCGCCGCGGCCGGGCCGCGCGGTGATGAGCACGGTCAGGACGGGGACGAGCAACATGATCATCATTGCCGGTGACGCCCTCCGGGGAGACGGTGACGCCCTCCCGGGAGAGCGGAGCCGGGCCGGTCTCGAAACGCCGGTACGTCGCGGCGGCACCGAGACAGAAATCCTCATACGTCCCTCACCCGCGGGCGGCGTCACCGGGAAGAAGGTTTCGACGACCTTCGAGACCTTCGAGACCTTCGATGACCGGAGAGCCCGGTGGCCGGCCCGCGATCGAATAGTGATCTTGTTCTAGCACCCGACCGCACCGTCACGGTGACGGCGTGCCGACCGGTGGATCGGCCTGTCCGGGCGTTTTACCCGAGGGTGGTCGCTTCTCGGTGCTCCTCGTGCGCGGAGCTCGTCCGCTTCGTGGGCCTCTCCCCTTCGGGTCTTCCCAAGGCGGCGGTTCGGCCCTGCGGCGGGCCGGTCCCGTGGCGGGGCGGCGGGGTCCCGTGACGGACAGGCCGGCCGGTCGCCCGTCGGATACCGCGCCGAGGGCGCGGGGAACATCCTTCGAGCCCTCAGGCGGGACATGTCCGGCCACCGGCGGCCGGACCGCACCGACGGGGAGAGCGGCCCGGTGGACGGCCCGGGAGCCTTTCCGGGCCGTCCCCGCCGCTCCGTCACGTCGTCGCGACCGTCTTACGCGTCCCGAGGAACTCGAAGTCGTAGACGGTGTTGTTAACCTGCAGTCCGTCGATCGCCCCGATGAAAGGGCCGTCCGTGCTGGCGAACCCCAGGCTGAAGGTGATCACCGCATCCGGCAGCCTGGTCTTGAGCTGGTCGAACGTGCACGGAGTGGCCACCGTGCAGCCGATCAGGGTGCCTGTCGTCCCGGTGGCGTACCAGGCGCTGCCAGCGGCACCGGCGTCGTACTCCTGCCAGGTGTTGGCCGTCGGGGTCGCGGGAGCCGACGGGGCGGTGGACGCCTCGGGCAGGTAGATCAGCGTGGTGACGTCCGTCGTTCCCACGTTGGGGTCGGCCTCTATGTTGAGAGAGGGCAGCGACACGTCCGCCATGGAGTCGGTGCCCGCGAACACCCAGTACTTCAGGGTGGTGATGTCTCCGACCGGCAGTTCCGCGAAGTCGGTCTCGTTCCCGAAGGCGATCTCGTCAGGTTCGTCGTCGACGATGATGCCGATGCTGCCGCTGCCGTGGGGCGGTGGTACGTCCGCGGCGGAAACGGTGGGATCCGTGCGGGCGTACGGGCCGGTGCGGTACACCGCGCTCGGGTCCCCCAACGTCTCGCGACCGATGATGCCCCACGTGTCATCGGCGCACACCGTCTCTCCCACGGGACCGGTAGCCCCCGTCGGTCCTGCGGGTCCGGTGAGGCCGATCGGCCCTGCCGGTCCTACCGGTCCGGTGGCGCCGGTTTCTCCGGTGGCGCCGGTGGCGCCGGTCGGTCCTGCTGGTCCGGTCG
>NZ_JBFABE010000143.1:1784-4038 GCF_040640155.1 Streptosporangium sp. NPDC023615
TCTGGTCCGATGGCGCCGGTTTCTCCGGTGGCGCCGGTGGCGCCGGTCGGTCCTGCCGGTCCGGTCGGTCCTGCTGGTCCGGTTGCGCCGGTGGCGCCGGTTTCTCCTGCCGGTCCTGTGAGTCCGGTGGCGCCGGTCGGTCCTGCTGGTCCGGTCGGTCCTTCTGGTCCGATGGCGCCGGTTTCTCCGGTGGCGCCGGTGGCGCCGGTCGGTCCTGCCGGTCCGGTCGGTCCTTCTGGTCCGATGGCGCCGGTTTCTCCGGTGAGGCCGATCGGTCCTGCCGGTCCTGTGAGTCCGGTGGCGCCCATCGGTCCTGTGAACCCGGTCAGGCCTCTTGGTCCTTGGAGTCCGGTGGCGCCGGTGGCACCTACCGGACCTCGCAGGCCGGTGGGTCCTGTCACACCAGCCGGGCCTCGCGGACCCGTGGTGCCGGTGGCGCCGGTGGCGCCTACCGGACCTCGCAGGCCGGTGGGTCCTGTCGCACCTACCGGGCCTCGCAGTCCCGCTGGGCCCACCGCGCCGGTCGCACCTGCGGGACCTCGCGGACCTGTGGTGCCGGTGGCGCCCGCCGGTCCTGCCGGTCCTGCCGGTCCTGCCGGACCGATGGCACCCGTGGCGCCTGCTCGACCGGCCGGACCGGTGGCGCCCACCGGACCTTGCGGACCGATCGGTCCCGCCGGACCGATCGGTCCCGCTGGGCCGCTGTGGCCCGCCGGGCCGCTGTGACCTGGCGGGCCTACGATGCCGCCCGGCATCGACCTGCCCGCCGGTCCTGGCCGGCCGGGTTCTCCCTCCCTGCCTACAGGGCCGGTGGGACCCATCCGGCCGGTGATGCCTATCCGCCCGGTGGCGCCCGCCGGACCCGGTGGTCCCATCAGGGAACGCCCTGTACCCGGCGGGCCTGCGGGACCGACCGGACCTGCCGGACCTGCCGGACCCACCGGCCCCGCCGGTCCTGACGGTCCTGACGGGCCCACCGGTCCTGCCGCGCCCGGTGCGCCGTCCGAGCCCGCCGGTCCCCGGGATCCGGCAGGTCCCGTCGCGCCTCGTGGTCCCCGTTCGTACGCCCGGCGCGGACCGCACACACCACAGGCACACGAACGGCGTGCGCACACGGTGCATTTTCTCCCGCATTTACGAGGGCCGCAGCATCGATCCCTGCAACGACCTTTCACGTGAACCTGAAGGGGTCGTAGGGGAGCGCTTCGACCGCACGCCGCTGTCGTTCTTGCGACACCGTCGATTCGGCCGGAGTCGATGACGAAGGATTTCTCGATGGCGGTATTCGCCGCGGCCGTGGTCGGTGCCGCGATGAAAGCCCCGATCGCGGCTGCCGCGATGCCCAGGATCTGAACGCCCCTACCGGGACGAGGAATCGCGACATCTCTGTCTCGATGAACATTCATTTCGTTCCCATGTTGCTCGACGGCCTGCGGAGACGATCCCTGTCACCCCCGGAGGACGGAGGCGACCGGAGAGCCGTCCGGGGGTACTCCCCGGCAGGGTCTACCGATTTCGGTCACGCGCTCCGTCGGGGAGTGGACGACCTCGTCCGAAGGGTGCGGCGGGTCTGCACCCCGCACTGCGGCACCAGGCAGAAACCGTTGGCGTCCACGTCCTGGACGAATGTCGCCGAGGTGCTCGGATCGAGC
Organism: Streptosporangium sp. NPDC023615; assembly: GCF_040640155.1. Classification (NCBI taxonomy): domain Bacteria; kingdom Bacillati; phylum Actinomycetota; class Actinomycetes; order Streptosporangiales; family Streptosporangiaceae; genus Streptosporangium; species Streptosporangium sp. NPDC023615. The sequence continues at coordinate 3,437 of NZ_JBFABE010000143.1, forward strand.
TCGCCCGTACCCGGGAAGACGGCCACGATCTGCCGGGCGCCCTCGGTGAGATCGGCCACGGTCAGGTCGGCGTGGCCCGTGGCATCGAGCTGGGCGGTCCCCAGACTGACCCCGTCGGCGAAGAACTCGACCGGTCCGGAGGGAACGATCGAACCAGGAGACCTCACCGTCGCGGTGAAGGTGATCGGCCCCTGCTGCGTCATCGCGCACGACGAGTTCACCGTGGTGGTGGTCGATCTGTCGGGTGGGGCCTGACAGGCGGACACGTCGACGGTGTCACCGTCGAGGGTGACGGCGCCGTTGCGGGCCAGCAGGCCACCGTCGACGGTCGCGCCGGCGCCGACGGTGATCGAGGCCAGGGCGAGGATGGTGCCGGACAACTGGGAGGCGGCGCCCAGTGTGGCCGAGCTTCCCACCTGCCAGAACACGTTGCAGGCCTGGGCGCCGCCGGTGAGGGTGACGGTGCTGGCGGCGGCGGTGATGAGGGTGGAGGCGGTCTTGAAGATGAAGATCGCGTTCGGGTCGCCCTGGGCGTCGAGGGTGAGTCCTCCGGTGATGCCGAAGGTGCCGGCGGCGGAGGTGTAGGTGCCCGGCGTGACGGT
>NZ_JBFABE010000144.1:0-4010 GCF_040640155.1 Streptosporangium sp. NPDC023615
TATTTTAGCAGTTACTCTCTATTTATGAGTGTTCTTATTTATTGGGGGGATTACCGGTCTTACTGTTGATGAGTATGGCAATAAGTAATAGGTATACATCCTATTTTTTACGCAGACTCTAAGATGACCTATGCTGCTAACCTTGTAGCAACCAACTTGAGAGATTTTAATAAGAAAGCTTAATGATAATGACCCATGCTATCGACCTCATAGCCATTGAATTTATATCTAACATTAGCAGTTCGATTTCTGTATAGCACCCGGATTACGAATAGAATATGTATGACAAGTACACCACGAAGTACACTGAAATTATTTCCGCGAGTTAAAACTTTGATACCATTAGCCCACAGCCAAAGATTCAAGTCCTCACTAGGGAACCATACTTACTCCCATAAAACCTATTATTTCCCATCAATCGTTCCTTTAAAAACAGCCTTCTTAGTGTTAGTTTTTTTCTTACGCTTGAACGTTGGTTTTATAGCGTTCATTTCTTGTCTGAATTTTTTCCACTGCCTAGGGTGAGAGGTCTTGATATGACCTACCTTAGAAGTAATGCTACGCCAATCTTTATCGTAACTATATAGATTCTTATCAGTATGAAAGCGTAGAGAGAGCTTGTGTATATCAGAGCGGAGCTTCTTTCTTTTATCGTTGTTGATTGTAGGTTTTTTTGAATTAACAGTTAGGCCAGTTACTGTTTTTCCTACACCGTTAACGGAAGGAGAAAAAATTGTTTGTTTCTTACGGTTTGGATGATGAGCTTTATGAAAAACCATTGAGTATATCTTGGAGATAATATCTGTTTTTTGTCGGTCAGTTAATAGCCGTGAGCTAGAGATGGTTATATCGTCAATATATCTACTGTATGCAACTTGTTGACGGTCCAATTCTTCAACTAGTTTTGGCTCTATATCATAGAAGATTAACTGTGCAAGGTATCCACTAGTCTTCCATCCTTGTGGTAGCTCGTTTTGATACGTTGTTAGTTGTGTCAGAATTTCAGCGATTTCAGGTGCCATACAAAAGAACCCTTGCCAGATGCTACGAATATTTTTGTAGTCACAGTTGGGGAAGAAACTCTTTATGTCTTCTGATATAACAATAGATTTGTTGCAATGAAATGCAGCGTGAGTCCTACAACTGCGAGGGTTTAAGAGATCTGCGACTCCACCCTGCATATAGATGGGATAAAAAACTTTTTTAAGTAACTTATCAAGAATTTTTTGATGAATGGCTTTTAGCCTAGGTTTTGCATTGTGTGTATGTCTTACTTCACCATTGGGCTTGGTTAGTTTTTTTCCTGGGCACCAATATCTATCTTTATTAGCCAGTACATATTCTAGATCTTCCACTGTAATTTCTAATAGGTTAGCAAGTGAGCTAATATTTGCAATTGGTGTAACCTGAGGTAGAGGGTGAAAGCCCATTGTTTAAGCTTCAATCATCGAATAAATTGTTTTGGTAAGGGATTCAATCTGCGTGTCTGTAATTTCCGAGATGGATTCTTGCTTAGCCGCCAAAAACACAAGGACACTTACTGGTATCTGTAAAGCGTCAGCAATTGATTCCAGATTGGATAAGGTTGGTTGACGTTTATCTTTTTCTATTAATGATAAGTATGATTCAGAAACATCTGCTAAAGCGCTTACTTGCAACTGCGTCATATTTCTCAATTTTCGACATTTTTTTATAACACTGCCGATTTTCATATTTTCAACCTTATAAGAGTGGTAAGGCTTGCTGTACTACTCTAGAAACTTTCTAAAAAGCTGAATAAGCTCAATAATACTGGGGAAGTAAATAAGTAAATCACCGAGCGTTTTTAAACCTATGGCCTTATAGTCTGCTTCTTTGGAAGCTGAGTTCTCTATTACTAAATCAAGATTCTCTATTGCTTCTTCAATTTTACGAGTAACACTGGGTTCTAATGTATCATGCGTAGTTGTTTGGATCTCAGCAAGCTGAGCCTGCAACTGTTCTAAAAGTTTTATATCATTCATATTATTTACGACGCTTTCTGACGGCACGGATTGTACCAGTCGACAACACAATCGAACCCGAGAGAAATAACATTAGAACGCCACAAGCCTTATACTGTGGCGAAGCCTCAGTCGAAATACTAAACGAATGACAAGTTGCGTAAGGCCAAACGAGGTAGTACAGAGGTCGAGGTCTTCGGGTGTTGCAGCTATAAAAATAGCGGCTAAAATCAGCCAGTTACAAGGTTCAATTAATAAATGATATCTTCTAAAACGCATCTAGACGGATCGTCTATTCTGAGTTGTTAGGTTACTACAAAACATTACTCTGAGTCAAGTTTTAGATCCGCCTATTAAACTCTAGTATTCAAGATATTCTCTAACTGGACGTTTCTTAAACTGTGAAGCATCTTTTTTGAGGCGATTAATCATCTCAAATTCCCACGCTTTGGGATCTTGACCTGCTGGACTGGTAGAGCTTACTAAATGATTGTAATCTGCCATAAAGCTAGGGTTACGAGCAATACGTCCTAGTTGCTTATCGTTAAGTCCTTCAATAGTAGTCCTATTTTCATTATTAGAAATTTTAGTACCAGTTTTTTCTTTATTTTTTTTCACTTTAAACTTGAATGTAAATCCTGTAATGACGCGGCCTTGTTTGTGTTGTTCATATTCAGAAGTAATATCAGTATGTTCATTTATTTGAGTTATCGCCAGATCTAAAACCCGTCTTTTGAAGGCTTCTATCCGTTGGTATTCGTCCACCAATCCTAGCTTTTCGCGCAATTCTACAAGCGATATCTGACTGGTTGTACCTACTGACCTCCATTGAATTATCAACTCATACAGCCTTATTGCGTACTCACTCTGCAATCCTACGACCTGCTTCAACTCATATTCTGTGTAACGTGCTTCAAGCCTGGTAATCAAAGGAATTACATCACTTGCAAATACTAATTCGACACAGCCTAATTCGTCAATATAGCCGATCTTATCCACCCAACGGCTTTTATAATTACCTATCTTTCCCGAACGTTCATCCACCTTACTATAAGCAAAACCTGCCTCATACAATCCTTCTACTGCCCTTTTCATAGCTTCATACGATGTATGCTTTTCCACATTAAATTGTTTAGCGTAGCTTTGCGCATAAATTCGCAATAATCCACCTGCTTCTATTAATGTTTTTTGTTCCCTTGCCTCGATAATGGCTAAAAATATTAAGCGTTGTTCAACTACTCCTAAGCTATAACTCGCACCAATCAAGGAATTATCCTTAGTAACTAATTGTTTAGACATTTCCATATTCCAACCCATTTTTAACAACTATAATCTAACAATGCTATTAAAGCAACAACTCAAAAAATAAGTTGCTTTATGGGTCGTAAAACGTTGCTTTATGGGTCGTAAAACGTTGCTTTATGGGTCGTAAAACGTTGCTTTATAGAAGGCGAAACCCTTTTATGAAAAGCGTTTCAGAGGAGGTAAAAGCTTTTAAAAGTATTTAAAAACATTAAAAACCTTTTTGGTTATTAATAATTAGAGTGACAAAAGAAAAGGCTAGTAAAGATAGCAATGAATTCAATATCAGTAATTTCAAATAATTTAAAAAGAAAGCTCAAAGCTTTAGTTAAATAGGGATAAAAGCATCCTATTAAGCTCCCTATAAGGTTCTAAGTATCGTTTGGTATAGTTGCTAGGTAAAATTTTTCCAACCCCCTTAGACGACCTTTATGAGCTTACCCAGTTCCATGATTGTTCATATCAACTAAAATCTTCGGAAGATTATTAGAATCTCAGTAGTTTTTATTACTGTGCCACCAAGGATCAACCTCTTATCACTGAATTGCTTCTCAAAAAAAGCCCTAGTATCAGCTGATACTAGGGCAATACAAAATTTTATTTTTTAATCCAAACTATTGTATGCTTTTATTCCTGCTTTATCGACTAATCTTTGAGAATTGGAGACCTTATTAGGTGCTGCCACCTCTCTTAATATCAATAACGATTCTAGCACTATCGGCATCA
>NZ_JBFABE010000145.1:0-2485 GCF_040640155.1 Streptosporangium sp. NPDC023615
ACTAACCGGTCCCCTTAACGTTCCAGCACCGGGCAGGCGTCAGTCCGTATACATCGTCTTACGACTTCGCACGGACCTGTGTTTTTAGTAAACAGTCGCTTCCCCCTGGCCTCTGCGACCCCCACCAGCTCACACAGCAAGTGCGATCACCAGCGAAGGCCCCCCTTCTCCCGAAGTTACGGGGGCAATTTGCCGAGTTCCTTAACCACAGTTCACCCGATCGCCTTAGTATTCTCTACCTGACCACCTGAGTCGGTTTAGGGTACGGGCCGCCACGACACTCACTAGAGGCTTTTCTCGGCAGCATAGGATCACCCACTTCGCCACAATCGGCTCGGCATCACATCTCAGGATACATAAGAGGCGGATTTGCCTACCTCTTTCCCTACATGCTTACCCCAGGACTACCATCGCCTGGGCTGGGCTACCTTCCTGCGTCACCCCATCGCTTACCTACTACCAGTTCAGGCCAGGCGTTCAGTCTCACCCCAAGCCCGAAGGCATACAGGGGACTTAAGGACCCTTAGTATCACTGGATTCAGTATTGGCGCATCGTAGCGGGTACGGGAATATCAACCCGTTGTCCATCGACTACGCCTGTCGGCCTCGCCTTAGGTCCCGACTTACCCTGGGCGGATTAGCCTGCCCCAGGAACCCTTGGTCATCCGGCGCAGAAGTTTCTCACTTCTGATTCGCTACTCATGCCTGCATTCTCACTCGCACGGCCTCCACAACTGGATCACTCCGCTGCTTCAATGGCCGCACGACGCTCCCCTACCCATCCACACACCTAGACAGACAAGCTGCCAGACTAACGTGTGAATGCCACGACTTCGGCGGTGTACTTGAGCCCCGCTACATTGTCGGCGCGGAATCACTTGACCAGTGAGCTATTACGCACTCTTTCAAGGGTGGCTGCTTCTAAGCCAACCTCCTGGTTGTCACTGCGACTCCACATCCTTTCCCACTTAGCACACGCTTAGGGGCCTTAGTCGGTGGTCTGGGCTGTTTCCCTCTCGACTACGGAGCTTATCCCCCGCAGTCTCACTGCCACGCTCTCACTTACCGGCATTCGGAGTTTGGCTGACGTCAGTAACCTTGTCGGGCCCATTAGCCATCCAGTGCTCTACCTCCGGCAAGAAACACGCGACGCTGCACCTAAATGCATTTCGGGGAGAACCAGCTATCACGGAGTTTGATTGGCCTTTCACCCCTAAACACAGGTCATCCCCCAGGTTTTCAACCCTGGTGGGTTCGGTCCTCCACGCGGTCTTACCCGCGCTTCAACCTGCCCATGCCTAGATCACTCCGCTTCGGGTCTACAGCATGCGACTCAAACGCCCTCTTCAGACTCGCTTTCGCTACGGCTCCCCCACACGGGTTAACCTCGCCACACACCATAACTCGCAGGCTCATTCTTCAAAAGGCACGCAGTCACATCACAAACAAAGGACAAGTCCCTCGTTTACGCTCCTACGGCTTGTAGGCACACGGTTTCAGGTACTATTTCACGACCCCTCACCGGGGCGCTTTTCACCTTTCCCTCACGGTACTTGTTCACTATCGGTCATCAGGGAGTATTTAGGCTTACCAGGTGGTCCTGGCAGATTCACACAGGATTTCTCGGGCCCCGTGCTACTTGGGATCCCCTCCAACAGTCCAACCAATTTCGCCTACCCGACTCTCACGGTCTACGGCGCCACTTCCCAGAAGCTTCAGCTATCGGAAGGATTTCTAACTGTTCACGGTCTCGGCAGAAACCGTAAGAGGGTCCCACAACCCCGTAAACGCAACGCCTGCCGGCTATCACACGCCTACGGTTTAGCCTGATCCGCTTTCGCTCACCACTACTCACGGAATCACTAATTTGTTTTCTCTTCCTACGGGTACTGAGATGTTTCACTTCCCCGCGTTACCACCAACCGCCCTATACATTCAGGCGGAGGCAACACCACATGACTGGTGCTAGGTTTCCCCATTCGGACATCCCCGGATCAAAGTCTGGTTGGCGACTCCCCGGGGCTTAACGCAGCCTCCCACGTCCTTCATCGGCTCCTGATGCCAAGGCATCCACCGTGTGCCCTAAAAAACTTGGCCACAAAGATGCTCGCGTCCACTATGCAAATCTCAAACAACAAACAGCGACCCACCACCCCTGCCACCAACACCCACCCATGCTCCGCGCGGAAGAACCACACGAACCACCAAGGCAAGCCGGTCTGACAGATGATCAGCCCCGCATGAGGGTCAAACAGACAGCAAGCCCACCTCTCAGCGGGCCCGCCCTGATGTCCGTTTCCTCAGGACCCAACAGTGTGTTCACCCCAGCCGAACCCCTGACCCGACGTTCCCACTCCCCGCCGTCCCGTGAAGGACGACCAGGCGGTACTGACCGGTCAGCGAGTCTTGCTGGACCGAGTAGCCAGTGCTCCACTAATGAGCTGCCGAGCGTGAGACGTTCGCTCACGAACACGACGTGGACCCC
>NZ_JBFABE010000146.1:0-3823 GCF_040640155.1 Streptosporangium sp. NPDC023615
TGCTGGCCGCGATCGAGTTCAAGTGCAACAACACCGCCTACCGGCCGGTGATGGACGCCCTGGATCTGCTGCAGCGCTACGCCGACATCCCGAACACGACCCGCCACTACGACGCCTCGGAGAACGTCCCCATCCAGGGGGTGGTGCCGGATGGCTGGCTGGAGGCGGTCGTCGACGAGAACGGGGTCATCGAGCGGGCTTCCTACGAGCTGTGCGTGATCGTGTCGTTGAAGGACGCGTTGCGCCGCCGCGAGATCTACGTCGCCGGCGCCCGCCGCTGGCGCAATCCCGAGGAGGACTTGCCGACCGATTTCGAGGACAACCGGGACGTCCACTACGAGAACATGCGTCAACCGCTGGACAGCAGCGTGTTCATCGAGACGTTGAAGGAGGCGATGCGCGCCTCGATGGCGGCCTGCGGCCAGGCGATGGCCAGGAACAAGTCCGGCGGCACGAAGGTGAAGACGCACCGCGGCGAGCCGCGCTGGCACATCCCCGACCTGGGCAAGCTGCAGGTTCCGGAGAACCTACGGGCGCTGCACACCGAGGTCGCCGCCCGTTGGGGGATCATCGACCTGCTGGACTTTTTGAAGGAGTCGGACTTCGTCACCGACTTCACCGACGCGTTCACCACGGTCGCCACCAGGGAGGCGACCCCGCGGGAAGTGATCCGCAAACGGCTGCTGCTGGTCCTGTACGCGCTCGGCACGAACGTGGGGATCAAACGGGTCGCCGACGGCGGCCGCCACGGCGAGACCGAGGCAGCGCTGCGCGCCACCAGGCATCTGTTCGTCAACCGCGACAACCTGCGAGCGGCGATCGCGACCCTGGTGAACGCCACCCTGAGGATGCGGGACCCGCTGTGGTGGGGCAACGGGACCGCGTGCGCGTCGGATTCGAAGAAGTTCGGGTCGTGGTCGTCGAACCTGATGACCGAGTACCACGCTCGGTACGGCGGCCCCGGCGTCATGATCTATTGGCACGTGGACCGCAAGTCGGTGTGCGTCTACTCCCAGCTTCGGTCCTGCAACGTCTCCGAGGTCGCCGCGATGATGGAGGGCGTGCTGCGGCACTGCACCGACGCCACCATCGACCGCCAGTACACCGACAGTCACGGCCAGTCCTTGGTGGGGTTCGCGTTCTCCTACTTGCTGGGGTTCAAGCTGCTGCCGCGGATGAAGAGGATCGCCCACCAGAAGCTGGTGAAGGCCGACGCCGATGACCAGGTCCCGACCTGCCTGACCGGCATGGTGGCCGACAAGCCGGTTGACTGGGAGATCATCGCCCAGCAGTACGACCAGATGGTCAAGTACGCCACCGCGCTCAGGTTGGGCACGGCCGAGGCCGAGCAGGTGCTGCGCCGCTTCACTCGCGGCGGCCCCAAGCACCCCACCTACAAGGCCATCGAGGAACTCGGCAAGGCGGTCAAGAGCGTGTTCGTCGCCGAGTACGTCGCCGCCCAAGAGCTGCGCCGCGAGATCCACGAGGGTCTGCAGGTCGTGGAGAATTGGAACTCCGCCAACACCGACCTGTTCTACGGCAGCGCCGGCACCATCCCCGGCAGCGACAAGGAGCACCAGGAGGTCTCCATGCTCAGCCTGCACCTGCTCCAGTCCGCGCTGGTATTCATCAACACCCTGCTTGTCCAGTCCGTCCTCACCGACCCCGTCTGGCAGCAGCGGCTGACGGACGCCGACAAGCGCGGCCTATCGCCCCTGTTCTGGTCCAACGCCAACCTGTACGGCACGATCGACATCGACATGGGCCGCCGCCTCGACCTCGGCCTCGCTGCCTGACCGATCCCGCTCCCTCGATCAGGGCGATCGCGGGAGCATCTGGTCAGGCAGCAGATCGGCCAGCGCGGTCCGGACGGCGGCGCGGCTCACCCCCTGCGCGCGTGCGAGTGCCGCGATCGAGGCGCCTTGGTCCTGGAACGCTGACCGCACCTCCTCGAGCTGGGCGCCGGTCAGCGCGGGCGGCCGGCCGCGATAGCGGCCTTCGGTTTCCGCCGCGGCGATCCCCTCGGCCGTCAGCTCGTTCTGCAGGTCGCGCTGGAACTGCCCGACGGCAGTGATCACGTTGATGATCAGGGCGGTGGTCGCGTCGTTGGCGGCCAGGTCGTGGAAGTTCGACAACGGCCCGGACAGGACCCGCAGCACCACGCCGCGGGCCTGGCACCAGTCGCGGACAGCGTGGATGTCGACCAGGTCGCGGCACAGCCGGAACAGCTCCGACACCGTGAGGGTGTCGCCAGGATGCGCGGCGGCGGCGACCCTGGCGAACGCGGGCCGCTCCAGCGCGGGAATCTTGGAGGTCATCGCCGGGTCCTCGAACAGCCGCACCCCCGGAGCCGGGTGGAACCCCTCGGCCACACCCTCGGTCCGGACCAGCAGCCCGGCCTCGGTGAGGATGTGCCGCTGCCGCAACAGGGACTGGGTCGCGGTGGACGAGCGGGAGTAGACGATCCGCACCGGCGCTCCTCAAGAAGGACGAAGCCCCGTTCTACCTGTCGGAAAATCCTGTCGTCAATCGGAACCCGAAAAGCCCCGCCAACCGTGGTGTTTTATCCTCCTATGCTCGTTTCTCGGGGCCAGGTGAGCGCCCTGTCGGGAAACCTTCTAATTCCGACACTCCGAGAAGGCGCCACAGCGCGATCAAGCCTCCTTCGGGGCTAGCGACACGTTTGGAACGGAGGACCGCCTTATGGTGGCAAGGCCCGCATGGGAGGCGCACTCTGATGAACGGGCTTCGCCGTACTGGACGGGTACCTGGATGAACCCTCCAGGCCGGTGGCGCGTCCCTTTGGTATGAAGAGATCGCGTTTGACCGTCATCGCGCTGCTCGCGTCGTTGTGCGCCTGCGGCCAGTCTGGTGCTGGCCCGGTGCCCACTGTGGCCGGGACCGAGACGATCGTGTTGCCGCGGGCCGATCAGCCCAAAGCGCATCGGCCCACCCTGGAGCAGCTCAAGCGAGAGGCGGCGTCGTCGGGCCGATCCCTGGAGGAGGTTGTCAAGCGGTACGCGACCCGGGTGGCTGCTACCTCGTCACCTAAGCCGACGGACTTGGAGGGGTACGACCCTGCGGTGACCGACCCGAACGTGGTGATCGACGGCATTCCCTACGCCGAGCTGGTCGACCTCGGGGCCATCGCCAAATCGGAGGGCCTCTCCTACGAGGAGGCCATCGATCGCTTCGGCTCACAGTCGTCCAACAGCCGGGTGATCGACAAACTTAACGCGAAGTTCCCTGACGAGATCTCCGGCGTCAGATACGTCGACGACCAGCGGGGGCTGCGCGTCGGCTTCAAGGGTCCTATCCCGACGCGCGCGATCGAGCTGGCCAGGACCCTCCCCATGGAGGTCACCCTGATCGGCGGCAAGGGATTCTCGGCCGCGGAGCTCCGGCGGGCCCAGGACACGGTCGTCTCCTGGCTCCGCTCCCGCCCCGAGGTGGCCACGATGATGGCGCACCCGGATGAGGAGACCGGCCAAGTCAAGGTCACAGTTCAGCCGAAGGTGATGCCGGACGATGCCGAGGAGTTCAAGCGTGGGCTTCAGCTCCCGCAGCTGGACAATCCGCACATCACCGTCGAGGTCACGCTCTCCGCCGAATCGGTCGCCGTTCGGCCGCAGTGAGAGCCACCGAAGCCCCCGGCGCGCACACGGCCCGAACCCAGGCTTGATCCTTCACTCCGCTACCTGGCGGCTGGGGACATGTTCGGGAGCAGAGGGCCGTAGCGTGGAGATCGAACCGAGAGAGGTTTGGTCATGGCAGGTACCACGCGGCGTCGCTTTGATCCGGAGTTTCGGGCCGGAGCGGTGCG
>NZ_JBFABE010000147.1:0-3733 GCF_040640155.1 Streptosporangium sp. NPDC023615
TTAGGTGCTGCCACCTCTCTTAATATCAATAACGATTCTAGCACTATCGGCATCAAAGCCTTGACCATATCATTCTGATTTGATGTGCTCTCTACTGCCTTTGATCCTTTATCGTCTGACTGCAATAAGTGCAGAATTTCACTAATATCTCCTTTCATAAACTGAAGGTCTTCAAGAAAGTTATTGGTATCTGACTCCAGCTTTTTCTTTAAGTAGCCACCAGGCGTTTGCCCTGCCTCTGCTGCTATCGCTTCTAGTTTTAGGTAGACTTCAGGCTTTAATCTAAATGATACGGTAGGGGTGCTCATGATTATCCTTGTTTGCAGATTGTAGACAGAAATATATCATAAAAATCAGATACTTAAATCGATTTTGTAAACATTCTGTGTACAGAAAAAAGCGTCTTAAATCAGGTAAGTTGCTGATTTAAGACGCTTTTTTTCATCCCGATAGGGTGCGTAAGGTGTAGTCATTAAATTGGATAATTTAATGACCAAAAAGCAGGTAGAAAAATCGGTTATTTTCTACCTGTAGTAGCCTTTTTTTCAAAAAAGAGGCTATAAGAGCGTTACATGATTGATTTATGATAAAATAGTGATTAAAAAATGATTAAAATATGAGTGTTTTTATAGTAAGTTCAGATTTATGATTAAAATGTGATTGATTTATGATTAAATAATGATTGATTCATGATTAAATCACGGTCAAATATAATCAGAGCCTTCTATCGTCTTGGAGCTTACTGCATACAAAAAAAGAGAGCTAACTATGGCTAAGAGAACAAAAATTTCAAAATTTCGCGAACTTTATCCGGTCATTGAAGACCTGCTTACCACCTATACTCAGGAAGGGGTTGTTGAGATATTAGCTGAGCGTCATGACTTAACGCTGACCACTGGTACACTAACCAGTTATCTTTATCAACATAGGAAAAAGTTAAAGGAATTATCTGTCGCTACAGATAATTCTAGCAGTGATATTGAGATTAAGCCCGAGGTAAGAGAACAAGTTTTTGTTGACTTATATTCTAGTGACCCAATTCAAGAAAGCAATACAGATGCTAGTGATGAGCCCTATGTACAGCCTACGCATGAAGAATTAGACACGGCTATGAAGAGATTTGAAGCAAAGCTGGCAAATAAAAGAAATAGATCTCTTCTTGATAAATAAGTTATTGATAGTAAATAAATAAAAATTTCATAAAGGGACATTTTCCTAGTGTAAAAAGGAGTAGTTCATGAGTATTGAAGGCATATCAGTAGCAAGTAACCATTTTATGATGTTTGAAGAGGCGCAACGAGAATACTACCGTCAAATGGGGCGTCTTAACACTTTTGGTTTAGAAAATGAAGCTCATAGCGATAGTATACGTAAAAAAATGTTTGAGCTAAAAGACGAGGAACGTTCGCTAAGAGAATACAGCGCGAGCGAACTCTACGTCATACAAAAAGAGCTAAGACAGAAAATTGATGATTTCCTGCGTGGATTGGATGGATAGCGCGTTACTATCACTATTCATGAAAGTCCAAAGCCCTAAAATTATTGAATTGACGTTACTTATCGCTTATATTGAATGTACATAAATAAGCGATAAGTAATGCTATGAGCACAACTAATTATAATATTCGTCTGGATCAAGAATTAAAAGATAAGGCGTTTTCGGTGCTTGAGGGCTATGGTTTAACACCTTCGCAAGCGATTAAGTTATTTTTGCATCAGGTAGCAGAAACCAATAGCATACCGCTATCTTTTGATTATCAGACAATGCCTAGCACCAATACGCTTGAAGACGGTGATCAATGATTGAATTTGAATGGGATGAACAGAAAAATAGCAGTAATCAACGCAAACATGGCTTATCCTTTGAAGAAGCAGCTCGGGTATTTTTTGATCCTTTGTGTTTGCGTAAGCAAGACCGATATGAAAATGGTGAAGAGCGGTGGCAAGCACTTGGCGCAGTGAATGGGGTAGCGGTATTACTAGTCGCTCATACTCAAAGAGATAGTGAGGGTGGTGAGGTTATTCGTATCATATCAGCACGACGTGCCACCAAGGCTGAAAGGAGGTTGACCCATGCTGTCAAATCCGTAGAACTAAACTTGGGAGATTTTAATTACGCAGCCTGACGATAATAGTCAAACCACACCTGTCTTGGCGCTCGATAGCCCAAGCCCTTTTGAATCCTAGTCTGATTATAATACAGCTCAATATACCCAATGATATCGCTAGTGGCTGCAAACCTCGTTTTATAATCTTGATGATATACTAGTTCATTCTTCAAGACGCCCCAGAAGCTTTCTATAGGTGCGTTGTCATAGCAATTACCTTTGCCGCTCATTGAGCCTGTAAACTTATGCTGCTCGATAATCTTATGGTACGCATGGCTACAATATTGGCTACCTCTATCTGAATGAACAATCAGTCCTTGAGTAGGTCGTTTGTTCTTGATTGCCATATTGAGTGCACGGCATACTAAATCAGCGGTCATGCGCTTATTGATAGCGTAGCCGACAAGCTCTTTGGTGTATAAATCTTTCACTCCAGCTAAATATAACCAGCCCTCAGCAGTCCAGATATAGGTAATGTCGCTGACCCATGCTTCGTTAGGACGCTTAGCGTCAAACCTCTGATCTAAAACATTGTCATAGACCAGCTTGTTGTGGTTTGAGTCAGTAGTGACTTTAAAGCGCTTATGACGACGGCATTTGATGCCGTGTTCCTCTTTGATGCTTCTTACCATATACAGGCTAATGTTGTGGCCTTGTTTGCTTAGATGAGCATGCAATCGATCTACGCCATAACGTTCTTTCATTTCACTGTGAGCGGCTTTAACTAGTAGCTCGCACTGATTGCGGTGTACCTGCTGTTCGCTGATGTCACGACTTAGCCAATCGTAGTAGCTTGAGGGCTTAACGCTTAATACACGGCACATAGTAGTGGTGCTAAATATCTGACGATTGTCTTTGATAAAAGCGTACTTTACGGGCTGTTTTTCGCGAAGTACGCGGTCGCCTTTTTTAGAATCTCGCGCTCCTCTTCAGCCACTTTGAGCTGACGCTTGAGCTGCTTTATTTCTTGAAGAGCACTCATAAGGTCAGGATCATATTGCTCTGTGCCAACAAGCTTGCCTTGATTGGCTTTGTTATGCCAGTTTGATAGCGTTTGCATGGCAATACCTAACTGCTTTGCAGTAGCTGAGATATTGCCATTATTATCTGCTATCTTCTTGACAGCTTCAGCTTTAAATTCGTTACTGTAGGTTCTTAATTTCTTGGTCATGGTAAACTCCTATAATTGTGCTTAGTTTACCAAGTTTAGTTGTACGGTTTCTTCAGCATAGCTCAGGTTCTATGAACAAGGTTAGCTATAAAGCAAATGAGTTACCGTCTTTAAGCGCTGAGCAAGAAGCCAACTTGCAACGATTGGCGATGCTTTCAGATGACGATATAGATTTGTCTGATATGCCTGAAGTCACAGACTGGTCGGGTGCGACTCGTGGTAGTGTGGTGGCAGATGATCCTATGGTCGGTGCCAGTATCGTGAGTCCGAGTATCATTGCTAGATTCCAGGATAAGGCTAAAAAGACCGGTGGTAACTACCAAGATATGATTAACGATGCGCTAGAAGAGTATTTGTTAGATCATTAGTCGATAAGCTTACAACGTTTAAAATTCCCACCACTTTTTTTTCTTCTCAACCGTAGCTACGGTTGAGTTGTCTGTTTTTTCTTTCT
>NZ_JBFABE010000148.1:0-3375 GCF_040640155.1 Streptosporangium sp. NPDC023615
GAGCTAAATTTCCTGATACCAAACCAAGAGTTGCGAAGCGGCAAGAGGTTGCAGCCCTTCTACTATGCAGCCGATATGAAGCGAGTTGATGCCTTTCAAACGGTTATGAATCTTAATTTTAAGTTGAGCGACCCAAATGACCCAAGAAAACGTCGAACAGATAACCCTTATTTGAGCCGAAGTGCAAACTTAAAAAATGTTAAAGAGGAAGAAAAAACACTTGAGCATAAAAGGCTTGAGACACACGGAGGAACGAAGAATGAACTTACTAAATACTTTCATAGCCTTGCCGAAAGAGGCAAATTACCCGACAGAGAAGCTATACGTGAAGCGTTAAAAAGCCAAGGGTATGAGATAACAAGGGTTACGAAGCAGTCAATTAGCATTAAAAGCCCGAAATTCGATAAAAATATAAGGTTAGATGACCCTATTTTCAGCGAGGACTTTCGAGCGTTCGACTACATTCCAGTAGGAGTTGCAAAAAAAGAAAGGGATTATGAGGGTAACAAGGGCATAATATTTGAAGAAGCCAGTAAGGTACTAAAGAAAGGGCTTGAAATAAAGCGTGAATATCACGCAGAGCGATTTAAAGATGCTCTCGCACCTGAACCTATGGATTTGGATTTGGACGTATCAGAGCCAACACAGGCTCATATAAGCGAACCTGCCAAACAAGTGCCAAGATCAAACGTTCTTAGTAGTCCAAGCTTTGACTACTAAGAACGGGGTTATTTTTGTTTATTGGCGTTGTAATGCTCTATTTTGGCTAGGTAATAGCTCATTGGACGCTTACTAAACTGCTCAGGATTTGCTTTCAAACGCTTAGACATTTCAGGCTTCCAAAGTGTAAAGTCTGTGTTTATAGGGCTTGTAGGACTTATCAAGTGGTTATAGTCAGCCTTAAAAGCTTCTGTACAAACGATTGCCTCTATCTGCTTGTCTGATAGATTGCCGACCGTAAACAAATCAGCTGTATTTTGATCTCTTAGCTCTGCTTTAACATTTTTCATCTTGGGCGCAGGCTTAGCTTTGACGGTAAACTTCAAGCCAGTAACTGTACGACCGCGCTTTACATTCTCATAAGTCACTATTACATCAGTCTTCTCTGATATTTCTTTAACGGCGGGATCAATAACTCTGCTTTTGAGGTTATTAATCCGTGAATAGGACTGACTCAGTGATAAATCCTCTCTAATGTCGTCCAGCGTCATAGCCCAATGATTCATGCCTTCATGTCTTTTTGCTAAGTGATATATATCTATTGCATATTCCCCTCTTAGCTTTAAGACTTCATCTTTCTTGTACTTGGTGAACGGATTCTTTTTATCAAAGACTTTAAGCATCTCTAAAACTTCTTGCGTGAACCATAGCGATACATATCCGTCCTCATATATCGATCTTATTACCCACTGAACATTTACCTTCTTACCTCGTTCGTTTTTATAACTAAAGACACGACCCATAATCATGTCGCTAGCGTCTTTCAATTGGTTATAAGCGGAATTAACCTCAATATCACAGGCATCAGCAAATTCTTTCGCTGTTACTTCAATTGCATCATCTTGGCTTGCATCTTTTGTCCTAGCGAGTGGACTAGCAAGGAGAAGGATACGCTTTTCGTCCAAAGTCATCTCATAAAATACTCGCAGCATACGATTTTGCATTACAACCAAGCTTTTAGGGTATTTTTTCTCGTATGGTTCGACTTCCTTTTCCATGCTACTTTCCTTAAATGCTCATTTATTTTTAATTGTAGCATAATCCATGCTATTTGTAGCATTAAATCATGCCATTTGTAGCATAATCCCTGCCATTTGTAGCATAATCCCTGCCATTTGTAGCATAATGGAGGCTGAATCCCTTTGTTTTCAAGGGCTACAGAGGGGCTAAAAGTCTTTAAAAGTCTTTAAAAGAAAAAATATATTTATTAATGATAATTGACTGAAAAAAGATAAGATAAAGACTCTAATTCTGGTTCTTATCTAACTTAGCCAATGCAGAAATAACATCGGCACCTCTAACATAATTCCAATAACCCCATAAACTCTTCTCATTGATTTCTAAAAATTCATCAACGGTTATTTTTCTATCTCCAAACATAGAAAAGTGAGGGTTAATTTTTTTTAAATTGTCTAGTTCCATATCTAGCTTCTTAATTTCCTCTTTATTCTTAGAGAATTTAACTAAGTGACTCTTGCTAATATTCTTACCTAAAAACCTAGCTATCTTTTGTGCCCTATATGAATTAATACGACCCTTCATTTCTGTTCTATATACAATACGAGATTCTTGGAACCCCATATAATCCCCATTTTTTCCTTCGTCTAAATCCATCAATAAACTTAGCATTGTATTAACTTCAGTAGTTCGAGCAATACTAATCCTTTTCATATTCATTGAGCGTTTGTTAGCCACAGATAACCTCCAGATTCATTAGGTACAGCAATTATAGTACAGAATAGGTACAGCAATACAAGTGTTGATCATACATAGAAAATGATCATAGAATAAGCCAGTACACACACCGACCCCTCTATCCGCTATCGCTACTATAGGGTCGGTGTGACTGGCAAAGGGCGTTGCCCCTTGACCCCAAAAAACCAAAAGCAAAGGCCCAACTATGCCAATCATCAAAGGTGATAAACGTGATCAATCAATTAAGATTCGAGTTACCCAAGCAGAGAAAGACAGACTTAATGAATTAAAAACTCAAAGCGAATTAGCAGCCTGGATGCGCAACGTGGCATTAAGAAAAAAACCAATCAAAAGAGCTGACCCTAATTTAGTTAGAGCCATTGGCAGAATAGGATCTAATTTGAATCAGGTGGCTAAATACGCTAACAGTAATAAGCAATTAGACGCTAATATTTTATCGTCTATCAATAGAATTGAGACACTATTAATTGGCGTAATTAATGAATATAAAGGAGACGCTCATGATAGTTAAGTTCTTTAGTCGAGGCAGTGGTGGTGGCGATGGTCCTACTGATTACTTATTAGGTAAGGAAGGAGCTGGAGAGGAAGCTATTAATGAAGTTATTAATAAAGGAGTTGGAGAAGAAGCTACTAATGAAAGATATAGAAAGGGAGCTACCGTTTTGCGTGGTAATCCCGAAATTACGAAAGAGCTTATCAATTCAACTGACTATGCTAGACGATATACATCAGGTTGTCTTTCATTTGAGGAGAGTTATCAAGACATTACAGATGACGTAAAATCGAAAATCATGGACAACTTTGAGAAAGTGCTGTTTGCAGGTCTATTCCCTGATAACTACAATATTTTATGGGTACAGCACACCGATAAAAATGAGCGTCTAGAGCTAAATTTCCTGATACCAAACCAAGAGTTGCGAAGCGGCAAGAGGTTGCAGC
>NZ_JBFABE010000149.1:0-3281 GCF_040640155.1 Streptosporangium sp. NPDC023615
GGCCCGGCCGACTGGTCCGACCTGTCCGGCCCGACCGCCGCGCGGGCCATCAAGCAGGTCAAGGAGCAGCTCAGGGCAGTGCCCGATCCGCTGAGCTACGGAATGCTCCGCCACCTCGTACCGGACACCGCGCGCAAACTGGCCGAACTGCCCCGGCCGCAGATCGTCTTCAACCATCTCGGCCGGGTCCCGGACACCGGTGGTGACTGGAACCTCGTCCCCGCCGGGATCGACGGCCACGACCCCGGGATGCCGGTCGCCCACGTCCTGGAGGTCAACGTGACCACCCACGACCGGCCGGACGGCCCGCACCTGGAGGCCGCCTGGTCCTGGCCCGCCGGGGTGCTCGACGAGGAACAGGTCGCCGAGCTGGCCGGGACCTGGTTCGAGGCGCTGGACGGGCTGGCCCGGCACGGCTCGGGAGGCCACACGCCGAGCGACCTCCTGGTCGACCTGGACCAGGAGGAGATCGACCGCATCCGATCCGCGTGGGAGAAGCGTTGACGCAGGTACAGGACATCCTCCCGCTCTCGCCTCTCCAGCAGGGCCTGTTCTTCCACGCCCTGCACGACGAGCACGACCCCTACACCGCGCAGGTCACCCTCGACCTGGACGGCCCGCTGGACGTCCCCGCGCTCCGCGCCGCCGCCGCCCGGCTGCTGGAGCGCCATCCCAACCTGCGCGCCGCCTTCTGGCACGAGGATCTCGACAAGCCCGTCCAGGTGATCCCCGTCGCCGTCGAGCCGTCCTGGCGCGAGGTCGCCGACGCCGACCCCGCCACCGTGGCCGCCGAGGAGCGGGCCCGCCCGTTCGACCTCGCCGTACCGCCGCTGATCCGCTTCGTTCTGGTACGGCCGGAGCCGGGCAGGCACCGGCTGATCATCACCAACCATCACATCCTGCTGGACGGATGGTCCACCCCGCTTCTCGTCACCGAGTTGTTCGCGCTCTACCTGGGGGTGCAGGCGCCGCCCGCGCCGCCGTACAGGAACTACCTGGCCTGGCTGACCCGCCAGGACCGCTCCGCCGCCGCGCGGGCCTGGGACCGCGCGCTCGACGGGCTCGACGAGCCCACGCTGGTCGCGCCCGGCGGGAGCGCCGACGCCACGCCCGGTACGGGCACCGCGGCCGACACCGGCGGGACCGGCGGGAGCGCCGGGGTCAGGTCCGGCACGGGCGGCCGGGCCGTGCGCGCGAAGGTCGTCGCCGAGCTGGACGCCGGCCTGACCACCGCGCTGACCCGGCTGGCCCGGCGCCGGGGCGTCACCGTCAACACCGTCCTGCAGGGAACGTGGGGACTGCTGCTGGCCGAGCTGACCGGCCGGGACGACGTCGTCTTCGGCGCCGTCGTGTCCGGCCGCCCGCCCGAGCTGCCCGGCGTGGAGCGCATGATCGGCCTGTTCATCAACACGGTTCCCGTCCGGGTGCGGCTCCGTCCCGGCGAACCCTTCGGGGAGATGCTGGAGCGCCTCCAGGACGAGCAGGCGGAGCTGCTGCCCCACCACCACCTGGGACTGACCGAGCTGCGTCGCGGCACCCTGTTCGACACCGTCACCGTGCTGGAGAACTACCCGTTCGACCCGTCGGCCGCCGGTACCGCCCTGGGCGACGTCCGGCTCACCGGGTTCGGCTCGACCGACGCCCACCACTACCCGCTGGCCCTCGCCGCCGTCCCCGGCGACCGCCTCACCCTTCGCCTGGACCACCGGGCCGACCTGTTCACCGCCGCCGAGGCGCGGCGGCTGCTCAACCGCCTGAGGACGCTGCTGGACACGCTCGTCACCGCCCCGGACACGCCCGTCGGCCGGATCGGTCTCCTGGACGCCGCCGAGTACCGCCGGATCGTCGAGGAGTGGAGCGGGCACGGTGACCTCACCGTCGCCGGACGGGAGCGGGCGGGGAGCGGTGACCCCGCCGGCGCCGGACAGGAGCGGAGAGAGGGCGGTGACCCGGCGACGACCGGCGAGGACCCCGATGCCGCGGTGCCGGGCCGCACGCCGGCGGAGATGGTCGAGGTCGTCGCCGCCCGCGACCCCGGTGCCGTCGCGCTGGTGCACCGCGGTGAGACCTTCACCTACGCCGAGCTCAACGCGCGGGCCAACCGGCTGGCCCGGCTGATGGCCACCGAGCACGGGGTGGGCCCGGAGACGGTGGTGGCGCTCCGGATGCGCCGATCCGTGGACCTGCTCGTCGCGGTGCTGGCGGTGCTCAAGGCGGGGGGCGCGTACATGCCGGTCGACCCCGGTCACCCGCCCGAGCGGATCGCGTACATGCTCGCCGACGCCCGCCCGGTGCTGGTGGTGGACGCGGACTGGCTGTCCCGGGCGGACGTGTCGCGGTACGAGGACACGGACCTGGAACTCCAGGTGCCGTCCGGTCATCCGGCGTACGTCATCTACACCTCGGGGTCGACCGGACGGCCCAAGGGCGTGGTGGTCACCCACGCGGGCATCGCCGGCCTCGCCCGCTCGCAGGCCGAGCGGTTCGAGCTCACCCCGGACGCCCGCGTCCTGTACTTCGCCTCGCCGAGCTTCGACGCGTCCGTCATGGAGATGCTCATGGCGTTCGCCGTCGGAGCCGCCCTCGTCACCCCGCCCCCGGGCGCGTACGGCGGACAGGCGCTGGCCGACGCCCTGCGGGAGTCGCGCGTCACCCATGCCCTGATCCCGCCCGCCGCCCTGGCCGGCGTGCCCGAGGTGCCTCTCCCCGACCTGCGGACCCTGATCGTCGGCGGCGACGCCTGCGGGCCGAACCTGGTGGACGCCTGGGCCCCCGGACGCCTGATGATCAACGCGTACGGCCCCACCGAGACCACCGTCGCCGCCACCCTGAGCGACCCCCTGACCCCGGGCGGGACCCCGCCGATCGGCGGGCCGATCCGCGGGACGCGCGCGTACGTGCTGGACCGGTGGTTGCGCCCGGTGCCGGCCGGCACGGACGGGGAGCTCTACCTCGCCGGCCCCGGCCTGGCGCGGGGGTATCTGGGGCGGGTGGGGTTGACGGCGGAGCGGTTTGTGGCGTGTCCGTTCGGGGTGGTGGGTGGGCGGATGTATCGGTCGGGGGATGTGGTGCGGTGGCGTGTGGGTGGGGGTGTGGGTGGGTGTGGTGGTGGGGTGTTGGAGTTCGTGGGTCGGGTGGATGAGCAGGTGAAGGTGCGGGGTTTTCGGGTGGAGTTGGGTGAGGTGGAGGCGGTGGTGGGGGGGTGTGCGGGGGTGGGGCGGGTGGCGGTGGTGGTGCGTGAGGATCGGGTGGGGGATCGGCGGTTGGTGGCGTATGTGGTG
>NZ_JBFABE010000150.1:0-3205 GCF_040640155.1 Streptosporangium sp. NPDC023615
GACCGCGGCAACACCACCGCAACCCGATCACCCACCCCCACCCCACGATCCAGCAGAATCCGCGCCGCCGCGTTCACCCGCGCATCGAACCGCGCATACGTCAACTCCACACCGTCGTCCCCGACCACCGCAACCGTGCCCGGAGCAGCCGCCACCCGCTCCCGGATCAACCCGTCCAGGGTGAGCGACCGCACCTCCAAAGGCGCCCCCGTCATCTCGACCGCATCACCGCCCGGCAACAACGCCAGCTCCGCCACCCGTACATCCGGGGTGGTCGCCATCGCCGCCAGCACCCGCTCGAACATCGCGGCGAACCGGTCGACCGTGGCCCGATCCAGCACGTCCGGCCGGTAGGAGAACTCGAGGACGGCCGAGTCGGGACCCGGCGTGATCGAGAGCGCGAGCGGGTGCGTGGTGGCATCCCGCCCGTCGACCTGTCGCAGCGTGATCCCGGTGTTCCGCTGCGCCTCGGCCAGTTGTTCCTCGTCGACGGGGTAGCTCTCGTACACGAGGAGCGTGTCGAACAGCGGATTGAACCCGGTGGCTCGCTGAACTTCCGCGAGCGGCACGTGGTGATGGTCGAGAAGGGCGGTGTTCTGTTCCTGAACCTGGACGATCAGCTCCCGGAGGGTGGGGTTTCCGGCCACGTCGACGGGGGTCGGGACGGTGTTGATGAACAACCCGACCGCGTCCTCGATGCCGTCGATCTCCGCGGGACGGCCGGAGACCGCGGTGCCGAACACGACCGTCTGCCGACCGGTGACGCTGTTGAGGAGGACCCCCCAGGCCGCCTGCATCAGACTGCTGAACGTGGAACCGGCGGAGTGGGCGACCCGCTGCAACGCCGTGTGGGTCTCCGGGGCGATGACCACCTCGAACTCGTCCGGGAAAACCGCGGACGTGCTCGGTGCTCCGGGGACGACGAGCGTCGGCTCGTCCACCGCCGCGAGTGCCCGGGCCCACCGCGCCAGTGAGGCGCGCTCGTCCCGAGACGCCAGCCACGACAGGAACGCGGGGTAGACGCGGTCCGGCTCGGGCCGCGAGAAGGGATTCCGGTACGCGTCCAGCAGCGCCTCGACCATCCTCGGGCTTGACCACCCGTCGGCCAGGACATGGTGCGTCGTCCAGACCAGGATGTGGCGACCGGGCTCGGCGGTCAGCAGCACCGCGCGGGTGAGCGGCGCCGACCGCAGATCGAACGGCTCCGCCCGGTCACGGTCGAGTACCTCGTCGAGCGGGACTCCGGCGCCGATCGTGGTGAACGGTGTCGTCGCGGCCGCGGGAACGACGGCGACGAGTTCCCCGGCGCCGGTGGAGGCGATCGCCGCCCTCAGGTGCGGGAACCGTTCGAGTACCCGGTCCAGGGCGACCCGCAGCCGGTCGGGGTCGATCTCGCCGTCGAGGTGCAGGACGGTCTGCGTGATGTAGACGTCCACCGCCCCGTCGTCCACGCCGAGGAGGGTTTCGAATGTGATGCCCCGTTGCAGGGCCGTGAGCGGCTGCACGTCGGTCAGCTCGCCGTAACGCGCCTCCCACGCGTCGACGTCCGCCTGGGCCAGGTCGGGGACGGTCAGGTCCGACGGCGAGCGACGCCGGTGAGCCGCCGCATCCGCGTAGCGGCCCAGGACGGCCAGCGCGGCCGTCCAGAACTCGACGAGTTCGCGGACGTCCTGCTCGCCGATGACACCGGCGGCATAGGAGGCCGTTCCGTCCAGGACGAGTCCGCCCTCGCCGGGGACGGCCGCGGTGTTGATGTCGATCACCGCCGGCAACGGCAGCTCATCGGGTGAATATCCGTCGAGGCCGCCGGTCTCCGGTGCCCCGCCCCAGGCGACGGCCTGCTCTGATTCGTCACCGCGGAACTGGCCCAGATAGTTGAAGCCGAACTGCGGTACGCCTCCCGAGGCGAGAGCCGCAGCGGTGACGGGATTGAGGTGGCGCAGCAGGCCGTAACCGGCACCGCGGCCGGGAACCCGGCGGAGCTGCTCCTTGACACGCAGCACCACGTCCGCGGCGAGCCGCGGGTCGGTCAGGGCCCGGGTCGGATCGATGTCGTCGCTGGACAGCGCGACGGGGTACCAGCTGGTGAACCAACCGACCGTTCGCGACAGGTCCGCGCCGGGGACGAGGGACTCCTGGCGGCCGTGCCCTTCCAACCCCACGACGGCGCCCCGGTGGTCCACTCCGCGCCGGGCGCGCCAGGCGCCGACCGCGATCGTGAACGCCCCGAGGAGGACATCGTCGACCTCTGCCGACAGCAGGCGCGGCACATCGGTCAGGATCGCCCGGGTGACCTCCGCCGGCAGCGACACCTCGACCGTTCCGGCGGTCCCCTCGGTGTCCCGTGCCGGGTCGAGCGGGCGCGAGCCGATCAGTGGGTCGTCGCCGGCGGCCACGTCGGACCAGTAGGGGAGCTGACCGGTGACGTCGGCGTCGGCCGAACGACCGGCGAGGGCGTGCGTCCACGTCGGCACGCCCGTCCCGGTCGGCGACAGGGGCTCGACGGTCCGGCCGGTCTCCAGTTCCCACGCGTGCTTCAGGTCGTCGCCGAGGATGCGCCAGGACACGCCGTCCACCACCAGGTGGTGAATCACCCACAGCAGCCTGTCGCCGGACTCGGCGTCGCCCGTGAACCAGCGGGCGCGCCAGAGGATCCCGGCCGTCAGGTCCAGCGACTCGGACAGCTCCGCCGTGGCGGTTCGGAGCTGCTGAGGCCACTCGGATGAGGACCACACCGCCGCGGAGGTTTGACGGGTGACGGCTTCCGCGGAGAACGGCCGGATCTCGAAGCGCCGTTCGTACCCGTCGTCTCGTACGAGCCGCCCGCGCAGCGCGGGGTGATGCTCGACCACGCGCCCGAGGATCCGGTGCAGGGCCGACTCGGTCAGGCCGGGCGGGGTGACGAAGGTGAACGACTGTGTGAACGCGCCGAACCCGGGGAGATCCACCTCGGCGGCGGCGATCGGCCACAGCCCGGACTCGGACCGCTCAGCCAGGGCTACGGAATCCCGAACGGCCGCGGCGTCGTGCCGCTCGGCCGCTCGCGCCAGCGCACCGACCGTACGGGCGGTGAACATCTCCGCCGCCGTCACCGTCACTCCGGCCCGGCGAGCCCGTGACACCACCTGGATCGACAGGATGCTGTCACCGCCGAGGCGGAAGAAGTCGTCGTCGACCGTCACCGACGGCACCTGGAGGACCTCGC
>NZ_JBFABE010000151.1:0-3173 GCF_040640155.1 Streptosporangium sp. NPDC023615
GAGAAGCAGCAGGCCGAGCTGACCCACGTCCCCGACAACGTCCGCCTGGTCTCCTTCGTGCCGCTCCAGGCCCTCGCGCCCACCTGCTCGGCCGTGATCAGCCACGGGGGGAGCGGAACGTTCCTCACCATGGCGGGACAGGGGGTGCCCCAGCTCATCGAGCCGTTCATGTTCGACGACGAGCTACGGGCCGAGCGGCTGGCCGCGCAG
Source organism: Streptosporangium sp. NPDC023615 (assembly GCF_040640155.1). NCBI lineage: Bacteria > Bacillati > Actinomycetota > Actinomycetes > Streptosporangiales > Streptosporangiaceae > Streptosporangium > Streptosporangium sp. NPDC023615. The sequence continues at coordinate 211 of NZ_JBFABE010000151.1, forward strand.
GGGGCGGGGCTGGTCATGCACGGCCGCGACGCCAGCGGCCAGAAGGTGCGCGAGCACGTGCTGCGCCTGCTGGACGAGCCCTCCTTCACCAAGGCCGCGGGAGAGTTGCGCGCGGAGATCGAGGCCATGCCCACCCCCAACGAGCTCGTCGGGGAACTGGAGAGGCTCACCGCCGAACACCGCGGCACCGTCGCGAGCTGAACGGCGCCCCGGGGACGGGCCGGCCCCCGGGGACGCCTGGGACTCAAGGGGTCAGGCCGGGGCCGCGTGGGGCAGGAGCGCCGAGGTCAGGCCGCGGACGCTCTTGAAGGCCCGCGGGTCGATCGTCTCGAACGCCACGTCGATCCCCATCTCGTCGCGGATGTGGGCGACCAGCAGCGCGGTGTTGAGCGAGTTGAGGATCCCCCACTCCAGCAGCGGCGAGTCCTCGTCGAGCTCCCCGGCGGGGTCTCCCGACAGGAACCGCTCCCGGATGAAGGCGATCAGCCGATCCGATATCTCCCGCTCGGACAGGACGGTGCTCATATGGTCGTCTCCTTCACAACTGGCCGTGCGGTGTGGTCCCGGAACCCAGGGCGGCCCGGTCGATCTTCCCGTTGCGGGTCCTGGGCAGCTCGCCCACGAAGCGGATCTCGTCGGCGATCATGTAGGGCGGCAGCCGTTCCGCGCTGTGCCGCTTGAGGCCCAGCACGCCCGGCGTCGCGCCCGGCGCGGGCAGCACGAACGCGCGCAGCCGCGCGTCGGCGCCCTCACCGCTGACCACCACGGCGACGTCGGCCACCTGGGGGTGGCTGCCGAGGACGGCCTCGACCTCGCCGAGCTCCACCCGGTAGCCGCGCACCTTCACCATGTGGTCGCGGCGGCCGAGGTAGTCCAGCGCCCCGCCCGGGAGCACCCGCACGACGTCCCCGGTGCGGTACGGGCCCGCCTGGGGCGCGTGCCCCCAGTAGCCGAGCATCACCGTGGGCCCCTCCACGACCAGCTCGCCCTCCTCGCCGACCCCGGCCTCGCGGCCGTCGGGCCGCATCACCCGCACGACGTCGCCGCAGGACGCGCGGCCGATCGGCACGGAGCGGTCGCGCTCCAGGTCGCCGGGGACGACCTCGTGGAAGGTGCAGACGTTGGTCTCGGTCGGGCCGTAGAGGTTGAGCAGCCGCGCGCCGGTCCAGGCCGCCAGGTCGCGCACCCCCGCGATCGGGAAGGGCTCGCCCGCGAACAGCACCGCCCGCAGCGAGGCGGGCGGGGGAGCCTCCAGCAGGCCGCCGTCGCGCATCATCAGGGTCAGCGCCGACGGCACCGAGTACCAGACGCTGACGCGCTCGCGGTGCAGGAACTCCACCATCCGGGCGGGCGCGTAGGCCAGCTCGGCCGGGACCGGGCAGACCGTCGCCCCGGCGGAGAAGGCCGCGTACAGGTCGAGCACCGACAGGTCGAAGGTGAACGGCGCGTGGTTGGCGAACCGGTCCTCCGGGCGGGCGTCCAGCTCGGCCGCGGCCCAGTCCACGAAGGCGCGGGCGGCGCGGTGGCTGACGCTCACACCCTTGGGGACGCCGGTCGAGCCGGAGGTGTAGAGCACGTACGCCAGGTCGTCGCCGGCGACCGGGTGGTCGACCGGGACGGGCCGAGCGCCGGACGGGAGCTCCCGGTGCCCGCCCAGGTCCACGAAGCGCGGTCGCGCCTCCCCGTCCCCGGTGTCGCCGGCACCGGCGGCGGCGAGCGCCTCCAGCCGGTCCCCGGCGGCGCAGACGACGCGGGGGCGGCAGTCGCGGACCAGGGCGGCCACCCGGGCCGCGGGGGCGCTCTCACCGGCCGGCACGTAGGCGGCGCCCAGGCGGAGCACGGCCTGCATCGCCACGACGGCGAGCGGTGTCTTCCCCTCCCAGATCACCACGCGGTCCCCGGGGCGCACGCCCTCGCCGGACAGCGTGTGCGCCAGCGCGTCGGCGCGCAGGTCGAGCTCCCGGTAGGTCATCTCACCGGCCGGGCCGGCCAGGGCGAGGTTGTCCGGGAAGCGGGCGGCGGAGTCGATGAGAAGCCGGTGCAGGCTCACAGTCCCAGCCCCCTGGCGACGAGCTCCCGCTGGATCTCCGTGGTCCCCGAGAAGATCGTGCCGGGCACGGCGTCGCGCAGCTGCCGCTCGACGCCCGCGGCGCCGAGGTAGCCGGTCGCGCCGAAGACCTGGATCGCGTCCAGGCTGTTGGCCACGGCCGCCTCCGACACGGCGATCTTCGACAGGGCGGCGTGGGTGGCGGTGTCGGCGTGCCCCTCGTCCAGCGACCAGCACGCCCGGTAGAGCAGCAGCCGCGCGCCCTCCAGCCGCTGCTTCATCGTGACCAGCTTGTGCGAGACGGCCTGGTGGTCGCCCAGGGCGCGGCCGAACTGGCGGCGCCCGCGCGCGTGCTCCACCGCGCGGGCGAGCTGCTCCTCCATCATCCCCAGGTAGATCGCGGGCAGGCAGGCCCGCTCCCAGGCCATCGAGCCCTGGAAGACGGCGCTGCCGCGCCCCTCGCCGCCGAGCCTGAACCGGGCGGGGACCCGGCAGCCGGAGAACTCCACCCGGCCGGCCGGGCAGCCGTCCAGGCCCATCTTCGCCATCGGCTCGCTCACCGTGACGCCCGGCAGGTCGCGGGGGACCGCGAAGGCGGTCACGCCCAGGAAGCCGAGGCCGGGGTCGACGGTGGCGTAGGTGACGATCAGATCGGCCGCGGGCGCGTTGCTGGCGAACGACTTCACGCCGTCGAGCACGTAGTGGTCGCCGTCGGGCCGGGCGACGGTGGCGAGCCTGCTCACGTCTGAGCCCGCCCCGTCCTCGGTCATGGCGTTGGCCGCGACCAGCGCACCGGAGGCCAGGCCCGGGAGCAGCTCCGCGCGCGTGGCCTCGTCCGCGTTGTCGCGGACCGCCACGCAGCACGCCAGCAGGTGCGCCGACAGCGCGAACGCCAGGGCGGTGTCGCCGCCGCCCC
>NZ_JBFABE010000152.1:0-2892 GCF_040640155.1 Streptosporangium sp. NPDC023615
CAGCACGGCAACCTACGCTCGTTCCCTTTTACACCGCATCTCGGACGCGACCGTCACTTAGGGCTGCTCTCCGAGCGGGACAGGGTCAACGCCGACGGCCAGCCCCTTGAAAGAATCAACGCCGTCTACAGATACGTGAGATCCACCACGCCGTCCCACAGCTTCACGATCAGTGGATCGGTTCGGCCAAGGGCTACCCGACTGTCCCCAACGTTGAGCGGCGCGAGCGGTACGACGTGATGAGCGGATGATCAATCGGCTGAAGAAAACGTTCGGGCCATGACCAACCGTCCCGGCGAGCACGCGCGTACTTTCATCTTGGGACCATCGCAGTCACCGCCCTGACGATCCGGCTTTGCGCCTGGCTCCCTGTAGCGGCGAGGCAATTGCCCGCCGACACCAGAACCTCAGGAAACTCACCAGACGCATCCCATCATCACGGAAATATTCCTGTCACCTCGCCAACTGCTCCACGGCCTGGGCAATGAGCTCAAGGGACTCCTCCGGAGGCAGGGCCTCTCCCACAAGGGACTCGAAGATATCCCGATAGTCGGTGACCAACGAGTCGTCGGAACTGATCGACGGACCTTCGCCCCGCTCTCGATAGAGAAGGTCGTCAAGGCCTTCCTCGAACTCCAGCAATGTGATCGGTCCTATCGTCATCCCATCATGAGCTCCGGCACTGAAGGGAATCACCACGATGGTGATGTTCACATCGTTCGCGGCGAGATCGATCAGCCGCCGAAGCTGAGCCGGCATGATTCGTGGATCTTTTTTCACACCCACATGGCGTCGGATGACCGCCTCGTCGAGGACGAAGTACTGGGAGGGCGGCTCTTCCCTGGAGGCCAGTTCTTCCTGGCGTTGCCTGCGCAACTTAACCGCAGGGCCGACCTGGGTTGGGGCGGCCGTCCCCGAGACAAGCACCTCGGCGTACTCAGGAGTCTGCAACAATCCTGGGATCACAGAGGGCTGAAACTGCCTGATGAACGACGCGCCTGCTTCGTACCCCACATAACTTAGGTAGCCGTCCGAGATCTCACCCCTGTAGATATCCCACCAGGCCGACTCCTTGGCCCCTCTGGCAAGTGCTTGCAAGCGCTCGATCCTGGTGGGGGAGGTGACGCCGTACTCGGTCAGGAGTGCCCGCAGGTCTGACCTACTGATGCCGGTCTTCCCGCCCTCTATGCGGATGAACTTGGAGGCGGACCACTCCAGGCGCTTCGCTACCTGTTCCTGAGTGACTTTGTTGGCTCTGCGTAAGCGAACGAGCTCATTACGTAGCAGTGCTCCCTGCACCACAGGCCCCGAACCACTGACAGCCATGTTTCCTCCCAACACTGCGTAGCAGCTGATTGCCGTCATTCTGCTACCTGGCGTGCCGCCTGGTAGCTTGATGGAAGACTGCAGAATGACAGCTGTCTCTTCATCGAGACAAGATCAACCTTATTTCCCCTGCTGTCAAGTCGCTCCGACATGCCCGGAGTGCCACGGAATGCCTAAAACGGCCCAACCGAGATAGGCTTGTAACGTACCAGATGACAGGTGGCGCAACGACGGCGGTCAGAGCGCCCCGACCACAGCTTGGGAGAGTGTTTACCCAGCGTATGGGAAGCAGGGCGCGAAGGCCGAGCATCCCCTACCCCTGCCCTGTCGACGAGATCCAACCCCGATCGAGGAGGTGAGACCACCGTGTTTACCTCGCGCCAGGCGTGGGTCTCCCTCACCCCATAGACCGAAGGCACCCTCGCACACAGAGGGCCGCACCTCTCCCCGTCTTCACCGTGGCGGCCAACCAGTAAAGGTGAAGACGAGGGAGGGCGGCCCTCCACCGACCGTCAGGAAAGTTCCACAATGCGCGTAACCCTGATCGCATCCGTACACCTGAAGGTGCGAGCTCGGGGCGCCGCCGATCACTAAACGCGACTAGATCGACCTCCCCCACGCGGGGAAGGCCCGAGCATGGCATACAAATCACGGCTGAGCAGGCAAAACATCCTCACGGATCCTTCCAGTCTAGTCGCGATCATGCTGTGCGGACCAGAGATAACGGCACCGCGACCCGAATAGGGGGGGCGCTCGAAGAAATGTCTTCACAAGAGATCCTCGGCGAGGAGGCAGAGGAGCAGTCGCCTGGCGACACGCTCTGGAAGAAGGCGCTGAAGAAGGTCAGCGGGTTCGTGGGCGGATGTGCGACCGGTGTGCTTATCGCGGTCATCGCCTCCTTCACCATCAAGGCCATCGACAACTGGTGGCCGCTTCCTGCCATCAAGATCACCTCACCGGACGGGCGGAATCACGTGCCGGCGAAACCGTGCCTGCTGATCAGCGGGCACGGCCTTCCAGACGACGGACAGACTCTTCTGGTCTACGCTTCCCAGACCAACGGGGGAGCCAAAATCGGCAAGATCCTGTTCGTCGCCGATGTGCACTCCGACGGCGAAGAGTGGTACGTCAACATTCCCCTCAGAGGCAGGGAAGGTGCCTGGTACCAGATCAGGGTCGCCTCGATGAACACCGAGCAGGCCCGTTACTACGCGAGAATCGCCAACGACCCTTCGGGCAGGGCCATGTGGGAGGACAACAGCGTGCCTCCCGGCGCCCATCGGGCCGACACGGTGGAGGTCCAACGGGATAAGGGACCCGATCCCGATCCGCAGTCCTGTTAAAGCGAGAAACCACGGCGGAGTTCTGGATGAAGGTATGACCTATCATCACCCGGAGACGAGGAGGCGGGCGCACAAAAGAGCGCCCGCCACACCAGGCGGCGGGATTCAGCTTCGTTGATAGGACACTGGTACTACATTCGTAGATCCGCCGGGAGCGGATCGCCACGGCGTCGGTAGTGGCTGATCAGGGCACGGGTCTGGTGGAGCCGCCGAAAGTGTGACC
>NZ_JBFABE010000153.1:0-2814 GCF_040640155.1 Streptosporangium sp. NPDC023615
CAGGGCCTTGCCGCTGGTGCGGTTGACCAGCACGTACCAGGCGTTCGTGTCGACCTGGCCCGGGGTCGGCGTGGGGGTGGGAGTGGGGGTGCCGCCGGCGTTGAGGGCGTTGAGCGTGCTGGTGTAGGCGGCCTTCTTGTTGCCGGAGGCGTCGAACAGCAGCGGGTTCTCGCCGCCGCGCCAGGAGTCGTTGTCGCGGATGCCCCAGACGGTGATGCCGGTGCACCGGGACACCGCCAGGCACGCCCGGGTCACGCCGGCGTAGATGTTGGCCTGGTTGGACCCCTGGGCCACGTCGAGCTCGGTGATCTGGACGTCGACGCCGAGGTCGGCGAAGCGCTGGAGGTTGGCCTGGTAGTCACCCGAGAGGGAGCCGCCCAGGTGGGACTGGAAGCCGACGCAGTCGATCGGCACACCGCGCGCCTTGAAGTCGCGCACCATGTTGTAGATGGCGGTGCTCTTGGCGTTGATCCCGTCGGTGTTGTAGTCGTTGTAGCAGAGCTTGGCGCCGGGGTCGGCGGCGCGGGCGGCGCGGAAGGCCGCCTCGATCCAGTCGTTGCCGGTGCGCTGGAGGTTGAAGTCGCGCCGGGCGCCGGAGCCGCCGTCCTCGAACGCCTCGTTGACGACGTCCCAGGAGTGGATCTTGCCGCGGAAGTAGGTGGCGACCTGGGTGACGTGGTTGATGGCCGCGCTGCGCAGCGTCGCACCGGACAGGTTCTTGGCCCAGCCGGGCTGCTGCTGGTACCAGAGCAGGGCGTGACCGCGGATCTTCATGCCCTGTCCCAGGGCGTGGTTCACGATCCGGTTGGCGCCGGTGTAGTTGAAGGTGCCGCGCTGGGGTTCGGTGGCGTCCCACTTCATCTCGTTCTCGGCGGTCACCGAGTTGAACTCGCGGTTCAGGATGTTGACGTAGGTGGAGTTGCTCAGCTTGCCGGAGGCGACGGCGGCGCCGAAGTAGCGGCCGCCTCTCTCGGCCGCCGACGCGCCCAGCGTGGAGGCGGCGTCCGCGGGGGCGGAGATCGCCACCGACATGCCGGCGGCGAGCACGCCGGCGCTCAGGAAGGACAGGAATCTCCGCAGCCCTGTGCGCCCGGAAGGCCGGGCCGAGCGATCTGGGGTGTTCATCACATGGTGCCTTTCGGTTTTACGGGGTGGTGAGATCGAACCGGCGCACCGTCACCGCGCCTCCGAGGGACTGGGTGGCGTAGTTGAACATCGCGAAGCGGTAGCCCATGAAGAACTGCCAGGCGTTGTTCAGCGTGAAGGCCGGGCCGAGGGAGGTGAAGTTCACCCCGTCGGTGCTGTAGGAGAACCGGGCCTGACGTCCTGAGCCCGGCCGGATGTCGGCGTTGACGCGAAGCCAGATCCGGCCTCCGGAGATCGCGGCCGAGGCCGCCTCACTGCCGGTCGACGTGGTCTGCCAGCTGCTGTTCATCGTCAGGTTGTTGGTCATGACCACCCGGTGGGCGCCGTTGTCGCGCCGGACCCCGATCCACGCCGAGGAGTCACGCAGCATCGCCAGCCCGGACCGGTCGCCGTTGGCCATCGCCGAGTAGTCCAGCTCGATCGTCGCCGTCGAGGACGGGCCCTGGATGCGGTGCGTCAGCGTGTTGCGCGCGTTGTACAGGTCGTTCGTGACGGTCGCGGTCTGCAGCCGCAGCCCGCTGCCCGAGGACCACCTGGAGTTGTCGGGGTTGTGGTTCCACTCCCAGCGGTGATCCAGGGCGCTCGACGTGAACGTGTCCGGCCCGATCATCGGCTTCACTGTCTTGGTGGTCTGGATGTTCGGCCGCGGGTAGGTGCTGCCCCAGGCGCCGTTGACCGTCTGGACGCTCGGCCAGCCGTCGGCGCTCCAGTTGATCGGTGCCAGGGCGGGCATCCGGCCGCCGGGGTAGGCGTCGACGAACGCCATGTAGTACCAGGCGCCGTTCTGCGTCTGGACCATGCCGCCCTGGTGCGGCACGCCGCCCCCGGAGATCGGGCCGGGCATGTTCAGCAGGACCTGACGCATCTCGTACGGGCCGAACGGGCTGGTGGAGCGCAGCACGTACTGGCCGTTGGCGGGGCGGGTCAGCCAGATGTAGTAGTAGTTGCCGCGCTTGTAGAAGCGGGCGCCCTCCAGGGTGCCGACACTGGAGGGGGTCTGGAACACCTGCTGGCTGCGCACCTGGCTGAGGCCGTCGGCCGAGAGCTGGGCGACGCTGATCGTGCCGTTGCCGTAGGCGACGTACATGGTGTCGTTGTCGTCGACGAGCAGGCCCGCGTCGTAGTAGCAGTTGTTGATCCGCGCCCGCTTGGTCCAGGTGCCGTCGACCGCCGACGCGGTGTAGACGTAGGTGCGGTTGAACTCGGTGCACCCCATCCAGTAGTACGTGCTGTTGCTGGGCCGGTAGTTCAGCGTCGAGGCCCAGATGCCCTTCACGTAGGCCCGCCCGCCGTTGAGGTCGTAGGCGGCTGAGTCGAAGTCCAGGCGGGGCACCGAGTGGCCGGCGTACTCCCAGTCGACCAGGTTGTAGGAGCGCAGGATCGGCGCGCCGGGGGAGTAGTGCATCGTCGAGGCCGAGTAGTAGTAGGCGTCGCCGACCCGGATGATGTCGCCGTCGGCGAAGTCCTGCCAGACGGTCGGGTTGTTGTAGGTGCCGCCGGGCGTCGGCGTGGGGGTCGGGGTCGGGCTCGGTTCGCTGCCGACCTGGACGAGTTGCCACTGCTGGTTGTTGCCGCCCCAGTCGTCGTACTGGACGATGTTGGCGCCGTCGGCGGTGGAGGCGCCCTGGACCTCCAGGGCCTTGTTGCTGTTGCGGTTGATCAGGCGGA
>NZ_JBFABE010000154.1:0-2785 GCF_040640155.1 Streptosporangium sp. NPDC023615
ACCCACCGGGAGTAATCACGGCAGGGCGCCCCGGTCCGACCCAACACGGCACCCCGAGTTCGACGGCACGCCCGTCCTCACCGCAACCCTGCGCGGCGTCGCCTACTACGAACTGGCCGGGATGTGCTCCATCACCGAGCACATCAACCCGTCCCGGGCCGCGGCCGCCCACGTACGCCCCGGCGAGAGGATCACCCTCAACGTCCGCGACGCAGCGAATACCCTTCCCGGGGTTATCGAATCCGGCCGCGGCAACCCCAACAAGCTGTTCATCACCCGCGAGGCCGTGAACCGGCTGATCCTCGACTCCCGGGTGCCCGGCGCCGTCCGGCTCAAGGCGTGGCTCGCCGACGACGTGATGCCCGCCATCGAGGACACCGGCACCTACACCGCGCCCGGCGCGACGGCGGTACGGGAGCCCGCCGCCCTGCCGGTCAGGATGCCGGACCTGTCCACCCCGGAGGGGCAACTCGAGGTGCTGGACGCCTGGAGAGCATCGGTCGTCCAGACCATGCAGTTGAGCCGGCAGAACCGCGAGCTCGTCGCGCGGGCCGACGCCGACGCGCCGAAGGTCGCGGCACACGACCGGTTCCTCCAGGCCGACGGCGCCCGGCTGATCCGTGAGGTCGCGAAGGTGTTCGGCTGGCGGGAGGGCGACCTGCGCGCCTTCCTGGTGGAGCGCAAGGTGTTGTTCACCCGGTACGAGTCCGGCGGGCGCAAGGTGTGGGACGTCCATGCCCGCCATCTCCAGGCCGGGCGCTTCAAGGCGTCGGAGGGCAGCTACTCCCACAGCGACGGGCGATCGAGCGAGTTCTACACGCTGTACGTCACGCCGAAGGGCGTCGACTACATCGGGCGCCTCATCACCGAGCGGGAGACGGAGAAGGCCAGGGTGTAGCGCCATCGCTTCGACGTTCTTCAACTGGGCGGACGCGACAAGGTCTCGGAGAGAGATTTCTCCCCGAGACCTTGTCGTGCCGAGGCGATGTCAGGCGGAACGGCGATGTACAGATGGTTGGAAGGGTGAGGGGATACCGGCGATCCACATGATGTCGGCAGGTCGCAGGACCGTGATGCTGCGATAGCCGGTGTGTACGATGCCGCGGGCTCGCCAGCCCCGCAGGCTGCGTTCCACGGTCTCTCGAGAGGTTCCGATCCAGGAGGCGAGTTCCGCCTGGGTCAGGGGGAACTTGATCTCGCTGGTCCCTACTTTCATCGCGGTGTTGTGGTCGATGAGCGAGGCCAGGGCTTTGGCGAGACGGCGGTTAGCCCCTTCGGAGGCAATCATCGTGAGCCGCGTCTCGGCGTCGTGCAGACGGGAACCAAGCTCCTTGATCAACGCGAGCGCCGGGGAAGGGTGTGCTTCCAGGAAGTCGGCGAACTTCACGGCGTCGACCGCAAGTACCGTGACGTCCCCCAGAGCCTGGGCGGTCACTTCTCGTGTGGTCGTACCTCCGCGTTGGAGCGCCTCACGTTCTCCGAGAACTTGGCCCGGATACCGGATGGTGAGCATCTTCTCCGACCGGGTCCCCGCATCGTTCACCATCTTGACGTGACCAGACTGCAGGAAGAACACGTGACGATTCGTTTCTCCCTGGTAGTAGAGAACCCTGCCGGAGCGATACTCCTGCCACCTGCCGAGACCGATGAGCTTCTCGCGTGCTCCCCTGTCCAGTTCAGCCCAGAAGCTGCCGTGCTGAACCGCGGTTCCTCGTATAGCTGCGTCGCGATCCGGGGCGATCATCGGCCCGGTCCCCGAATCGCCTTGATGATCCGGGGGATCGCAGCGAGCAGGGCGCACAGCCCTGCGAACATGCCCGCGATCACGGCGGGGTCTTCTGCGGCGCCGAGCGCCTTGAGGGCGTACGCCCCCAAGGCGATGACGGCCAGCGCCACCAGCGCCGTCACGCAGACAACAAGCCAGTTGTCGATTTTCACGACCGAAGTCGCCTCCTTCGCCGAGCCCGAATTTCAGCTGTCCCGCTTGATCTCCGTGGTAAGGGGAGATCGGCACATCACAGGAAGCCACGTACGTCATTGACGATACGGGCGCATAAAAGGAAGGCAAAGGCGAGCGACACTCATCTCCCCTGCTTTTCCCGTGAAGACAGGGGGGTGGCGGGCCCTCCGGGCTACCACCCCCGGAGGGCTCCTGCCTGCAGCGATGGTCGGGCTCGGCGAAGAGTCACGACTGCTGACCCCACTAAGTATGTCAACAGTTTGACCATTTAGTTTCCGGCATATGCCGGAAACCCCCTGCTGCATCGTTCAAGTGCGGGGTTCTATTGCTCTCACAGAACCAGCATGCAAAAAGGTATTGCGCCTGGTCAACGTGGTTGAGGATGACGCGGCTCCCCGGTTGAAGCTCTCGACGCCCCGAACACGCGGGAAGTTACCGCGTCGGCCAGCTCGAAGACGTCAGGTCGTCAGGCTCCTGAGGTGCCGCTCAGCGCGGCATCAGCCGTCGCCCCTTTCCTGCGCACCTTGCCGACCCCCTACGTCACCCCCGAGGGCGTCCGACTACATCGGCGCCTCATCACCGAGCGGAAGACGAAGAAGGCCGCCCGGCGAACCGCGTCCAGTAGTTCCCCGTAGTCCCGCGTGGTCTCATGCCTTACCAAGCCTGGGTTGCGATAACATGTCTTATCGCAACCCAGAAACGGGCATTTCGCGCGCACCGAAGCGCTCTTCAGGATGACCGACGTGGCACTGCCGACACCTGACCTCGCGCCGCCGCGTCCCGGTCACCCGGGCGGCCAGCAGGGCGAGATCGTCGAACGACGGC
>NZ_JBFABE010000155.1:0-2756 GCF_040640155.1 Streptosporangium sp. NPDC023615
CCTGTTCCCGTGCTCGCCGGCGCGGGTGGGCGGGCACCCGAGAGCCAGACCGAGCGCGTCCTGGCCGAGATCTTCCGCGACGTCCTGCGCCTGGAGCGCGAGCTGTCGGTCGACGACGACTTCTTCCGGCTGGGCGGAGACAGCATCCTCGCCGCGCGTCTCGTGTCCGCCGCGCTCGCACGCGAGCTGTCGCTGACGCTCCGGGACGTCCTCGAGCACCGGACCGTGGGTGGGCTGGCCGGCGCGTTGCCCGCTCCTCCGGCCGATCAGGTCGATCAGTTCGATCAGGAGCCCGTCCCGGCCCCGGTGTCCGCGACCCTGGATCGCCTCAGGGAGTCGGGCGCCGACCCGAACGCCTGGGTGTACACCGAGACCTTCGAGCTCCCCGGCCATCCGGAACTTCGTGCCGCATACGCCGCTGTCGTTGCGGGAACGGACGCACTGCGTATGTCCGTGCAGTGTGTCAGCCGGCGCCTGTGGCTCAGCCACATCCTGCCGACGGCGCCGGCGGCGGTCACCGAACTCGCGCCGGCCGACGACGCCGACTTGGCGGCACTGCGCGCGGCGGCGACGGACCTGGTGGACATCACGATCGGGAGACCGTCCGCCCTGGCCTTCGTCCGGACACCGACCCGTACGGTCGTCTCCCTTGCCGTCCACGCCGGCGCAGCGGACCGTGCCTCGGTCCATCGTCTCGTCGACGTGCTGCGGTCCGACGTCCCGGTGGAGTGGGCGAACACCGGGCTGGCGCCGGCCCTTCAGGCCGTCGAGGAGGCCGGCGCCGCCACCGGCACGTCAGGCGCGGAGGAGTGGCTGGACCTGCTGAAGAACCGTGCGGATGTCGACCAGAACATCTTGGCGCCGGGCCGGGCCGAGACGTTCGACTGGGTGGGGCCGCGTGGCGAAGGCGCCGTACGGAACGCTGTCCGTCGCGCGCTGTGGGTGACGGGAGCGAACACGACCGGTGGTCTCGTCGATGAGGAGGTCGCCATGGTCGCCGGGGCCGGCTCAACGCCGCCGGGTCCGTTCACGGCGACCGTTCCGTTACCCGTCGACGACGAGGACCGGACGGCGACCGTGGAGTTCCCGCTGCTGCGTCACCACAACCAGGCCGGGCGCCGAGCCCTGCGGCGCGCACCGGTGCCGCAGGTGCTCATCACCCGGGTCCACGGGCCGGCGGCGGACCGACCGGAAGGCGTCGAAACGCTTTACCGGGCGGTGATCCGCTATCACCTCGGCCCGGACGCCACCACGATCACGATGCTTGGTTTCGACGCCTCGGTCACGAAAGCCGTGCGTGACGCCTTGACCGGCACCGTCGTGACCTCGATCTGATCTACCCCCCCTGCACTGCACCGACCTTGGAGGATCCATGTCTGGCCGACTCGTCCCGTTGACCCGGGCACAACGCGGCGTGTGGGCGGCGCAGCGTCTGGTCCCCGAGGCGACGGCGTTCCGGATCGGCCAACTGGTGTGGTTGGACGGCCCGATCGACGTCGTGGTCTTCGCGGACGCGGTCGAGCAGGCCTTCGCGGAGTCCGAGGCGCTTCGCACCCGATTCGCCGAGCTGGACGGCGCGGCGTACCAGAGCGTCGAGGAGGGCGCATCGCTCCCGACCACGGTCGTCGACGAGCCGGCCGGGGACGACACGATCCGGCACCGTGCCCGGACCCCCTACCGTGCGGTCATCGACGTCACCGAGCCGTCCCGCTCGGAGTCCGTCCTGTTCCGGCGGGACGGCGGCTCATGGGCCTGGGCGTTCACGACGCACCACCTCGTGCTGGACGCGTACGGTCTGTCGCTGTTCACCCGCCGCGTCGCCGAGATCTACACGGCCCGGCTGCACGGCGCCGCGCCCGCACCACGCTGGTTCGGCAACTTGCTGGACGTCGTCGGAGCCGAACCCGCACCGGCTGCCGACCACCGTCTTCCCGACGACTGGACGTCGCTGTTCGCGGAGGCGGAACCACTCGGTCACGCGGCGAACGTCCGCGTCGACGAGCTGTTCAAGCTTTCGCAGCAGCAGGTAACCGTTCCGCTGCCCGCCGACACGTGGGGGCGGATGCAGGATCGCGCCCGACGGTCGCGGGTGAGCTGGGCGGCCTACCTGACCGGTCTGTGGGGCGTCTACACCGCTCTCGGCGAGAACCGCCGTGAGCTGATCGTGCGTGTCCCGTTCATGATGCGCGACGACGCCGTCGCCCTCCGTACGCCCGGCATGCTGGTGAATTCACTGCCGATCGTGACACGACTGTCCGGTGCGTCGTCGCTGGAAGAGATCGTGCACAGCGTGGCGCAGCAGCTGCGCACGACGAGCCGTGACCGGAACCTGACCGAGGAACAGGTGGCCCGCGTCTGGCCGGGCGGTGAGTTCGACTACCTGTGCCTCCCGGTCATCAACATCAAGGCGTTCGACTACACGGCCCGGTTCGGCGACGTGACCGGTCGGCAGGAGACCGTCAACGCCGGTCCGGTGGGGCGTCTCGAGCTGGTCGTCTACTCGGACCCGGTGCACGGTTCCCGGCTTGAGCTCGCCGGCCACGAGTCGCTGATCGGACCTGCCGAGCTGGCGAAGCACGCGGAACGCTTCGCCGACTTCGTGGCGGCCACCCTCGACCGGGACGCCGGCACCGCGATCATCGAACTGCCGGACACGATGACCTCCACCGAACAGGCTCTGCTGGACGACTGCGGCACGGGCGCGCCTTTGGAGGTGCGGTCGCTCACCCTGGACGGGTTGATCCGGGAGCGGGTGG
>NZ_JBFABE010000156.1:0-2719 GCF_040640155.1 Streptosporangium sp. NPDC023615
CTTGAGGAGCGCCGGTGCGGATCGTCTACTCCCGCTCGTCCACCGCGACCCAGTCGCTGCTGCGGCAGCGGCACATCCTCACCGAGGCCGGGTTGCTGGTCCGGGCCGAGGGCGTCGCGGCGGGGTTCCACCCGGTCGAGGGCGTGCTGCTGTTTGAGGACCCGGCGACCACCTCCAAGGTTCCCGCGCTGGAGCGGCCCGCGTTCGCCAAGGTTGCCGCTGCTGCGCATCCCGGCGACACCCTCACGGTGTCGGAGCTGTTCCGGCTCTGCCGCGACCTGGTCGACATCCACACCGTCCGCGGCTGGTGCCAGGCCCGCGGCGTAGTGCTGCGGGTCCTGTCCGGGCCGCTGTCGAACTTCCACGACCTGGCCGCCAACGACGCCACCACCGACCTGATCATCAACGTGATCACCGCTGTGGGGCAGTTCCAGCGCGACCTGCAGAACGAGCTGACCGCCGAGGGGATCGCCGCGGCCGAGGCCGAAGGCCGCTACCGCGGGCGGCCGGCCGCGCTGACCGGCGCACGCATCGAGGAGGTGCGGTCGGCGTTCACCCACCAGGGCGCCTCGATCGCGGCGCTCGCACGTGCGCAGGGGGTGAGTCGGGCCGCGGTCCGGACCGCGCTGGCCGGGCTGCTGCCCGACCAGCCAGCTTCGTCCCCTGGATCATCCTGATCGAGGGGAAGAAGCCGATCAGGCCGCGAGGCCGAGGTCGAGGTGGCGGCCCATGTCGATATCGATCGTGCCGTAGAGGTTGGCGTTGGACCAGAACAGCGGGGACAAGCCGCGTTTGTCGGCCTCGGTCAGCTTCTGCTGCCAGGTGGGGTCCTTCAGGACGGACTGGACGAGCAGGGTGTTGATGAACACCAGCGCGGACTGCAGCAAGTGCAGGCTGAGCATGGAGACCTCCTGGTGCTCCTTGTCGCTGCCCGGGAGGGTGCCGGCGCTGCCGTAGAACAGGTCGGTGTTGGCCGAATTCCAGTTCTCCACGACCTGCAGGCCCTCGTGGATCTCGCGGCGCAGTTCCTGAGCGGCGATGTACTCGGCGACGAAGATGCTCTTGACGGCCTTGCCGAGTTCCTCGATGGCCTTGTAGGTGGGGTGCTTGGGGCCGCCGCGGGTGAAGCGGCGCAGCACCTGCTCGGCCTCGGCCGTGCCCAGCCGCAGGGCGGTGGCGTACTTGACCATCTGGTCATACTGCTGAGCGATGATCTCCCAGTCGATCGGCTTGTCGGCCACCATGCCCGTCAGGCAGGACGGGACCTGGTCATCGGCGTCGGCCTTCACGAGCTTCTGATGGGCGATCCTCTTGATTCGCGGCAGCAGCTTGAACCCCAGCAGGTGGGA
Source organism: Streptosporangium sp. NPDC023615 (assembly GCF_040640155.1). Taxonomy (NCBI): domain Bacteria; kingdom Bacillati; phylum Actinomycetota; class Actinomycetes; order Streptosporangiales; family Streptosporangiaceae; genus Streptosporangium; species Streptosporangium sp. NPDC023615. The sequence goes on from NZ_JBFABE010000156.1 coordinate 1,350, forward strand.
GAACGCGAACCCGACCAGGGACTGGCCGTGGCTGTCGGTGTACTGGCGGTCGATGGTGGCGTCGGTGCAGTGCCGCAGCACGCCCTCCATCATCGCGGCGACCTCGGAGGCGTTGCAGGACCGTAGCTGGGAGTAGACGCACACCGACTTGCGGTCCACGTGCCAGTAGATCATGACGCCGTGGCCGCCGTAGCGGGCGTGGTACTCGGTCATCAGGTTCGACGACCAGGACCCGAACTTCTTCGAGTCCGACGCGCACGCGGTGCCGTTGCCCCACCACAGCGGGTCCCGCATCCTCAGGGTGGCGTTCACCAGGGTCGCGATCGCCGCTCGCAAGTTGTCGCGGTTGACGAACAGGTGCCTCGTTGCGCGCAGCGCGGCCTCGGTCTCGCCGTGGCGGCCGCCGTCGGCGACCCGTTTGATCCCCACGTTGGTGCCGAGCGCGTACAGCACCAGCAGCAGCCGTTTGCGGATCACCTCCCGCGGGGTCGCCTCCCGGGTCGCGACCGTGGTGAACGCGTCGGTGAAGTCGGTGACGAAGTCGGACTCCTTCAGGAAGTCCAGCAGATCGATGATCCCCCAGCGGGCGGCGACCTCGGTGTGCAGCGCCCGAAGGTTCTCCGGCACCTTCAGCTTGCCCAGGTCAGGGATGTGCCAGCGCGGCTCACCGCGGTGCGTCTTCACCTTCGTGCCGCCGGAGCGGTTCTTGCGGACCGCCTCCCCGCACGCCGCCATCGAGGCGCGCATCGCCTCCTTCAACGTCTCGATGAACACACTGCTGTCCAGCGGCTGGCGCATGTTCTCGTAGTGGACGTCCCGGTTGTCCTCGAAATTGGTCGGCAAGTCCTCCTCGGGATTGCGCCAGCGGCGGGCGCCGGCGACGTAGATCTCGCGGCGGCGCAGCGCGTCCTTCAACGACACGATCACGCACAATTCGTAGGAGGCCCGCTCGATGACCCCGTTCTCGTCGACGACCGCCTCCAGCCAGCCATCCGGAACCACCCCATGGATGGGGACGTTCTCGGATGCGTCGTAGTGGCGGGTGGTGTTCGGGATGTCGGCGTAGCGCTGCAGCAGGTCCACGGCATCCATCACCGGCCGGTAGGCGGTGTTGTTGCACTTGAACTCGATCGCGGCCAGCAGCTTGGGCAGCATCCGCCGGTAGTAGGAGGTGTAGGAACTGGTCAGCACCGTCCGCACCCGGGCCTTGTAGGCCCTGGCGTCCGCCTTCGCCTCCGCCACCAGCGCCCGCAGCGTGTTCTCCCCGCCCGGCACCGCCGGGAACACCACCTGCCGGACCGTACCCTCCGGCGCCCGCAGCGACGCCTCGGCGATCGAGAACAGCTTCTCGGTCTTGCGGTGCACCTTCC
>NZ_JBFABE010000157.1:0-2701 GCF_040640155.1 Streptosporangium sp. NPDC023615
ACGGCCGGTCGACCCGGACGTGAAGATCACGTACGCGAGCGAGTCCGGCAGGTCCTCCGCCACCGCGCCGACCAGGTCGGCCGGTTCGGCGGGCCCGGTGGGGACGGGGGGCGGCAGGACGACGACGCGCACCCCTTCGGGTGCCTCGTCCGCCAGGTCGGCGGAGGTCAGCACCACCGAGGCGCCCGCGTCGTCGAGCATGCCGCGCATCCGGGCGAGGGGGTGTCCCGGCTCCAGCGGCAGGTAGGCGCCCCCGGCGGCGAGGACGCCGAGCAGGGCGGCCGGAAGGTCCGCGCTCCGTTCGAGCAGCACCCCCACCGGCCGGTCGTGCGAGACCCCGGCGCGGTACAGCTCCGCGGCGATCGCCGAGGCGCGCCCGGCCAGCTCGCGGTAGGTGGTCCAGGAGCCCTCGAAGGCCACCGCCGGGGCGTCGGGGGTCAGCGCCGCCTGCGCGAGGAACAGGCCGTGCAGGGTGCCGCCCGCCGGGTGGGCGCGACCGGTGGCGTTCCACCGGTCGATCGTCTCGTTCTCGGCCGGGTCGATCGTCGGCTCGCCGGTCAGCGCGTCGATCACCCGCCCGGCCAGGGACTCCATCTGCTCGCGCGGGAACTGCGAGGCGTCGTAGGACAGCGTGAGGGTCAGGCCGCCTCCCGGCAGGCGGACGAAGGCCACCGTGCACGGCATGTCGGTCTGCTCGAAGAACTCCTGTCCGGTGATCGCCACACCGTCGCCTGACAGGCCCCCGTACACGTGGAAGTCCCGGAAGTCGAACAGGGTGTCCAGCAGCGGTGAGCGCCCGGCGGCCTGCTGGATCTCGAACAGCGGGTAGTGCCGGTAGGGCACCGCCGCCACCTCCGCGTCGAACACCCGCCGGATCAGGGCGGCCCGGTCGCCCGCGTCGAGGCGCACCCGGAGCGGCAGCGTGTTGAGGAACAGTCCCAGCACCTCGCCGCCGCCCTCGGTCTCCGGACGGCCGTGCCCGAGGACACCGGCCATCACCTCCCGCTCGCCGGTGACGTGACCCAGCGCCGTCAGGTAGGCGGCGAGCAGGGTGGTGCGCAGCGGCACCCGCAGCTCGCGGCTCCGCCGCTCCAGCTCCGCCACCGTCCCGTCCGGTACGGGCACGGCCACCACCTCGGCGGCGCGCGGCCCGCCGGTCGGGAACCCCGGCAGCCGGGGCAGGCGGCTCTCCGGGGCGTCCTCGACGCGCTCACGCCAGAACTCCCGCGCCTCGGCCGAGGCCGTCGCCGCCCGCTCGGCCGCGACCAGGTCCCGGAACAGGGCCCGGGGCAGATCCCGGGGCAGATCCCGGGGCGGGGTCTCCCGTGGTTCCCCCCGTGGTTCCCCGGGTGACGCGGACCCGGAGTGGCCGGTGTCCGTGCCGCCGGTGCCGGTGCCGGTGCCGGTGGCGGTGCCGCTGCCGACGGCGGCGGCGTAGCGGCCCAGCAGCTCGGTGACCAGCGCCGCGACGCTCCAGCCGTCCAGGATCGCGTGGTGGAAGCTGAGGCTGAGCGCGAACTCGTCCTCGTCCAGCACGTGCGCGTACGCCCGCAGCAGCGGCGGGGACGACCAGTCGAACCCGTTGCGCTTCTCCGCCTCCCGCCAGGAGGCCAGCCGCTCGCGCGGGCCGTCGCCGGTGACGTTCCCGCCGGGGACGTTCCCGCCCTCCGTCGCGGCGCCGTCGCGCAGGTCGACGACCTCCAGCGGGACGGTCACGTCGTCGTGCACGAGCTGCAGCGGCTCGCTGAACCCGGTCAGGTCGAAGGAGGTGCGCAGCACCGGATGGCGTGCCGCGACCTGGGCCAGCGCCCCGGTCAGCGCCCGGACGTGCAGGGCGCCGCGCAGCGTGACGGTCATCAGGTCGTGGTAGGTGGGGCTGTCGGGTTCGAGTTCGCTGTGATACAGCATCCCCGCCTGCAGCGCCGCCAGCGGGTACGCGTCCTCGATCATCGTTCGCCCTTCCTGAGCTTGGCCAGATCCGCGGCGCTGAGCATGCCGAACGCGCCGGTGGCGGCCTTCGGCTCCGGCTCGGCGGCGGGACCCGCGCCTGGTGTGTCCAGTACGGAGGCCAGCTCGGCCACGGTCTGGTGGGTGAACAGCCGCTGCAGGTCCAGCGTGTGGCCCCGGCGGCGCAGGCCCGCGACCACCGAGAGGCTGAGGATGGAGTCACCGCCGACGGAGAAGAAGCCGTCGTGACGGCCCACCTTCTCCAGGCCGAGCACCTCCCGCCACACCTCGGCCACGTCCTGCTCGGCACCGGGACGCGGGGGCTCCCAGTCCGCGGCGCCGGAGTGCGGCGACGGTGACGGCAGCGCCGCCCGGTCCAGCTTGCCGTTCGGGGTGAGCGGGAGGGCCTCCAGCTCGACCCAGAGGGTGGGGATCATGTGCTCGGGCAGCTCCTCGCGGAGCCGGTCCCTGAGCCGGTCGTGCAGCTCCGGGTCCCCCGTGGGTTCTCCGACGCCGCGCCGGTCGTGCGGCTCCGAGTGCCGTGTGGACTCCCCGGCCCGTCCGCCGCCCTCGCGTGCCGCCTCGCCGGAGGGGGCTCCGGCGCCGGGGCGGCGCACGACGTAGCCGACCAGCCGGGCCCCGCCGGGGCCGTCCCGGGTCACGCCGACCGCCGCGGCGCTCAGCTCGGGGTGGCGGGCGAGCGCGGCCTCGATCTCGCCGGGTTCGACGCGCATGCCGCGGATCTTGGTCTGGG
>NZ_JBFABE010000158.1:0-2621 GCF_040640155.1 Streptosporangium sp. NPDC023615
CCACACCCTCTTTGGCGCATGCCTCCTGCATTGTCAGACCAGACGCGATCCCCTCGACTATCCGGCACCTCTTATCATCATCGTCAAGCACCAGGATGGACATCTAGCCCTGTACCTCCGAATTCTTTCGACAGACGTAGCCACTGAGATATGTAATGTCCTCTGTGGGGTTCCCTAAGCCCCATCGCCCGACAGTAGATGCACTTACACCTCACACGAAGCCAGGCATTCTTGGTCCCATGCGCCAGATTCGGGTTACGCACGTTCATAAGCGCCGTCTCGAAGGCAAGCAGCCACACATCGTCATATTTCCGCCACAACCAGACCTGCCGCAGGCGGTAGCCGTACCCTTCCACCACCCGCACCAGATCATCTTCCAGGCAGCTTCCTCCCTCCGAGATGTCGCGAATGATCCGCGCCTGCAACAACCTGTCCTTATACGGAGGGGTCGCCGTGAACACCGGAGAACAATCCCCGCCAGCAGCGAACGACGCACAAACAACAGCCTGATCAAACTCCCGGTTCGCGCAGCGGTAATTATGAATCGTGAGCAGATCCACACCTACTCTTACAGATACTTCGGCCACAGTAAGGCCGGACTTGATCCCCTCGATTATCCGACGCCTCATACTGTCGTCATCAAGAATCAAGAGAGACACCTACAACCCACCTCCCGCTAATTCCCGATGGGAACATAAAAGCGGGGAGGTCCCCGACTATTGGAGACCTCCCCGGCAAGGTGCGACGGCCTAGACGCTGGGGAGGCGCACCGCCGCACCAGCTCTATGGGCTAGCGCATCCCCCGAGTAGGCACACGTCGCCAGGACTGCTGCTCCAGCCGCGTTTCCACATCCAGATTGCGAGCCAGTTCCCCCAAGGTCGCCCCGCATCGCACGTCGGACAGGCCATGCCTGATCCCGTACTCCGAGATGGACACGCGCCGCATGGCGTACCAGCCGCCCCCGACCCCCTCAGAGATCGTCCACGTGCGCTCGTGAAGTTTCTGCAGCTCCGTCAGCGTCACGACAGTTCCCCGGCGGAAGGGGGAACGTTCTGGTTGCCGGTGCAGAGCAACGAGATTCGCCGCGCGGCCCGATCCACGTTGGACACCTCCTGTGAGGCGTAAACCGCGCGCCGTCGTTCCTCGTTCCACCCGGAACACCACCAGAACCGCAGTCCGTTGGACCACACCAGCAGACCTGACCGCAGCGATAGCAGTGCCAGCTCGTGACCCTCGCTGACATCGGCGGCGATCTCATACCGGGCCAGCGCATCCCGGAGCTTCCGCGCCGACTCCACCGCAGCCGAGCCGTACATCGGCGGCACGCTCACGACGCAGATCCAAGCGCGAGAATGAGATCCACGACCCGCTCAGGCTGGCCACGCCGGACCACCTCAAGGCCGATGCCACCGGGCACGGACACCAGGTAACAGCCCGAGCGCTGCCCGACCGTCACCGTGATGTCCCGTCGCCCCCGAGAACTGATCACGGCCAGTTCAGGCGGACGCCGCTCTATCACCGAACTCACCGAAATCTGATCGGGCCACGGGATCTCACGGTCGGCTATCAGTTCGAGACTGACCGTGTTGTGACGGTGAGCACGGATTCCCCGCTGTTGCAGAAGCCGCTGCACGACAGCCAGCGCCCTGTCCTGGGTTTCTGCCGTAGCCTCATCGACGGCAGTAGGGATAGGTCTAGAGTTGGACATAGATCGCACCTCCAGCGTGCGGTTCCCTGGGACCCGTACGGCGCGGCCAACGCCTACGGGTCCCGTTAGCGTTCTGGTCACGAAGAGTTACACTCGGCCCCAATAAGGACATGCCTATGAAGATCCACAAAATGGATCGAAAAGCCGCTTAACCAGGGAAAACGTCTCCTACTCTCCCGCTATAGGGGGGCTAAAGTCGAGAGTAGGGCAGCCATCCCTGGCGCCGCAATAGGGGGGCTAAAATTCTGATGGGGTCGAGTATGAGGAGGCAGTTTCCCGGTGGACCTGAAGGCGTTGCGAGATGTGGCGCAGCTACGTGATCCCATTGAGCGCGCACGGGCTCTCAGTCGTCTCATGACCGAAGAACAAGGTCTCGTTACAGAAGCAGCCAAGATGCGCCGCCAAGCGATAGCCGAGGCTCGTGAGTCCGGTATGACCTTGGAGGAGATAGGAGCAAAGTTGGGCGTCTCGCCAGGGCGTATTTCCCAGATGAAGAAGGGGCCAACGGCACGCGCTCCCGAGGGGCCAGCAGCCAGCGCGCCCAGGGTGTTGGTACAGCGAGCGCTGCCCACGGATCCTGCCGTACGTGGCTCCGTGTCGCTCTTCCTCGTTGAGGCCGAACGGCAAGGCATCAAACCGGATCGCAAGATGCTCTACGTGGGTCCGGAACCGGCGAGCGATCATGTGGCGGCGTGCCTGCACGTTGAACCCGGCACAGGAGTGATCGCCCGCCGGAAGATGATGACGGCCAACGGGGTCCCGGTGCGGATCGCCACCAGCTACTTTCGAGCCGACCTATTCGGGGAAACACGCATCGCCGAACCCGAGTTCGTCAAGCCGTCGCTACAGTCAGCGTTGGTCGCGTCCGAGATGCGGTGTAAAAGGGAACGAGCGTAGGTTGCCGTGCTGAAC
>NZ_JBFABE010000159.1:0-2553 GCF_040640155.1 Streptosporangium sp. NPDC023615
CGAAGGTCGTGATGATCGGCGACCCGCTGCAGCTACGCGCGGTCGGCGTGGGCGGAACCTTCGCCGCGGCCCACCGCCAGATCGACGGCCTGGTCCTGTCGGAGAACCGGCGCCAGCGCGATCCGATCGAGCGCCAGGCGTTGCTCCAGTGGCGCGACGGCGACCGCACCGAGGCCCTGCGAACCTGGAGTCGCGGCGGCCACGTCCATGCCGGGCGTGATGCCACCGACACGCTGGGCGCGCTGCTGGCCGACTGGGCCAGGTTGCGCGTCGGCTACCGCGACGACGTCCACGACGAGCTCGCCGCCGTCCTGGTGCTGGCCGGCACCAACGCCGAGGCCGATCGCCTCAACGCGGCCGCCCGCGCGATCCGTCGCGAGCACGGCGAGCTGTCCGGGCCGGACGTCGCCTATCGGCTGCCGGGCGGGCGCGTCCTGGAGCTGGCGGTCGGCGACCACGTGCGGGTGCGCGCCAACGACTACCGCGCCGAGCGAAGCCGGGGAGCGCGCGCCGATGTCCTGAACGGCTACCGGGGCGTGGTGGTGGCCATCCATCCCGACCGGTCGGTGGACGTGCAGTGGCGCGGCCTCGGTGGCCACGGCCCGGTGCCGGTCACCGAGCGCTTGAGCGCGGTTTCCATCGCCGCCGGCGGCCTGTCGCACGGTACGGCCATGACGGTGGCCGCCGCCCAGGGCCTGACCAGCCAGCACACGCTGATCTACGGCATGGGCCTGGACCCGCATACTTTGTACGCGGCCATGAGCCGTGACCGGCTTTCGGCGCATCTGTACCTGCCGCGCAACGTGCTGGAGTCCGACGCCGACCGCGCCCGGCTCGGCGAGCCGCGCAACCGGGCCGAGGAGCTGCACCGGGCCCTGGACGCCTACGCCGCCACCCTGCACGGCGACCGCGCCGACCACCTGCTCACCCCCGAGCCCGAGCCGATCGCCAGCGTGCGGGCCCGCGAGCTGGCCGCCCTGGAGGCCGACACCGCCCGGGTGGTGGCCGCGCACGTCGCGCTGGGCGAGGTCACCCGCCCCGACCGCCCGCACGGCCTGATCGGCGACGAGGAGCTGCAAGCGCGCATCACGGCGACGGCCACCCGGGCGGCCGCGCTCGCCGAGCAGATCGAGCAGCACCAGCGGCGCGAGCACGAGCTCGCCGAGCGCATCACCGCCGTCCGCGCCCAGGTGCAGGGCGAGCTCGTCAACGAGCGCACCCGCTTGGCGCACGCCCTGGACCAGGCCCAGGACGCCGGTGGCCGACGCGGAGACGCCCAGGGCACCTACCGCCGGGCCGAACAGCGCGCCCGCCAGCTCCAGGCGGCGCTGCGCGAGCGCAGCAGCGGGCTGCGCGGCTGGCTGCCCAGCCCTGAGCGCACCCGGCTGGAAGAACGCCTCCGGGAGGTCTCCCGGGCGATGGCCGATGCCGCTCGCCGGGCCGAGGTCGCCGCGCGCGCCGAGCAGGCCGCCCTACAGGCCGCGCGGCAGGCCTCCCCCTCGTGTGCGACCCTCGCCGACCTCCAAGAGCGCCAGCGCCTGCTGAGCGGCCGTACCTCCTTCGCCGCCGTGCTGGAGAAGAGCACCGCGGCCCGCCTGGAACAGCTCATGCCGGGCTTCGCCCAGCGCCAGCGCGCCACGGCCGCCCGCCTGCGATCCTCCGACGCCCCCACCTCCCCAGAAGGCCAGCACCGGCACGCGACCGGCCTGCTGGCCGCCTTGACCGCAGAGCAGGAGCACCGCCGCCGACTCGATGACGACGCCCGGCGCCACCAGGAGCACGCCCGCTGGGATCCGGCCGCGGCCGACCTGGCCGCCTCCCGGCTCGAACAGGCCCGCACCCAAGCCCCCCAGCGGCCGGTCGGCACCCGACCCACCTACCGCCCACCGTCCTCGCGCATCTCCCCGACCACACCCCGCCAGGGACGCAGCCTCTGACCGGGCGCCGACCACCCCAGGCAGTTGTGCGACTTGTGCGACACCCTTACGGCCCTCCGCTCCCGAACATGTCCCCAGCCGCCAGGTAGCGGAGTGAGAGGTCACGATTGCGGTTCGTGATCGTTTCGGTGCGGTGAATGTGGCTGGTTGGGTGGAGTTTCCGCTTGATCGTGTTCGTGTCGGAGGCGGTCGGGTGGAGGGCGGGTTTGGGTGCGTCGGGAGTGGGAGCCGGAGGAGCTGATCGCGGCGTGGACGCTGCTGGACGGCGACTGGGAGCTGGTGGGGAACAAGACGGGGGCGACCCGTCTGGGGTTCGGCTTGATGCTGAAGTTCTTCGAGCAGGAGGGCCGGTTCCCGCGGCACGTGGGTGAGCTGCCCAGGGCTGCGGTGGACTATGTGGCCGGCCAGGTGAAGGTCGAGCCGGCGTTGCTGGCGGAGTACGACTGGTCGGGCCGGTCGATCGAGCGGCACCGTGCCCAGGTGCGGGACGCGCTGGGGTTTCGGGAGTCGACCCGGGCGGATGAGGATGTGCTGGCCGAGTGGCTGGCGGACAAGATCTGTCCGATGGTGTTCACGGACGAAGGGCTGCGAGCGGCGCTGCTGGCCCGCTGCCGGA
>NZ_JBFABE010000160.1:0-2541 GCF_040640155.1 Streptosporangium sp. NPDC023615
TCTTGTCCACATCGATCGCCGACGCCCCGCCATGCCCCAACACACCCGCCGTGTGACCGCGTACGAGATCCATCACGGCGGCCGGCCATTCCTCCCGGGGAAGCTGGGTGATCCGAAGGTGCCACGGTTGCTCGGACGCGTCCGGCTGGGCCGTCTGGCGGCGGGCGCCTGCCGAGTCCTTGAGCATGGGCGACGTCGCGGCGTGATCGGTCCGCGTCCGTGCCGGACTCAGATCCGCGGGCACGACCAGTGCGGCACCGCTGGCCATGGCCGCGTCGAACAGGCCCGGACCCCGTACGGGGGCCAGCGGAGCGATCCCCGCCCTGGCCCATCGCGTGATGGCCGAACCGTCCAGCTCGGCGCCCATGCCCTCGGCCCCGCCCCAGAGTCCCCAGGCGATGGACGTTCCCACCAGCCCGGAGGCGGTCCGGTGGGCGGCCAGGGCGTCGAGGTAGGAGTTCGCCGCCGCGTACGCGGCCTGGCCCGGCATGCCGATGATGCCGGAGACCGAGGAGAACATGATGAAGGCGGAGAGCTTGTCCTGCCTGGTCAGCTCGTGGAGGTGCCACGCCGCGTCGATCTTGGGCTTCAGGACGGCGGTGAGCTGCGACGGCGACAGCGACTCCACGGTGGCGTCGTCGAGCGTGCCCGCGGCGTGTACGACGGCGGTCAGCGGATGAGCCGCCGGGATGTCGCCGAGCAGGGCGGCGAGAGCGTCCCGGTCGGACACGTCGGCGGCCACGATGTGGGCCGTCGCGCCCTGCGCCGACAACCGCTCGCGCAGCCGCGCCGCGCCGGGGGCGTCCGGGCCGCGCCGGCTGGCCAGTACCAGATGTCGCACGCCGTGCCGGGTGACCAGGTGCTCGGCGAACAGCGCGCCCAGCCCACCGGTGCCCCCGGTGATCAGGACGGTCCCCTCGGGGTCGAGCTCACCGGCACCGGCCGCGGGACCCGCCGTCATCCGGGTCAGCCGGGGGGCGTACGGCACGCCGTCGCGCACCGCCACCTGTGATTCACCGGCGACCGCCGCCCTGAGCATGACGTCGGTGTCCGCCCGGTGATCCAGATCCACCAGGACGATCCGGTCCGGGTGCTCGGACTGCGCGGACCGTACCAGGCCCCAGAGGGCGGCGTTCGACAGGTCGGTCACATCCTCGCCGGGCATCGCCGCGATCGCACGGTGGGTCACGACGACCAGGCGTGATCCGGTGAACGCGTCGTCGGTCAGCCACCGTTGCAGCAGTCCGAGGGTTCGCCGCACCTGCTCGTGGGCCGTGTCGGGGGCGTGTGGCCCGGTCACCCCGTGCCGCACGACGACCAGTTCGGCTCCGGTCCCGCCGGAGAGCCCGTCCTCGCCCGAGACCTCGGTCCACGTGGACGGAGTCCGATCGGGCAGCGTGACGGGACGCCACGTCACCGAGGAGAGTCCTTCCCCGGCTCCCGTCGCCTGCGCGAGCTGGTCCTTGGCGACCTGCCTCAGCGCGAGGGACTCCACGGCCGCCACCGGCGTTCCCGATTCGTCGGCGATGCTCAGCGTGACCGCGTCGGTGCCGCTGGGGCTGAGCCGCACCCTGAGCGCCCTGCCGCCGGCGGTGCGGATTCCCGCACCCGACCAGGCGAACGGCAACCGAATCGTTCCCGGCTCGGAGTCCGCCGCGACCAGCGGGTGCAGGGCCGCGTCCAGGAGCGCCGGGTGGATGCCGAACGAATGCGCGCCCGACTCGGCGTCCATGCGTACCTCGGCGAAGATGTCGTCACCGGATCGCCAGACGGCCTCCAGGCGCCGGAACGCGGGGCCGTACGCGTAACCGAGGTCGGCCAGTCGTGAATAGAGGCCGTCCAACGGCTCGGCGACCGCTCCGGCAGGGGGCCACTGGGTCAGGCCCTCGGCCCCGTTGAGCACATCGCGATCGCTGAGCACTCCTGTCGCGTGCCGGGTCCACGGAAGCGACTCGTCGTCCGGGCGGGAGTGGACGGAGAACGGGCGAGTGCCGTCCTCCTGGACGATGCCCACCGTCACCTGGACGCGCACCGCCTGCTGCTCGGGCAGAACGAGCGGGGCCTCCAGGGCGAGCTCTTCCACCACGCCGGAGTTGACGTGCCTCGCCGTGGCGATGGCCAGCTCCAGGAACGCGGTTCCCGGGACCAGCACGGCTCCGGAGATGACATGGTCGGCCAGCCAGGGGTGCTCGGCCAGGGACATCAGTCCGGCCAGGGCCACCTCTTCCCCGCCCGCGAGATCCATCGCCGCGGTGAGGAACGGGTGGTGGGGCACGTCGAGACCCAGGTCACGTGCCGTACCTCGAGGCACCGGTGCGAGCCAGTAGCGCTTGTGCTGGAAGGGGTAGGTCGGTAGCGGTGTGGGCCGGCCGTTGGGGAAGACCTCGGCCCAGGAGATCGGTGCGTTGTGGGTGTGCAGGTGGGCCAGTGCGGTGGTGAAGGTGGTGGGGGTCTTGTCGTTGACGGCGATGGCGGTGGCGTCGGGGAGGGTGGCGCGGGTGAGGGCGGTGAGGGTGGTGTCGGGGCCGATCTCGACGTAGG
>NZ_JBFABE010000161.1:0-2380 GCF_040640155.1 Streptosporangium sp. NPDC023615
GGTGGTGGTCCAGGTGGTCCAGGCGCCGGTGGGGGCGAACGGGACGGTGCCGGTGGTGGATCCGTCGACGATCAGGTTCGCCGGTCGTGCGGTGCCGCCGCTTGCGCCGTTGGCGAAGCGGATGCCGATCGTGGCGGTGCCGGCGGCCGGGGCGTTCACCGTGAACTGGGCGTAGGCGCCCACGGCGGCGTCGCCGTTGCAGAACCCGCTGCCGGTGAAGCCGGCCTGGTTGGACTCGATGCCGCCCTGGCACACCGCCGGCGCGCTCTCCACCTCGTAACGCTGACCCGACGGTGTGTCACCGGAGGTCCTGACGAGTTCGAGGTCGTCGACGAAGAGGTGCCCGTTGCCGCTCGCGGCCCGGACGGTGACGGTGGCGGTGCCGGCCGACAGCGGGATGCCGGTGAGCTCGCGCCGGGTCCAGCCGCCGGACGCCGGGATGTTGAGCGTGCGCGAGGTGCCGGCGGCGTCGGTGACGGTCACCTGCGCGGTGCTGAGCGAACCGGTGGTCCTGGCGAACAGCGACAGCCGGTAGGTGCCGGCCGGCACGGTGATCTGCTGCCGCACGCCGCCGGCGTAGGACTGGGTGGCGCCGATCTGCAGGGCGAAGCGGGATCCTCCTGCGCCGCCGTTGGCGTTGGTCACGATCGAGCTCGGCCCGGACTCGCGGACGTTGGTCCATCCCTGCACCTGGGGGACGATGATGCGGTCGGCCTGGAAGCCGGGGTTGAGGATGTAGTTGTTGGCGGGCCCGACGCGCCACTCCCCCGTGGTGACGTTGAACTGCCACTGGCTGACGGAGTGGAACCGGGGACGGGTGCCGGACTTGGTCACCGGCATCCACTGGTTGTAGCCGATGCCGTTCCAGGCGAAGTCGGCCCAGCGGTCGCCCGCGAAGATGACCGTGTTCTGCTTGGTGCCCTTGACGCTCACGAAGAACCCGGTCTGGGTGACGTGGCTGTAGTCCATCTCGGTGCCCGGCAGGGTGTACTCGCCGGTGTAGGGGCCCTGGACGTCACCGGTGGTCGACTCCAGCACGTGGGTGACCGAGGTGTTCCAGCCGTGCAGGTCGGAGGCGGCGTGGTAGTACTTGCCGTCGAGTTTGAACATGGCGTTGCCCTCGCGGCCGGAGGAGTTCTGGCCGATCTGCACCCCGGGCTCGATCCGCAGCGAGTCGGACTCCCTCAGCTTGGAGACGAAGGCGCGCGAGCGTCCCTGCCGGTTGGAGAAGATCAGGTAGTCCTTGCCGTCGTCGTCGGTGAAGACGGTCTGGTCTCCGGTGCTCGTCGTGGGAGAGTTGACGATCTGGGTCTGGAAGTGGGCGTAGTCGAAGGTGTCGGTGGGCGAGTCGCCCCGCAGGATCAGGACCCCGTCCCCGCCCATCGACGGGAGGTAGGCCTGCACGACGAGCACGTACTTGCCGGTGTTCTCGTTGTAGGAGACGCCCAGGCGTCCCACCCAGCCCGCCTGGCCGAGGGTGGCCCCGCCGCTCAGGCCGGTGGAGCGGGTGGCGACGCGGCTCTCGAACTTCCAGTTCACCAGGTCCTTGGAGGAGTACACGGGGATCGAGACGAACGAGACGTCGCCGTCGTACTTCCTGGTGGGGTTGGCCCGGTAGAGCTCGGCGCCCGTGTAGTGCACGCCGTACCAGTAGTAGGTGTCGCCGAACTTGAAGACGCCGCCGCCCTGGGAGTAGATGGGGTTGCCGCCGGTGTCGTTCCAGAAGGTGTCGTTGGTGATGGTCTGGAACGTCCCCTCGTCGGCGGCCGTCAGGTTGCCGGCGGCGGTCACCAGCGCCGTCTTGGCGTCGGCGACCTGCGCGGCGGTCGCCGACGCGTCGGTGGCGACACCGGCCGCGGTGTTCAGCGCCCTGGCGAAGGGCGTCCAGGAGGCTGCGGTGTAGCCGCTCGCGGAACGGGTCCTGTAGTCCGCGACCAGCTTCTTCAGGCCGCGGACCATCACCAGGCCGTCGGCGGCCTTCTGGAGGCCGGTGCGGGCGGCCGCCTCCCCGCCCTCCCGCTGCGCGAGCGCCGTCGCCTTCCTGGCCGAGGAGAAGGCCGCCCACGACTCGGCGGTGTAGTCCGCGGCGGAGTGACCGGAGAGGTGACCGGAGGGGGCCGTCTCAGTGCCGGCCTCAGGACCGGCCGCCGTGGCGGAGACGTGGCCGGAGGGCGGCGCGGCCGCCGTGGCGACGGCGCCGGGCGCCGCCGCCACGAACAACAGTGCCGCGGCGGCCACCCCTCCCCGCCTCAACGTCCTGCCCAAGGTTCGCATCATGGTGTCGCCTTTCGTTTCGTGGTGCCGGCGCTCCGTGCGCTCAGCCATTGACGTCGAGGTGGTCGATGTTGGGGAGTCCGGCCGTGGTGGTCGGGTCCAGGCG
>NZ_JBFABE010000162.1:0-2224 GCF_040640155.1 Streptosporangium sp. NPDC023615
GGGGTGCCGTGTTGGGTCGGACCGGGGCGCCCTGCCGTGATTACTCCCGGTGGGTTTCCCCGGCCCGCCCGCCGCACCCGGCGTGCGTGTCTCCACGCACCGGGCGCTCCACATGCCTTGCCTGCTGGTCAGCCGCCTGAGGCGGTTGCCGGTGTCGGAGCCCATGGAGTCGCGATGTTGCCACCGCGGTAGCGGTAGCGCTTCACCGAGACAGTGGATGTGCCGGTGAAGGCGACTCCCTGGTGAGCGACTCTCCAGCCGACGTCGCAGAAGCGACGCCTGAACTCCGGCATCCCCATGCGGGCCTTGCCCGCGTATTTCCGGCGGATCCAGCGCATCAACCGGGCCCAGGTGTGGGCGTCGATCGCTGCGAAGGTCGCCTTGGAGACGCCGTAGCGGAAGTAGTTCGCCCACCCGCGCAGCATCCTGTTCAAGCTCAAGATCAGCCTGGCCAGGTCCTGATTGCGGGTTGACCTGTGTGTCTTCGCCGACACCTTGTCCCTGATCGCCTGGACGGCCTTCCTGGACGGCTTGGTGTAGACGAAGTACTTGTTCGTCCCTCGCTTCCGCTGGCGGCGGATGTGATGTCCGAGGAAGTCGAACCCCTCGTCGATATGGACCACGCGGGTCTTGTCCGGAGCCAACCGCAGCCCCAGCGGGGCCAGTACGGCCGACACCTCCTCACGCAGGCTCTCGGCATGATGCCGGTCGCCCGACACCATCAACACGAAGTCATCAGCGAACCTGATGAGTCTCCAGTTGCCCTGGCCCTTGAGTCTGCGCCGGTTCCGCCGCCGCCACGTGCTCATCATCTGGCGCCACTGCCGGTCGAAATGATCGTCCAGCGCGGTCAAGGCGATGTTGGCGAGCAGCGGGGACAAGACGCCGCCTTGCGGGGTTCCGGTCCAGGTCTCTTCCCGATTGCCGTCCGCCGTCATGACGCCGGACTTCAGGAACGCCTTGACCAGCGCGTTCACCTGCTTATCCGAGATCCTCGCCCGCAGGCGATCCATCAGGGCCGTGTGGTCGATCTCGTCGAAACACGCCGTGATGTCGGCCTCCAGCACCCACCGGTAGTTGATGGGCTCAGAAGCCAGATGGTGAATCTCGGCGATCGCGTCGTGCGCGCGCCGGTTGGGGCGAAACCCATACGAGCACGGCAGAAAGTCCGCCTCGAAGATGGGTTCGAGCACCTGCTTGAGACTGGCCTGGACCACCCGGTCAGCGACGGTGGGGATGCCCAGCTTGCGCAGCTTGCCGCTGGCCTTGGGAATCATCACCTGCCGCACCTCGACCGGAGAGAACTCACCGGACTTCAGCGAGTCCCGGATCTGGCCCAAGAACGCCTCGACCCCGATCCGGGTCTCGATCCAGACCACCGTGGCCCGATCGATTCCCGGAGTCCGAGCCCCGGCATTGCCGGCCACACGCTCCCACGCATGGACCAGAAACGCCGGGTCGTAGACGAGGTTGAACAGGTCACCGAACCGACGACCGTGATCATCGGTCGCCCAACGGTGCAACTTGGTCTGCATCCTCCGTACCGTGACGAAGGCCGAATCAGCATCCGGCCATCGCGTGGCGCCGGTATTCACCGGCGCATCTTCGGACATTGCATTCCTTCCTTGTCTGGCATGCTGCCGCCCTTCCCCATGTGACCGGCTCTCCCGGCCTCGGAGTACTACGGCGGCTCCGTCCCGCCCGCGCCTTCGGCTGGCGTCGCGCCTATCCCGAGCTCACCTCTGGAGGAGATGGGACCCGGGAACGACCACGGGCGGTTCCCACGTTCACTGCTGTCCGATCAACGGGTTAGGCACCCGGCTATACCCCTGCGGCATCGCCACGGCTACGCCGTAGTCCTTCACCGTGACCTCCAGGCCCACGCAGTTAAGACCGAACCTGGAGTTCCCCGCTCCGTGATGAGGGAGCGGGTACGCGCCGCCATCCAGCCCATATCCACCGGATTTGAGCTGGCAGACACGTCAAGAGGCGTAATGACACCGGTTCCTCGCGTATACCTTCCCGTCTCGCTCACCGCGCTCGGCCCATCCGGTAGTGCTGGGCCGACGCGACTTTGTCGAGGCTGCTCCCACCCTCCCCGGCGACTCCCGGCTCAGGCTGCCTCCAGCTTCACCCCGCCGCTACGACGGCGGGGAGATGGTCGGTCTTTCACCTCCATTCGGACAAACAGCGCATCGTGGCGCACTAACGAACGTGTCACCAG
>NZ_JBFABE010000163.1:0-2081 GCF_040640155.1 Streptosporangium sp. NPDC023615
CGGGGTGTTGCCGCCGACGTTGCACGTCACCGAACCCACCCCCCACGTCGACTGGGACTCCGGAGGCGTCCGCGTGGCCACCGGACCGGTGGAGTTCCCCGGCGACCGGCCGGCCCGTACCGGGGTGTCCAGCTTCGGCGTCAGCGGCACCAACGCCCACATCGTCCTGGAGGGCGTCCCGGCCACCGGCCCCGCGACCGTCCCGGCCACCGGCCCTGTGACCGACTCCGTGACCGACTCCGTGACCGACGCCGTCGCCGGCCTCGCCGCCGGTTCCACCGCCGGCCCGGACGAGCGGCCCGCCGCGTCCGGCGAGCCGCTCGTCTGGACCGTGTCGGCCAAGACCGACACCGCCCTGCGCGCCCAGGCCGAACGGCTGCGCCGGTACGCCGACGGCGCCTCCGACGACGACCTGCGCGCCACCGGCCGCACCCTGGCGCACAGGACCGCGTTCGCGTACCGCGCCGTCGTGGTGGCCGCCGACCGCGCCGAACTCCTCGACGCGCTCGCCGCCGTCGCCGAGGGTGCCCCCCACGCCGCCGCCGTCCAGGGCGAGGCGCTCCCCGCGGCCCGGCCCGTGTTCGTCTTCCCCGGCCAGGGCTCCCAGTGGGAGGGCATGGCCGTCGACCTCCTGGACACCAGCGAGGTCTTCCGCACCCGGCTGCTGAGCTGCGACGAGGCGCTGCGCCCGCACACCGGATGGTCGGTCGTCGACGTGCTGCGCGGCCGGGACGGCGCCCCCGCCCTCGAGGGGACCGACGTCATCCAGCCCGTCCTGTTCGCCGTCATGGTCTCCCTCGCCGAGCTGTGGCGCTCCCACGGCGTCGACCCCGCGGCGGTCGTCGGCCACTCCCAGGGCGAGATCGCAGCCGCCTGCGTCGCCGGGGCGCTCACCCTCTCCGACGCCGCCAAGGTCGTCGCCCTGCGCTCCCGGGCGCTGATCCGGCTCAGCGGCACCGGCGGCATGCTCGCCGTGGCCCTGCCCGCCGCCGACACCCGGGAACGGCTCGAACCGTGGGAGGGCCGCCTCTGGGTGGCCGTCCACAGCGGCCCGGCCTCCTGCGTCGTCGCCGGCGAGGCCGCCGCGCTGGACGAGTTCACCGCCGCCTGCGGCGAGGCCGTCCGGGTACGCCGCATCGCCGTCGACTACGCCTCCCACACCCCGCTCGTCGAGCCCATCGCCGACGAGCTCGCCGCCGTCCTCGACGGGGTACGGCCGCACGACACCGGCATCGCCTTCTGCTCCTCCCTCGCCGGACGGTTCGTCGAGCCGTCCCGGCTGACCTCCGGCTACTGGTACGACAACCTGCGCAACCCGGTGCTGTTCGACGAGGCGATCAGGGCGTGCGGGGGAACGGGCACGCCGCTGTTCGTCGAGGTCAGCCCGCACCCGGTGCTGGGCGCCGACGCCGACGAGATCTGCCACGCCGAGGGCGTCACCGCCGGGGTCTGCGCCTCCCTGCGCCGCGGAGCCGGCGACTGGCCGCGCTTCCTGCTCGCGCTCGCCCACGCCTGGGCGCTCGGCGCGGACGTCGACTGGTTCACCGCCCTCGCCCCGGCCCCGCGGCCGGCCGTGGACCCGCCCACCTACGCCTTCGAGCGGCGCCGCTACTGGCTCGGGGACCACGAGCCGGTCGGCCGCCCCACCGGCGCGGGCATCGACGGCTCCGCGCACCCGCTGCTCTCCGCCGTCGTGTCCGTGGCCGGCGACGCCTACGTCCTTTCCGGGCAGCTCTCGGCCAGGAGCGCGTCCTGGCTCGGGGACCACGCCGTGGAGGGCGGCGTCCTGCTGCCCGGCACCGCGTTCGCCGAGCTCGCCCTCGAAGGCGGCACCCACGCCGACTGCGGGCGACTGGACGAGCTCGTCATCGAGGCACCCCTGACCCTCCCGGAGGGCGGCTCCGTCACCGTCCAGGTCACCGTGGACCGGCCCGACGACGAGCGGCGCCGCGCCGTCGCCGTCCACTCCCGCACCCCCGACGGCTGGCTGCGGCACGCCTCCGGCACCCTCTCCGCCGACGTCCCGGCCGGTACGCCGTGTCCGTGGGCGTCGCAGTGGCCGCCGGTGGGTGCGGAGCCGG
>NZ_JBFABE010000164.1:0-2066 GCF_040640155.1 Streptosporangium sp. NPDC023615
CCGGCTCCGCACCCACCGGCGGCCACTGCGACGCCCACGGACACGGCGTACCGGCGGAAACACCGGTGGAGAGGGTGCCCGGCGCGGAGGGGGTGACGGTGGCCGACACGTGGCGGGTCCAGCCGGAGCCGGCGGGGTCGGCGAGGTCGGCGTCGCCCGAGGGGCGCGAGTACACGCGCACCGGCCGGGCGCCGGAGTCGTCGGCACGCTCGACGACCACCTGGATCGCCGTGCCGCCGCCCGGGGACAGCGTCAGCGGGGCCTCGAACACCAGCTCGTCGACGCGGTCGCAGCCCGCGCGGCCACCGGCCTCCAGCACCAGCTCGGCGAGCGCCGCCCCCGGCAGCACGACCGTGCCGGACACCGCGTGCCCGGCCAGCCACGGCGTGGCGGTGACCGACAGCCGGCCGGTCAGCACGGCCTGACCGTCCTCGGGCAGGTCGACGACCGCGCTGAGCAGCGGGTGGCCGGCCTCGCGCAGGCCCGCCGAGGCCAGGTCGGCGGCGGGCGCGGGCGGGTCGAGCCAGAAGCGCTCACGCTCGAAGGCGTAGGTGGGCAGGTCCGCACGGCCGCCCGTGCCCGCCACCGCGGACCAGTCCACGCCCGCCCCGGCCGTCCAGGCGCGGGCGAGGCAGTCGGCGAGCGCGTCGTGCTCGGCGTGGTCGCGCCGGTGCAGGGGGACGATCGTCGTACCCTCGCGGGTGACGCAGTCGTGCGCCATGCCGGACAGCACCGCCCGCGGCCCCACCTCCACGAGGACGCCGGCGCCCTCGTCCTCCAGCCGGGAGACCGCCGCGTGGAACAGGACGGGCCGGACGATCTGGTCGAGCCAGTAGCGGGCGTCGGTCCAGGTCCCCTCGGTGCCGGCGACGAAGGCGGTGCGAGGGTGGCCGAACGTCACGCGCGCCAGCTCGGCGGCGAACGCGGGCAGCATCGGCTCCATGAGCGGGGAGTGGAAGGCGTGGCTGACGGTCAGCCGCCGGGTGCGCCGGCCGCGCGAGCGCCACTGCTCGGCGAGCGCCAGGCACTCCCGCTCGGCGCCGGACACGACCACGGCGGTGGGGCCGTTGACGGCGGCGATGCCGACGCGCGTCTCCAGGCCGGTCAGCGTCGCGGCGACCTCCTCGGCCGTCGCCTCGACCGCGACCATGGCGCCGGGGTCGCGGAGTTCCTGCATGAGTCGTCCGCGGGCGGCGATGAGGCGGGCCGCGTCCGTCAGGGACCAGACGCCGGCGGCGTGCGCGGCCGCGTACTCGCCCACCGAGTGCCCCGCGACGAGGTCGGGCCTCATCCCGTACGACTGCAGCATCCGGAGGGCCGCCACCTCGAAGGCGAACAGCGCCGGTTGCGTGTAGGCGGTCCGGTCCAGCGAGGCCGCGCCGGGACTGCCGGGCTCGGCCCACATGACGTCGCGCAACGGCCTGTCGAGGTGGGGGTCGAGGGCGGCGCAGACCTCGTCGAGGGCCGCGGCGAACGCGGGCGCGGCGGCGGCGAGCTCCCGGCCCATCCCGGCGCGCTGCCCGCCCTGCCCGGTGAAGAGGAACGCGATCCTCGGCTGCTCGACGGCCACCCCTTCGACGGTCGTCCCCTCGACGGCCGTGGCGGGGTCGGGCGCGTCGGCGACGTACGCCGAGAGCGTGGCGGTGAGGGCGTCGTGGTCGTGGGCGATCACGACGGCGCGGTGGGGGAAGGCGGCGCGGCCGGCGAGCGCGCGCGCCACGTCGGCGGGGGCCGGCCGCTCGCCGGAGGTGACGGCCGCGTGCAGCCGGACGGCCTGGGCCCGCAGGGACCGGGCGCCGCGGGCGCTGATCGGCCAGGCGGTCGGCCCGGAGAGGGGAACGCCCGGCTCGGCGTCGTCCCCCGGGGTCGTGGGATCGGGGGTGGGGGCCTCCTCGACGATGAGGTGGGCGTTGGTGCCGCTGATGCCGAAGGAGGAGACGCCCGCGCGGCGGGGCCGGGCGCCGGCCGGCCAGGCGCGGGCCCCGGTGAGCAGCTCGACCCGCCCGGCCGTCCAGTCGACGTGGGGGGTGGGTTCGGTGACGTGCAACGTCGGCGGCAACACCCCG
>NZ_JBFABE010000165.1:0-2000 GCF_040640155.1 Streptosporangium sp. NPDC023615
GCCGGGTGTGGTGCGTCCGTACCGGGACCATCTGGCCTGGCTCGCCCGCCAGGACGGCGAGGCCGCGCGCCGGGCCTGGGACCACGCGCTGGACGGCTTCGACGAGCCGGCGTTCGTCGCCCCGCACGTCCCGCCCACCCCGGTCGCGCCGGCCCGGGTGACCGCCGAGGTCGACGTCCCCGGCACCCGGGCGCTGCACGCCCTGGCCCGCGCGCACTCCACCACGCTCAACACCGTCGCGCAGGCCGCCTTCGCCCTGCTGCTCGGCCGGATGACCGGTCGCGACGACGTGGTGTTCGGCGGTACGGTCTCCGGCCGCCCGCCCGAGCTGCCCGGCGTGGAGCGCATGATCGGGCTGTTCGTCAACACCCTGCCGGTCCGGGTACGGCTCCACCCCGCCGAGACCGTGGGCGACCTGCTGCGCAGGATCCACGACGAGCAGGCGGAACTGCTGCCGTACCACCACGTCGGCCTGGCCGAGATCGGGCGCGGGCCGTTGTTCGACGCGCTGCTGGTGATGGAGAACTACCCGCTGGACTCCCGCACGGGCGTCGGCGACCTCGTGCTGACCGGCGCCGACGTCGCCGACGCCACGCACTACCCGATCACGTTGCTTCTCGTGCCCGGCGACACGCTCCGCCTGCGACTCCAGTACCGGCCCGACGTGATCACCGAGGCCGGGGCCACGGCCCTGCTGGAGCGCTTCCGGAGCCTTCTCGCCGAACTGGCCGCCGCCCCCGGAACCCCCGCCGGCCGCCTCACGCAACTCCCGCCCGGTGAGCGCGACCCCGTGCCGGACCACGGGAACGGCGCGACGGTGGCCCTCCCCGCCACCACCCTCGCCGCCCTGTTCGAGGCGCAGGTCGTGCGGACACCGGAGGCCACCGCGCTGGTGTACGAGGGGGAGGAGCTGAGCTACGCCGAGCTCGACGCGCGGGTCAACCGGCTGGCCCGGCTGATGGCCGCCGAGCACGGGGTCGGCCCTGAGACGGTGGTCGCGCTGCTGCTGCCCAGATCGGCGGACCTGCTGGTCGCCGTGTACGCGGTCGTCAAGGCGGGGGGCGCGTACCTGCCGGTCGACCCGGACCTCCCGGCCGCGCGGATCGCCTCGATGCTCGCCGACGCCCGCCCGGTGCTGGTGGTGGACGCGGACTGGCTGTCCGGGGCGGACCTGTCGGGGTACGCGGGCACGGGTCCGGGACTTCGGGCGGAGCCGGGCCATCCGGCGTACGTGATCTACACCTCGGGGTCGACCGGACGGCCCAAGGGCGTGGTCGTCACCCACGGAGCGATCGTCAACCGGCTGCTCTGGGCGCAGTCGGAGTACCGGCTGGGCCCCGGCGACCGCGTCCTGCAGAAGACCCCGGCCGGGTTCGACGTCTCGGTCTGGGAGTTCTTCTGGCCCCTGCAGACCGGCGCGGCCCTGGTCGTGGCCAGGCCGGACGGGCACCGGGACCCGTCCTACCTCGCCGGGCTCGTCGCGTCCGAGCGGATCACGGTCCTGCACTTCGTCCCGTCCATGCTGGCCGCGTTCCTGGAGGCGCTCCCGGCGGAGGGGACGGCGGCCCCGTCGTCCGGCGGCGCACCGGAACCCCCCGCCGCCGGACGGAGAACCCCGGGCGAGACGGAGGCGGCGGGGGCGGCGGGGGCGGCGGGGGCGGCGGGGGCGGGGTCGCTCCGGGTCCTGCTCTGCAGCGGCGAGGCCCTGCCGCCGGCCCTCGCCGACGAGGCGGCGACCCGGCTGGGCGTGCCGGTGCACAACCTCTACGGTCCCACCGAGGCCGCGGTGGACGTCACCTTCTGGGAGCACCGGCCCGACCCCGACGCGACGACCGTGCCGATCGGCGGACCGGTCTGGAACACCCGCCTCCACGTGCTGGACCGTTGGCTGCGGCCGGTGCCGGACGGGGTCGAGGGGGAGCTCTATCTGGCCGGCGACCAGCTCGCGCGGGGGTATCTGGGGCGGGTGGGGTTGACGGCGGAGCGGTTTGTGGCGTGTC
>NZ_JBFABE010000166.1:0-1722 GCF_040640155.1 Streptosporangium sp. NPDC023615
GGCACCGGTTCGAGCCCACCCCCCGCAACGCGCTCGTGGTCCCCGAAGGCGTCGGGGTCGGGGTCGGCGTCGGGGTCACGGTGGTCAGTTCCTTGATGCGGATGTTGCGGAACGCCGCCACGTCGGGGGACCCGTGGTTCTGGATGGCGATGTGGCCCTGCTGGAGCGAGCGGGCCGGGTCGGTGTTGGTGAAGTCGTTGATCTTCACACCGTTCAGGAACACCTGCAGGCGCTCCCCCTCCACCAGCAGCTCGTAGGTGTTCCACTGCCCCGGCGGGTTCAGCGCCGCGTCGCGTGCGGCAATGTCCGCGGCCTTGAAACCGTAGATCGCCCCCGTCGTCTTGTCCGCGCTGTCGGTCGCGTCGATCTGCACCTCGTGCCCGGTGTTGAGCGCCGCGTTGGGGTCGGTCGTGGCCGGGAACCCGACGATCACCCCCGAGTTGGAGTCGCCGTTCACCCTCCAGTCGAGCTTGAGCGAGTAGGAACGGAACTCCTTGGCGTTGTACCAGAGCATGCCCATGCCGCCCTGCGAGGTCAGCGTGGCCGAACTGTTCGTGAACGACCCCGGCCCGGCCTGCGACCAGCCCGTCGTCGACCCGTTGTACAGCGCCGTGTACCCGGTCTCCGGACGGCAGTCGGCGTTGGTCACCTTGGCCGCGTACCGGATCCCGCCCAGCAGCAGCGTGCGGAAGTTCGCGTCCGCGTACGACTCCTGGGTGTGCCCCAGGCCGGTGTAGAACGAGCGGCCGGAGGCCTGGGGACGGCACCAGGTGATCGGGTGGTCGCCCATGCCGCCGCCGCTGTAGCTGCTCTCGTCCAGGCTCTGCAGGACCCGCACGTTCGGGCGCGGGTTGCTCCGGAAGCTGTACCACTCGTCCGTCCGCGACCAGGTCGGCCCCAGATGGGCCGTCGCGGCGTGCGCCCGGTCCTCGTTGCGCACGGTGGCCTGCTGGATCGCCGGGTGGCTGCTGAACCAGGCACCCACCAGCTGCCCGTAGTACGGCCAGTTGTACTCGGTGTCGGAGGCCGCGTGCACCCCCACGTAGCCGCCCCCGCCGTCCACGTACGCCTGGAAGGCGTTCTGCTGGGCGTCGTTCAGCACGTCACCGGTGGTGCTGAGGAACACCACCGCCCTGTACTGGGCGAGGTTGGACGCGGTGAAGGCGGCGGCGTCCTCGGTCGCGTCCACGGTGAAGTCGTTCGCGGCGCCCAGGTTGCGGATGGTCTGGATGCCGGTGGGGATCGCGTCGTGCCGGAACCCGGCCGTCTTGGAGAAGACCAGCACCTTGAAGGCGGCGGCCTTGGCGGAGACGGCGGCCTGGGCGGGAACGGCGGCCTGGGCGGAGACGGCGGGAATCATGGTCGTGGCGGCGGCGGCGGCGAGTGCCACCGCGGCCACCGACAGGCGTCGGGGCACGGAGGCCCTCCCGCCGCCGCCCGCGATGCGCCCGAGCGCCGCGGGGGTCAGGTGTCGAAGCATGGATGTCCTTCCATCGTGGCGCCCGGCGCGGTCCTTCCGGCGATGAGCCGGGCCGTGCCGGGCGCCACATCGATTGAGTACTCGTCGTGCGGTCGAGGTCGCGATGGGGCCGCCGTCCTGGGGAGGCCTCAGACGCGGGTCCACCTCTGGTTGGTGCCGCCGGCGCAGGTCCAGATGTGCACCTTGGTGCCGTTGGCCGTGCCGAAGCCGGACACGTCCAGGCACTTGTTCGCGCCGAGGGC
>NZ_JBFABE010000167.1:0-1719 GCF_040640155.1 Streptosporangium sp. NPDC023615
CCCCACCACCTTCACCACCGCACTGGCCCACCTGCACACCCACAACGCACCGATCCTCTGGGCCGAGGTCTTCCCCGACGGTCAACCGGTGACGCTGCCCACCTATCCCTTCCAGCACAAGCGCTACTGGCTGGCCGACGGAATCACGGCGTCCAACCCCTCTCGCCTCGGTCTGGCCGAGACCAGGCACCCCCTGCTGGGCACCGCGATCGACATCGCCGGCAGCGCCGAGACGGTCTTCACCAACCGCGTCTCGCCTCACACCCACCCCTGGCTCACCGACCACGCGATCTCCGGTACGTTCACCGTCCCCAACGCCGCGCTCGTCGAGCTCGTCATCCGCGCGGCGGACGAGGTGGGCTGCACCACCGTGGACGACCTGACCGTCCACACCCCGCTGCCCCTGCCCGCGCGCGGTGCCATCCAGCTCCAGGTGAAGGTGAGCCCGCAGGACGAGGACGACCGTCGTACGGTCCTCGTCTGCGCCCGCCCCGACGACGTGGACGCGCCGTGGACCGAGCACGTCCGCGCGACGGTGAGCTTCACCGGTCCCGACGCGCAGTTCGACCTGTCGGAGTGGCCGCCCCGGGGGGCGCTGCCCGTGCCCGTGGAGGACGCCTACGAACGGTTCGCCGGTGCGGGATTGGCCTACGGTCCCGCGTTCCGTGGGCTGTCGGCCATGTGGCGGCGCGGGGACACGCTGTTCGCCGAGGTGGTCCTGCCGGAGCAGGCGCGTTCGAACGTGGCCCGGTACGGGTTGCACCCGGCGCTCCTGGACGCGGCGCTGCACGCCGCGCTCCTCGCGGACACGCGGGCCCCGGCGGACACGTCGGCGCGGACCCCGGCGGAGGCCTCGGCCACGGCCTCGACGGACGCCTCGAACAGGCCCCCGCTCCGCGCCGCCTTCGCGTGGAGCGGGGTCCAGCTCCACGCGACCGGCGCCACCATGCTCCGTGCCGAGCTCAGGCGCGAGGGGGACGACACCCTGTCGGTGCGCCTGGCGGACCGGCTGGGCAAGCCGGTGGCCGTGGCCCGCCAGGTGAGGCTCCGCCCGGTCGGCGGTCCGAGCCAGGCCCTCCAGCGTGACCGTGACGCCCTGTTCCACCTCGGGTGGACGCCGATCACCCTGGCCGAGCCCGCGTACCGTGTCCGGTGGGGGGTGCTGGGCGCCCGCGATCTCGTGGCCGAGGCTCTGGGCGCGGAGGCGCTGCCCGCGCTGCGCGCGGCGGGTAACGGTTCGCTGGACGCCATCCTGTACCCGGTGGCGGAGCCCGCCGGTGACGACCCGGCCGCGGCGGCTCATGACGCGACGCGGTCCGCGCTGTCCCTGGTGCAGGAGTTCCTCGCGGACGACGGGCTCGCGGACACCCCGCTGGTCGTGGTGACCCGTGGCGCGGCGCCGCTCGGCGAGGGGGTGACCGATCTCGCGGCGGCCTCGGTGTGGGGTCTGCTGCGGTCGGCGCAGTCGGAGGCGCCCGGCCGGATCGTCCTGGTCGACCTCGACGACGACCCGGCCTCGGGCGCGGCGCTGCCCGCCGTCCTGCTCTCGGGCGAGCCGCAGGCCGCGGTGCGGGCGGGCCGCGTCCATCTGCCACGGGCGCGGCGCATCTCCCCCTCGTCGAAGACCGCGCCGAAGACCGCGTCGAAGGCCACGTCGAAGGCCACGTCGAAGGCCTCGCCGGGAACCGCCTCAGAAACCACACCGAAGGCCACCTCACC
>NZ_JBFABE010000168.1:0-1701 GCF_040640155.1 Streptosporangium sp. NPDC023615
CAAGCGTTCGGGGTTCAGTGACGCCCAGATCGCCGAGCTGCGCGACATGGACGAGGCACGCGTACGCGACCTGCGCCACGCCCTGGGCGTGCGACCGGTCTACAACACCGTCGACACCTGCGCCGCCGAGTTCGCCGCCCAGACCCCCTACCTCTACTCCACCTACGACGAGGAGAACGAGGTCCCCACCGGCAACCGGCCCAAGGTCCTCATCCTGGGCTCCGGACCCAACCGCATCGGCCAGGGCATCGAGTTCGACTACGCCTGCGTGCACGCCTCCTTCGAGCTGTCCAAAGCCGGCTACGAGACCGTCATGGTCAACTGCAACCCCGAGACCGTCTCCACCGACTACGACACCTCCGACCGCCTCTACTTCGAACCCCTCACCCTCGAAGACGTCCTGGAGGTCGTCCACGCCGAACAACAAACCGGCCCGGTCGTCGGCGTGATCGTCCAGCTCGGCGGCCAGACCCCCCTGGGCCTGGCCCAAGCCCTCAAGGACGCCGGCGTGCCGATCGTGGGCACCTCGCCCGAATCGATCCACCTGGCCGAGGAGCGCGGCGCCTTCGGCCGCGTCCTGGCCCAGGCCGGCCTGCCCGCCCCCAAACACGGCACCGCCGTCACCGCCGAGCAGGCCCTGACCATCGCCGCCGAGATCGGCTACCCCGTCCTGGTACGCCCCTCCTACGTGCTGGGCGGCGCCGGCATGGCCATCGTCTACGACGACGCCACCTTGGTGACGTACATGAACCAGGCCGGCGCGGCCGGCAACGCCGCCGGCACCCATCCGGTGCTGGTCGACAAATTCCTCGACGAGGCCGTCGAGATCGACGTCGACGCCCTCTTCGACGGCACCGACCTCTACCTGGGCGGCGTCATGGAACACATCGAGGAGGCCGGCATCCACTCGGGCGACTCGGCCTGCTCCCTGCCCCCCATGACCCTGGGCGGCCACGACATCAAACGCATCCGCGCCGCCACCGAGGCCATCGCCCGCGGCGTCGGCGTACGCGGCCTGCTCAACGTCCAATACGCCCTGTCGGCCAACATCCTCTACGTACTGGAGGCCAACCCCCGCGCCAGCCGCACCGTGCCGTTCGTCTCCAAGGCCACCGCCGTACCCCTGGCCAAGGCCGCCGCCCGCATCATGCTGGGCGCCACCGTCGCCGGCCTGCGCGCCGAAGGCCTGCTACCGGCCGACGGCGACGGCGGCACCCTGCCACTGGATGCGCCCATCGCCGTCAAGGAAGCGGTGCTGCCCTTCAACCGCTTTCGCGGCGTCGACATCGTCCTGGGCCCCGAGATGCGCTCCACCGGAGAGGTGATGGGCATCGACGCCTTCTTCGGCACCGCCTACGCAAAATCCCAGGCCGCCGCCTACGGCTCCCTGCCGGTCAAGGGACGGGCATTCGTATCGGTGGCCAACCGCGACAAACGCGCCATGATCTTCCCCGTCAAGGCCCTGGCCGACCTGGGCTTTGAGATCCTGGCCACCGAGGGCACCGCCGAGGTCCTGCGCCGCAACGGCGTCCATGCCAAGATCGTGCGCAAGCACAGCGAAGGCCCCGGCCCCCAAGGGCAGGCCACCATCGTGGGACAGATCCTCGGCGGGGAGATCGACCTGATCGTCAACACCCCCTTCGGCAGTCCCGGCCAGGCCGGCCCCCGCCTGGACGGGTACGAGATCCGCACCGCCGCGGT
>NZ_JBFABE010000169.1:0-1648 GCF_040640155.1 Streptosporangium sp. NPDC023615
CACCACGTACGAGGCGCACTTGTCGATCTCGGCGGGCGCGCACTGCTGCCAGATCCCGGTGCCGCCGCTCATGATGATCTTGTCGGCGTCCTTGACCACGTTGTGCTCGGCGCCGAAGGTCATCAGCGCCCAGGCGTCCTTGGCGTAGTAGGTCTCGTCGAACATGATCGTGCGCGGGTGACCGAGGTTCACGAACCTCAGGACCGCGCCGAACGCCGTGACCAGCAGCGGCCCCAGCCAGCCCCAGAGGGCGCCGTCGGGCATCGGCGGCACCAGCCGGTCTCGCAGGGAGAGCGTGAGACCTCCGCCCGGCTGGGACTCCGGCTGGTCTGACGCCTGGTTGGTGAAGTCGGTCACGGCCACTCGGACATCGTACGGGCCACCGGCCTTCGTCAGCCTAGGAAATACCTCCTACAGGTCTAATTGGGGAATTTCTCCCCGGGCAGGGGGCTCATCCGGAATGCGGGAGGATGGAACGGTGACGGACAACGGCAGGCTTGTGCTGGCAGGAGCTCCGATCGGGCAGGCCGGTGACGCCTCGCCGCGGCTGCGCCAGGCGCTGGAGAGCGCCGACGTGGTGGCGGCCGAGGACACCCGGCGGCTGCGCCGGCTGGCCGGGGAGCTGGGCGCGGAGATCGGCGGGCGGGTCGTCTCCTACTACGACGCCAACGAGGCGGGCCGGGCCGCCGAGCTCCTCGAGGCCCTCCGGGACGGCAGGACCGTGCTGGTGATCACCGACGCGGGCATGCCCGGCGTCTCCGACCCCGGCTACCGGCTGACCCACCTGGCCGTCGAGGCCGGGATCACGGTCACCTCGCTGCCAGGGCCGTCCGCGGTGACCACGGCGCTGGCCGTCTCCGGCCTGCCCAGCGACCGGTTCTGCTTCGAGGGCTTCCCGCCGCGCAAGTCCGGCGAGCGCTCCCGGCGGCTCGCGGCGCTCGCGGCCGAGGAGCGCACCATGGTGTTCTTCGAGGCGCCGCACCGGCTGCACGCCGCGCTGGCGGCCATGGCGGAGGCGTTCGGCGCCGACCGCCGGGCGGCGGTCTGCCGGGAGCTGACCAAGACCTACGAGGAGGTACGGCGCGGCGGGCTCGGCGAGCTGGCCGCCTGGGCGGCGGACGGGGTCAGGGGGGAGATCACCGTGGTCGTCGCCGGGCACGTCCGGGGGGCGCTGCCGCCGGTGATCGGCGACCTGGTCGAGGAGGTCGCGCGGCGCGAGGAGGCGGGGACGGCCAGGAAGCAGGCGATCGTGGACGTGGCCAAGCAGGCGGGGATTCCCAAGCGCGATCTCTACGACGCGGTCCATCGAGGCTGATTTATCACCATAATTCCCTGAATGGGAGTAACGCGGGATCGCCTCACGCCGCCGATGCCGGGAGACGTCCTCCGGGGCTGGCTGGGGCCGCTGCTGGTCACCGCCCTGGGGGCCGTGCTCAGGTTCGTCGACCTGGGCCGGCCGCGCGCGGTCGTGTTCGACGAGACCTGGTACGCCAAGGACGCCTGGGCGCTGATCAACTTCGGGGTGGAGCGGGCCTCGCTCGGCACCAAGGACGACCCCGTCGCCGACCGTATGATCATCGCCGGGAGGACCGACTTCCTGGTCACGTGCACCCCGCCCGAGGCCGACCCCTGCCCGCTGTACGTCGCC
>NZ_JBFABE010000170.1:0-1645 GCF_040640155.1 Streptosporangium sp. NPDC023615
ACTGCACCACCCCACTGCGCAGACAGGCGGCCTGGTAGGCGGCCGCAGTGTATTCCTTAGGTTCAAGGGGTCGTCGCAACACTGCTGCTCAGCAGCGAGTTTAGATGATCGTTGAGGGCCTCGGCGGGGGTCCTCCAGCCGAGGCTCTTGCGGGGGCGGGCGTTGAGCGCCGCTGCGACAGCAGCGATGTCGTCGGCGCTCCAGCGGGACAAGTCGGTACCTTTCGGGAAGTACTGGCGCAGTAGGCCGTTCGTGTTCTCGTTCGTAGCGCGCTGCCAAGGGCTGTGAGGGTCGGCGAAGAAGACCGGGACGCCCGTCTCGATCGTGAACTGAGCATGTGCTGACAGCTCCTTGCCTCGGTCCCAGGTCAGTGACCGGCGCAATTGCTCGGGCAGGGCGCCGATGGCGGCGGCGAGGGCGGTCTTCATCGTCTCGGCGCCATACCCGGCCAGCGGCGGCCCGTTCTTGGTCCGTGGGATGATGCCGTATCCCTCTTGGCGAGGTAGGTGGACCAGCATCGTGAAGCGGGTCGCGCGCTCAACCAACGTGCCGATCGCCGACCGTTCCAACCCGATGACCAGGTCACCCTCCCAGTGTCCTGGCACAGCGCGGTCATCAACCTCGGCCGGCCGCTCGCTGATCATCACCTCGGGTGTGACATGTGCCCACGCCTTGCGCTTGGAGCGGGCTCGGGGAGCCCGCAGCGCACGACCGGTACGTAGGCAGGCGACAAGCTCGCGCTTGAGCGCGCCCCGGGACTCGACGTAGAGGGCCTGGTAGATCGCCTCGTGGCTGATCCTCATGGACTCATCATCAGGGAAGTCGGCCTTCAGCCGGTTGGCTATCTGCTCCGGGCTCCAGGCTGTCACCCATCGGCGGTCTCCTCGGTGCGGCTTGTTTCGCCCTTTCCACGGTCCGGCCTCCGGCCCGAGTACCGTCCCGTCCGGCCCGTGGATCTGACCGGACAGCCGTTCCTGCACGTAGTGGCGCAGCCGATCGTTGGTGGCCAGCTTCGCCGCCTTTGGGCGCTGAGCCACCAGATCGGCCTTCCACTGCGCGACAGACGCGCGGTAGTCCAGCCGGCCGCCGCGGGTCGCGGCGTTACGCCGTAGCTCCCGGGAGATCGTCGACGGGTGGCGGCCGAGCCGCCGGGCTATCTCCCGAACCCCGACATCCTGCGCCTTCCAGATCGCGATCTCCTCGCGCTCCTGGAAGCACAGATAGCGGCCGGAGAGCGGGGCAAGATCCATCGGCGGCATGCCGCCACCATGCCGGAACCACCGACCACCCACAGCCTGCGACACCCCGACCGCAGCAGCCGCCTCTTCAGCAAGAAGCCCCTTCGCGATCTCTCGCCAGAATGCCCGCTCGATCTCCCGCCGATGCGCTGGAGCGCCCGGCGACTTCATCGGTGACCGCCCCGTCAACGCCTGCATCCATCCAGATGGCCGACCCATCAACACCTCCCAAATCGAGGTGTTGCGACGACCGATTGAATCCGCCTTCCGACCCGCGGTCCGAATGGAACACCACCCCGTCCACGGCCCCGCCCCGGGTGGCGACCGCCATCTGCAACGACGCGACCGTCAACGCGGCGTCGTGGTGCTCGCTCATCGCATAGCCGAGCAGCCGGCGGGAGAACAGG
>NZ_JBFABE010000171.1:0-1601 GCF_040640155.1 Streptosporangium sp. NPDC023615
CCCTCGCCCACCACCGCCACACCCAAGGACTCCCCGCCACCAGCATCGCCTGGGGCAGGACGGAGCGGTCCGGCCCGGGGCCGATGAGCGTGGAGCGGGCGATGACACCGGAGGAGCGGCTGGCGGCGTTCGACGCGGCGCTGGCCGGTGATGACGCGGTCGTGGTGGCCCTGTCCGTGGACCACGCGGTGGCCCGCGCCATGGTCACGCTCCCGTCGGCGCTGCGTGGGCTGGTCAGGAGCACGCGCCGCAGGCAGGCCTCCTCCGGCGTCTCGCTGGCCGACCGTCTCAAGAAGCTGGCCCCGGCGGACCGGCGCCCGATCGTGCTGGACCTGGTACGCGCCCAGGTCGCGGGCGCTCTGGGCTACTCCCGGCCCGAGTCCCTCGACATGAACCAGCCGTTCCAGGATCTGGGTCTGGACTCCCTCACGGCGGTCGATCTGCGGAACCGGCTCCAGGCCGAGACCGGGCTCCGGCTCGACGCGACGATCGCGTTCGACCATCCGACTCCGCTGGCGGTCGCCGAACTCCTGCTGTCCCGGGTCTCTCCCGGGGAGTCCGACGACGTGACCTCGCTCCTGAGCGAGATGGACCGGCTGGACGCGCTGCTCACGACGGTCCCGGACGACCACAAGGACCGCGGCGTGCTGTACCGCCGGTTGCGCGCCATTACCTCCAAGCTGCACAAACCGCTTGAGCAGCAGGAACCCGTCGCCGTGGGGAACCGCATCGAGTCGGCGTCGGCAGAGGAGATCTTCAACTTCATCGACACGCAGCTGGGTCGTTCCAGAGGAGAGGTTCGCTGATGTCCAACGAGCAGAAGCTACTCGACTACCTCAAGTGGGTCACGACCGATCTGGAGGAGACCCGCCGACGGTTGGACGAGCTCGAGGCGGCCGAGCAGGACCCCATCGCGATCGTCGGCATGTCGTGCCGCTTCCCCGGTGGAGTCTCCTCGCCGGACGAGTTGTGGAGTCTCGTCACCGACGGCGTGGACGCCATCGCGGAGTTCCCGACCGACCGTGGCTGGGACATCGAGGAACTGTACGATCCCGAGCCCGGCAAACCCGGCAAGTGCTACACCAGAGAAGGCGGTTTCCTTCGGGAGGCGGCACTGTTCGATCCTGGTTTCTTCGGCATCTCACCACGTGAGGCGCTGGCGATGGATCCGCAGCAGCGGGTTTTGCTGGAGGCGGCCTACGAGGTCTTCGAGCATGCCTGCATCGACGTGACGACGTTGAAGGGCAGCAGGACAGGGGTGTTCGTCGGCATCGTCGAGGAGAGCTACCTCGGGCTCAACGCGCCGGAGGAACTCGAGGGCTACCTGATGACCAGCAAGCTGGGCAGCGTCGCCTCGGGCCGGATCTCCTACACCTTCGGCTTCGAAGGGCCCGCCGTCAGCCTGGACACGGCGTGCTCCTCCTCGCTCGTGGCCTTGCATCTCGCCATCCAGTCGTTGCGAACGGGCGAGTCGGATCTCGCGATCGCGGGCGGGTCCACGGTCAGCGCCGACCCCGGCGGGCTCATCGACTTCTCGCGGCAGCGTGGTCTGGCGCCCGACGGGCGTTGCAAGTCCTTCGCCGCGGCGGCCGACGGTACGT
>NZ_JBFABE010000172.1:0-1583 GCF_040640155.1 Streptosporangium sp. NPDC023615
CCGGAGGTCCCCGAAGCGGAGGCCTCGTGCTCGACGGGCTCGGCCCCGGCGTCGGTGTCCGGCCGGGGCCCTTCCGGCGCCGCCCGTCGCCTTCCCCGGTGATCCCCCCGAATCTCCGGCGACCTCGCCGCTCCCGTCGATATCGCCTGTTCCGGCGAAAGGTAAGGTCGGCGGGTGGCGGGAATCGAGGGGCCGTTCTGGCGCGCGGTCGCGGTCTTCCGGGTCGCCTCCCTGGTGTACTCGGTGGTCCTGTTCGCCCGCGCCGGGGGGTACGCCCACCCGGCCGTCGGCGGTGTGGTGATCGGCGTCATGGCACTGTGGACCGCGGCGACGATCTTCGCCTACTCCGTCGAGGAGTTCCGCGGCCGGCCGCTGCTCGCCGCCGACATGCTCGTGACCGTGGGCTGCCTGCTCGCCTCCCCCGCCGTGCAGGGCCCCTACCGGCCCGGTGACCTCCCGGTCACCGGCACCTGGATCGGCGGCGCGGTGCTCGCCTGGGCCGTGTACGGCGGACGGCGGGCGGGCGCCGTGGCCGCGTTGATCGTCTCGTCGGCCGACCTGTGGCTGCGCGCCGTCCCCGGTGGTCTCGAGACGCTGCCCGTCAACGGCACCGTCCTGCTCTTCCTCGCGGGCGCGGTCGTCGGGCACGTCGCCCGGCTGGCGAGGTCGGCCGAGGAGCGCATGCAGCGGGCGATCGAGATGGAGGCCGCGGGGCGCGAGCGCGAGCGGCTCGCCCGCGGCATCCACGACTCGGTGCTCCAGGTGCTCGCGCTGGTCCAGCGGCGCGGCCAGGAGATCGGCGGTGAGGCGGCCGAGCTGGGCCGGCTCGCCGGCGAGCAGGAGGCCGCCCTGCGCGAGCTGGTCAGGCTCCGGCCCGAGCCGCCCGCCGCGGGCAGCGCCGACCTGGGCGCCCTGCTGCACCGGTACGGCTCGGCCACGGTCACCGTCTCGGCCCCGGCGACCCCGCTGACCCTGTCCGCGGTCGCCGCGGCGGAGGTGTCGGCCGCGGTCGGGGCCGCCCTGGACAACGTCGCCAGGCACTGCGGCGAGCGGGCGCCCGCGTGGGTCTTCGCCGAGGCCGACGACGGGCTGGTCACCGTGACCGTCAGGGACGAGGGGCCGGGCATCGCCCCCGGACGCCTGGAGGAGGCCGCGGCCGACGGCCGGCTCGGTGTCGCGCAGTCCATCCGGGGCCGCATCGCCGATCTCGGCGGCACGGTCACCGTGATCTCCGCGCCGGGGCGGGGGACCGAGATCGAGATGTCGGTCCCCGCCGGGTGACGGACGACCGGCGCCCCGGCTCCGACCCCGGCCCCGCCCCCGCCCCTGACCCCGCTCCCCACCCGGCTCCGGCTTCGCTCTCGGTTCCGGCCATGACCCCGCTCCCGTTCCCGGCCCCGGCCCGGTCGCCGTCCCCCGTCGTCCCGAGGAGAGCGGCGGGAGACCCGCGCCGCCGCGCGTTCTAATACTACAACAACAGATTGTGATGGCTTAGCCTGGTCGCATGTCGAGTGCGGTGACCGCTGAGGATCTTCAGGTATGGATGACGGGCCTGGATGATCTGTTCGCTCGGGTGGCGGGTC
>NZ_JBFABE010000173.1:0-1562 GCF_040640155.1 Streptosporangium sp. NPDC023615
CGGGCAGGTGATCGCGGTGGGGGTGCCGGTGCCGGTGAAGGCGGTGGTCGTCACGCCCACCCCGGTCAGGGTGGTGTTGCCGGTGTTGAGGACCAGATAGGAGTACGTCACCGTCTGCCCGGCCGCCACCACCGCGTTCGGCGACGCCGTCTTCTGCAGGGCCAGCGAGGGAGCGGCCGTGAGAGTGACCGTCGCGGTCGACGGGGCGGAGGTCACGGCGGGTCCGGTGGGTGGTGTGGCGGTGGCGGTGGCGGTGTTGACGACGGTCCCGGCGTCGACGTCCGCCTGGGTGATGACGCGCGTTCCACTGCAGGTCGTCGAGGCCTGCGGGGCGAGGGTGGTGACCGGGCAGGTGATCGCGGCGGGGGTGTTCGAGCCGCTGGAGACGTCGGTGATCCTCACCCCGGTGAGGGTGGTGTTGCCGGTGTTGACGACCGCGTAGGAGTAGGCGATCGTCTGGCCCTCCTGTGTGGCGGCCACCGGGAACGCCGTCTTCAGCATGGCGATGGCGGGAGCGGCAATGGCGGTGACCGTCGCCGTGGACGGGCCGGAGGTCACGGCGGAGCCGGTGGTCGAGGTGCCGGTCGCGGTGGCGGTGTTGGTGATGCCCCCGGCGTCGACGTCCGCCTGCGTGATGGCGTACACGCTCGTGCAGGTGGTGGTGGCCTGCGGGGCGAGGGTGGTGGCCGGGCAGGTGATCGGGGTGGGGGTCCCGGTGCCGGTGAAGGCGGTGGTGGTGATCCTGATGCCGGTCAGCGTGGTGTTGCCGGTATTGAAGATCAGATAGGTGTAGCTGATGGCCCGTCCCGCCGCCACCACCGTGGTCGGTGCCGCCGTCTTCAGCAGCGCCAGGCCGGGAGCGGCGATGGCGGTGACCGTGGCGGTGGAGGCGGCGGAGGTCACGGCCGGTCCGGTGGGCGGTGTGCCGGTGGCGGTGGCGGTGTTGGTGACGGCTCCGGCGTCGACGTCCGCCTGCGTGATGGCGTACACGCTCGTGCAGGTGGTGGTGGCCTGCGGGGCGAGCGTGGTGGCCGGGCAGACGATCACGGTGGGGGTTCCGGTGCCGGTGAAGGCACTGGTGGTCACCCTGACGCCGGTCAGCGTGGTGTTGCCGGTGTTGACGATCGCGTACGAGTAGGTGATCGTCTGGCCCGCCTCCGTCACGGTCACCGGGAAGGCCGTCTTCAGCAGTGCCAGGGCGGAGGCGGCAGGGGCGGTGACCGTGGCGGTGGAGGCGGCGGAGGCCACGGTGGGTCCGGTGGAGGGTGTGCCGAAGGCGGTGGCGGTGTTGGTGACGACTCCGGCGTCGATGTCCGCCTGGGTGGTGACGTAGGTGTTGGTGCAGGTGGTCGAGTCCTGCGGGGCGAGCGTGGTGGTCGGGCAGACGATCGGGGTGGGGGTCCCGGTGCCGGTGAAGGCGGTGGTGGTCACCCTGACGCCGGTCAGGGTGAGGTTGCCGGTGTTGACGACCAGGTAGGAGTAGGTCACGGTGCGTTCGGATCCGGTGACCGTGGTGGGTGAGGCCGTCTTCAGCAGCGCCACGCCGGGAGCCGGTGTGGCGG
>NZ_JBFABE010000174.1:0-1507 GCF_040640155.1 Streptosporangium sp. NPDC023615
AACGTGTGCAGGTCGTGGTGACGGGTCTGCTCGTGCAGGTTCCAGGCGGCGTCGACCTTCGAGCTGACGACGGTGCGCAACTGGTCCTGGGTGAGGTGGGTGAGCGTACCGTCCTGGACGGTGCCCGCGGAATGGACGACGGCGGCCAGGGGGTGCTCGTCGGGGATGGTCCGCAGGGTTTCGGCCAGGGCGGTGGGGTCGGCGGCGTCGCAGGCGGCGATGGTGACGGTGGCGCCGAGCTCGGTGAGTTCCTGGCGGAGCTCGGCGGCTCCCGGGGCCTCGGGGCCACGGCGACTGAGGAGGAGGAGGTGCCGGGCGCCGTGCTCGGTGACGAGGTGGCGGGCGACGGTGGCACCGAGCGCTCCCGTGCCGCCGGTGATGAGGGTGGTGCCCTGGCTCCAGTCGGGGACCTCGTGGAAGGGGGCCGTGGTGCGGGCGAGCCGCGGGGTGAGGGGCCGGCCGTCGCGGACGGCGATCTGCGGTTCGCCGGTGGCCAGCAGGTCCGCGACGGTCTGGATGTCGATGGGGGCGTCGTGGTCGATCAGGGTGATGCGGTCGGGGTTCTCACTCTGAGCGGTACGGATGAAACCCCACAGAGCGGCATTCGCGAGTCGGGTGGGGTCGTCAGGAGCGACCGGCACGGCCTGCCGCGTGAGTACGACCAGGTGACTGCCCGCGAGATCGGGGTGCGCGAGCCAGGTCTGCATGCTGCTCAGCGCCTCGGCCAGCACGGCGTGGACGGCCTCGGGAATGTCCCGGGCGTCGTCCGAGGTGAGCGGAAGCACGATGACCGCCGGGGCGGGCCGCCCCGCCTCGATCGCTTCCGCCAAGGCCGTCATGTCCGGATGGGTGCGCAGCCGCTCGCCCTGCTCGAGCGCGGAGTCGTGCTCACCGACCACGGTCAGGTCCGCGATCTCCCCTGTCTCCGCCGATACAGGCGTCCAGGTCACGTCGAAAAGGCCGTCGCGTGGTACGACCTCGTTCTGTACCAGGTCATCCGTCGGCATCGGGCGCAACGTGAGCGCTCCGATGGTGGCCACCGGTGTCCCGGTGGCATCGGTCATGACCATGGAGACCTCCGGGCCACTGTCCAGCTCAACACGTGTCAGTCGGACGTGGAGGGTGGTGGCGCCGGTGGTGTGGAGGGTGACGTTGTTCCAGGTGAAGGGGAGGTGGGGTGGGGTGGTGGTGTCGGTGATGCCGGGCAGGAGGGGGTGGAGGGCGGCGTCGAGGAGGGCGGGGTGGATGAGGTGGTTGGTGGTGTCGGGGCGGGCGTGGTCGGGGAGGGTGATTTCGGCGTAGAGGTGGTGGGGGGTGTGCCAGAGGTGCTGGAGTCCTTGGAAGGTGGGTCCGTAGGTGTAGCCGTGGGTGGGCAGGTGGGTGTAGGGGTCGTCGAGGGGGATGGGGGTGGCGTTGGGGGGTGGCCAGGGGGTGAGGTCGGTGAAGTCGTGGGGGGTGTTGGTGGTGGGTTGGGTGGTGAGGTGGCCGGTGGCGTGGAGTTGCCAGG
>NZ_JBFABE010000175.1:0-1453 GCF_040640155.1 Streptosporangium sp. NPDC023615
TGACAGGCCGGGCGTCCGATCGGACGCCCGGCCTTTTCGCGCCCGGTCACAACGGAAGGCCACCGCACATTGGTCACGTCCAGTGGGGGTGCCGGTCGCCGACGCGAGGACGAGGTCGTATTCTCCTGCCCTCGCCCGCCGGCCCGGGAGTGGCCCGGCAGAGGAGTGGCCCGGCCGAGGAGTGGGCCGGCAGAGGAGTGGGCCGGCCGAGGAGTGGCCTGGCCGAGGAGTGGCCTGGCCGAGGAGTGGCCTGGCGAACCGTGAACATGCCACGGCGGCGAGGACGCCGGAGCGCCGGTCGCGAGGCCCGAGTCGTCGACCGCGGTTCTGTACTCTCAGGGCGCCAGGGACGCCGACACCGTCGAGGGCGACAGCCGTGGCTGCGACACGGACGGGAAGGCGGGCGGCCTACCGCCTACGACGGATTCCGCTCTCGTCTCCCCGGGGCCGGTTCGTGGATTTGAGACCTTCGACTCGTTCGACGACCCGGGATTCGTGCCGGCCGTCAGCCGGGAAAGGTGATGTGGCGAGCTGACCTGGGTTTCTCCCGACGAGTGAGCCGCCGCCTGTCAATGGGCCGGCGACCGCGAGGGTGAACCTCGGATGGGGTGCCTCTCCGAGATTCACGGATCGAGATTCACGGATCGAGGGGCGCGCCTTCAGGCGAGCATCCCACGTTGTTAACGCGAACATCCCGCCTTTCGGTAGTGCCTTTGTCTGGTGACGAGTGGGCTGGTGGTGGTGGAGGGCAGCAAATCCTAGGCCGAAGGGGCTGTCAAGGGTCCTGTGCGCGCCTGTCCAGGAGGAGTGAGGGGCATGCTGGTCTGCCTGGTTTCACGGGTGGCCCAACCCGGTCCGTGCCGGTGCTCGCGATGAAAATTTCATCGACGATGACATTGATCCGGTGACGGTACCGAAATTTTCAGAGCATCGGATGGACGTCGAAGCATGTCAGCCACATATGTGTAGGACAGATGAACCGAAAATTTCTGATGCACCTTGACATGTTTCGTACTAGTTTCCAGACTGAACCGACGAGACGGTCTTCCTGCCAGTCGGTGGTGCGCGGCAGAGGTCACCGTCTGCGACGCCCTCGGTGGTGTGCGCTCCCTGGTGAGGGACACGGCGTCGGTCGATGAGATGTCCCGTGTTTCCCTTGCTTGCCATGATCAAAATATGGAGGCTCAGTCATGGGCTCGAATGCCATACCCCCACCTGGCACCCGGCGACCTCTCGGAGGACTTCGCCGGACCCTGATCGCCGGCGCCGTGGGCACCCTTGTGCTCGGCACGCTCACGGCGGTGACCGGCCCGGTCTCGGCCATCGCTTCCTCCGGTTCCGCCGCCGCGGCGAGTACGCTCGGCGCGGCGGCACAGCAGAGCGGCCGCTACTTCGGCGCCGCGATCTCGGCGGGCAGGCTCGGCGACCCGACCTACAACACGATCGCCAGCCG
>NZ_JBFABE010000176.1:0-1450 GCF_040640155.1 Streptosporangium sp. NPDC023615
TCAATTGTTTTAGGTTTGTCGATATAGATAGTCTCGCACTTTAATGTACCAAAGAATCCTTCCATTAACGCATTATCCAAGCAGTTGCCTTTCCTGCTCATACTTTGTTTTATCTTATGCTTTTTAAGTGTCTCCCTAAACGGCTTCATTTGATAATGCCATCCCTGATCTGAATGTAGCATTAACGTCTTATGACGATGTTTTCCAGTCTTGTCCAATGCATTATCAAGCATTTGGCTTACCAAATCATAGGTTGGCCTTTTTGCGAGCGTATAACTGACTATCTCATTGTTATAAACATCAAGTATCGGTGATAAATATAATTTATTGTCACCTACCTTAAACTCGGTAATATCAGTGAGCCACCGCTTATGTGGCTTGCTTGCTTTAAACCGACGCTTTAAATGATTCTTTCCTATTACTCCAAGCTGTCCTCTATAGGAGCGATACTTTTGTCGTCGAATTCGGGCACTGAGTGTCAACTGTTTCATAAGCTTAGCAACGAGCTTATGGTTATGATGAACCCCTAGATGCTTTAACGCGACAGTCATTCTACGATAGCCATATCTGCCTTTATGCTGGTGGTATATCTGAGCAATATGCTGTTTTAAATCAGCGTATTTGTCTTTACTCTCAAGCGTTGCTCTATGGTAGTAAAAGCTGCTCTTTGGTATACCTGCTATCTTTAATAAGTCAGATAAAAGATGCTGCTGTCTTAGTCCTTCGATGAGCCTCGCTTTCTGCCTGCTTGTTCCTCCGCTTTGAGCAAGGCATCTAGCTTTTTTAAGTAGGCAACCTCCGTACGCAGGTATTCATTCTCACGCTTAAGCTCTGCTAGTATCTTTTCATTATCTGGTTTGTCGATGATAAATGGCTTGGTCATGGCGTCTCTACCTTTGCGTTTGGGGATTAGTCCAGACATACCATGGTGCCTATATGCTTTGTGCCAGTGGCTAATTAAAGCAGGTGAGCTGATAGCAAACTTTAAAGCGACCTCAGATTGACTTAAGCCTTGTTTTAACATGACTGTTATCACTTGGTGTTTAAAGTCGCTACTGTATTTGGCTTTACTTGTTTTGGGTTTGATCGCTTCTATTCCACCTCTTTGGTATTGGTAAGTCCACTTAGACACTATCTTTTTATCAAGGTTAAATTTTCTTGCTGTAGCGACTCCGGTATGTCCTTGCTCATAGTATGCGATGACTTTGAGTTTAAAGTCTAGATTGTAACGCATAAAAATACCCCAAAAGTTGTGTCCAACTTATGGGGTTCAGTTCATGCTGAGCGTTGGGGTTTTTTGTGTGTGCTACTTCAAGAAATTGATTGATTACCTTGAATTTCAACAGTGTAAGAGTAGGGCTACTAGCTATAATATCATCTAAAAATATCATAAATAATGGATATACTGACATTATTTTGGCTTAATTAAGTGTAAGATATTATAGACGGA
>NZ_JBFABE010000177.1:0-1434 GCF_040640155.1 Streptosporangium sp. NPDC023615
CTAGTAGTACTTCGTTAGGTTGGTTTGATCGTGGGTGTTGGGTTCGGCATGCTGCTGTCGTGGATTTGCGGGAGATCGAGCAGCTGCGGGGTGAGCTGGACGCGTTCGTGGCCGAGGTGTTCGCGTCGGTGCCGCGCAGGGATCAGCGGGCGAAGGGTAACTGCTATCTGCGGGGGCTGATGCTGGAGGGGCCGCGCAAGTCGATCCAGCCGATGGCCGAGCGCCTGCCCGATGGTGACATGCAGGCCTTGCAGCAGTTCGTCAGCCAGTCGACCTGGGATCATGCGCCCGTGCTGCGGGCGATCGCCACCAAGCTGAGCGCCGCCGTCACCCCGCTGGTGTGGGTGATCGACGATGTGTCCTTTCCCAAGGACGGCAAGATGTCGGTGGCGGTGGCCCGTCAGTGGTGCGGGGCGCTGGGCAAGCAGGCCAACTGCCAGGTCGCGGTCAGTCTGCACGCCGCCTGTGATGCGGCGTCGGTGCCGATCTCCTGGCGGCTGTTCGTGCCCAAGGAGTGGGAGCAGGACGCCGGACGCCGCTCCAGGGCCGGAATACCGGATGAGGTGAGACATCGGGAGAAGTGGCGGCTGGCGCTGGATCTGATCGACGAGGCGATCGGCTGGGGGCTGGTCCCGCAGGTGATCGTCGCCGATGCGGGTTATGGCCAGATCACCGCGTTCCGGCACGCTCTGGCCGAGCGGGGCCTGGACTTCGTCGTCGCGGTCCGCTGCGATGAGTCCGCCCACCCTCATGATGCGGTGCCCACCACACCGGCGTGGAGCGGTAACGGGCGCAAGCCCGCCGCCCGTTATCGCACCGCCGCGTCCTCGCTGAGGGAGTTGGCCGCCGAGAGCGGTCGCGCGAGCTATCGGCGGGTGACCTGGCGAACGGGCTCCAAAGGCCCGATGCGCTCGCGGTTTCGGGTCCAAAGCGTGCGTCCGGCCGGGGTCACGACCCGCAGGCACGCCAGATCGCAGGCCCCGGGGGAGGTTGGCTGGGACGGGGTCTTGCCCGCGGTGACGTTGCTGACCGAGTGGCCGACCGGCGCCGCGACGCCCACCGAGTACTGGCTGACCAGCCTGCCGGTCGACACCGCGCTGCGGCGCCTGGTCCGCCTGGCCAAGATGCGCTGGCGCATCGAGCACGACTACCGGGAGATGAAACACGGTCTGGGCCTGGACCACTTCGAGGGCCGCACCTGGCGAGGCTGGCACCATCACGCCACCCTGGTCACCGCCGCCCACGCCTTCCTCACCCTTCGACGCCTGGACCCAAAAGCCCCAGCGCCGGCCTGACCTTCTACCAGGTCCTGGCCACGCTCCAAGACCTCATCCGCGCATGGACCGGCACATGCCCCACCTGCCACCGCGACATACCCGCCGCCGGACGGCCACAACACCACCCACCCGAACCAACCTAACGAAGTACTACTAG
>NZ_JBFABE010000178.1:0-1434 GCF_040640155.1 Streptosporangium sp. NPDC023615
GGTGAGGTGGCCTTCGGTGTGGTTTCTGAGGCGGTTCCCGGCGAGGCCTTCGACGAGGTCTTCGACGCGGTCTTCGGCGCGGTCTTCGACGAGGCAGGGATGCGGTGTAGCCGGGGTGCTCGGCCCGTGCCGCCTCGGATCGATATCTCCGACTCACCCGAGGCGACGGCGGCCGAGAGCTCGGAGATCGACACGTTCTCGGCGTCGGTGTCGACGAGCAGCACCCGGCCGTACGTCTCCGCCTGCGCGGAGCGGAGCAGGCCGCGTACGGCACCGGTCGCAAGATCTTCAGGAGCGCGGAAGAGGACGACCAGGCGGGTCTTGTCGAGCCTGGCGTCGGCGAGGAACGCCTGCACCAGCTCCAGCGCCCGGCCGCTCGCCTCGTGGGCCGCGCCCACCGGGTCGTCGTCGGCGGACGGCGACCAGGGGACCAGCAGGAAGTCGAAGGGATCCTCCGAGCCGGCCGCCTCGCCGAAGGCCGCCAGGTCGTCGTACCGCTGAGTGCCGGGCACATCCGCACCGAGTGCCGCCCAGCGGGTCGGCTCCTCGCCCTCGGGCATCTCGACGGGCATCCACTCGATCCGGAACACCTCACCGTTCGACCCGGTGAGCCGCTCCTCCGGCAGCCTCTCGTACGAGAGCGAGTCCACCGTCGCCACCGGCAGGCCGTCGGCGTCCAGGAACGACACCGCGACGGTGTAGTCACCGATCTCGGTCAGTCGCGCCCTGACCTCATGGGCACCCGTGGCGTGGAGGCGTACCCCCTTCCACACCGCCGGTGTCAATCCCTCGTCCGGGTGCGACACGGCCGCCTCCAGCAGCGCGGGATGCAGCCCGTACGCCGCAGCCTCTCGGCGCTGCTCCTCCGGCAACCCGACCTCGACGAACTCGCCTTCCCCGCTGTCATCGACGTGCCGATCCTCGTCCGTCAGGCGCCCCGTGGCGATGAGCCGCCACGGCGCCTCATCGGCGTCGCCCCGGACGTGCACGGTGACCGGTCGCCTGCCTTCCTCTGCGGTGCCGACCTTGACCTGAAGGCGTAGTGCGGCAGCGGACGGCATGAGCAGGGCGGTGTGCACCGTGAGCTCGTCCAACGTCGCGCAGCCGACCTCCTCCCCGGCCGCGATCGCGATCTCCACGATGGCGGAACTCGGCAGCACGGTGTGGTCGACCGGCCAGGGCAGGTCGGCCGACGTCAGACGGCTGGTGAAGATCACCTCGTCGCTTTCGGCCACGATGACCGGTGCGCCGAGCAGTGGGTGGCGCGTGGCGGTGGCCTGGGGGGCCGGTATGGCGGCGTCGTCCAGCCAGTAGCGCTTGTGCTGGAAGGGGTAGGTCGGTAGGGGGACGGGGCGGCCCGCGGGTGGGGTGGTGGGGAGGTTGTGGGTGTGCAGGTGGGCCAGTGCGGTGGTGAAGGTGGTGGGGGTCTTGTCG
>NZ_JBFABE010000179.1:0-1332 GCF_040640155.1 Streptosporangium sp. NPDC023615
CGAGCACCAGCCCGACGCCCTCGGACCAGGACGTACCGTCGGCCGCCGCGGCGAACGGCTTGCAGCGGCCGTCGGGTGCCAGAGCACGCTGCCGGGAGAACTCGCTGAAGGGCACGGGAACGGACATCACCGTCGCACCCCCCGCGATCGCGAGATCACACTCGCCGTTCCGCAGCGCGTTGGCGGCCAGGTGCAGCGCCACCAGCGAGGACGAGCACGCCGTGTCCAGCGTCAACGTCGGCCCCTCGAACCCGAAGGTGTAGGCGATCCGGCCAGAGGCGATACTTCCCGAGCTGCCGCCCGCGACGTACCCCTCGACCTCTTCGGGGATGTTCTGCCAGATGCTCGCGCCGTGTCCCTGGTACATG
This sequence comes from Streptosporangium sp. NPDC023615, assembly GCF_040640155.1. Taxonomy (NCBI): domain Bacteria; kingdom Bacillati; phylum Actinomycetota; class Actinomycetes; order Streptosporangiales; family Streptosporangiaceae; genus Streptosporangium; species Streptosporangium sp. NPDC023615. Next base: position 369 of record NZ_JBFABE010000179.1, read on the forward strand.
AGTCCGGTGAAGACGCCGGTGCGGCTGCCGCGCAGTGTGGCCGGGACGATGTCCGCGTTCTCCAGCGTCTCCCACGTGGCCTCCAGCAGGAGGCGTTGCTGGGGGTCGGCGGCCAGGGCCTCGCGGGGGGACATGCCGAAGAACTCGGGGTCGAAGCGGTCGGCGTCGTGCAGGAAACCGCCGTGACGGGTGTAGGACGTACGGAGATGCTCGGGGTCGGGGTCGTAGATCGCGTCGAGGTCCCACCCGCGGTTGGAGGGGAACTCGCTGATCGCGTCGACCTCGTTCTCGAGCAGCTTCCACAGGTCCTCGGGGGAACGGATGCCGCCGGGGAAGCGGCAGGCCATGCCGACGACCACGATCGGGTCCTCCCCGGAGCTCGAGGTGGCCCGTACCACGGGGGCGGCCGGCGTCTCGGTGCCGGTGAGCTGCGCCGAGATGTACGCGGCGAGGGCGGTCGGAGTGGGATGGTCGAAGACGACCGCCACGGGCAGCCGCAGGCCGGTGGCGGCGTTGACCTGGTTTCGCAGCTCGATCGCGGTGAGGGAGTCGAGGCCGAGCTGCTGGAAGGCGTGTTCGGCCTGGACGGAGTCCGGGCTCGCGTGTCCCAGGACCGCGGCCGTGTGGGTGCGTATGAGGGCGACGAGGGCTTCCGTGCGCTGCTGCGGGGTGAGCGACACGAGGTCGGCGACGGCACCGCTCTTGGGCACGGCCTTCTTCAGTGGCCGCAGGAGCGTCTTGAGCAGGAGCGGGATGTGGGAGACACGCTGGGTGGTGTCGATGTGCGCGGCGGCATGGAGCGGGTGGTGTGTCGTGATGGCGTTGTCGAAGAGGGACAGCGCGTGGGCCGTCGTGAGGGAGTGAAGCCCGATCTTCGTCAGGCGGTTGAGGTCGGCGGTGTTGAGGTGCTCGGTGATCGTGCTGGTCTGCTGCCACAGGCCCCAGGCGATGCTGGTGGCGGGGA
>NZ_JBFABE010000180.1:0-1322 GCF_040640155.1 Streptosporangium sp. NPDC023615
TCGCCATACCTGTTCTGAACTGGGCGGCAGGGCTACTTGGCACTTGGCCGTAGCTTCGGCGGCAGGTGAGGCCAGCGCCCGCGGACGCGGCCGGTCACGATTGGCCATCGCTGGCGGCGATCACCCCGTGGAAGCCGTGCGAACCGATCAGCCTTGAGGGCATGAGGTGGTGGCCAGGTTTTCCCCGGTTCGTGCTCGCGGTGCTGGGCGTGGTGCTGGCCGCGGGGCTGGCCTGGGTGCTGGGGCCGGGCGCGGCATGGGTGCTGGAACACTTCGACGGGGTACGCGGATTGGGCGGTAAAGATCTCGCGGCGGCGCTGGATGCCGTGCGCGGGCGGGCGCTGGCGATCGCCACCGGGCTGATCGCGCTGGTGGCGGTGTACTACACCGCTCGCAACGCCGACACCGCGCGCCGGACCTTCCGACTGGGCGAGCAGGGCCATGTCACCGATCGCTACACCAAGGCGATCGAGCAGCTCGGCTCGGACAAGCTCGACATCCGCCTGGGCGGCATCTACGCGCTGGAGCGCATCGCCCGCGACTCGGCCCGCGACCACCCCACCGTCATGGAGGTACTGGCCGCCTTCGTCCGTGAGCACTCCCACGACACTGAGACCGACGAAGCAGGAAAGGTGAAACCTCCCGGTCCGGGGGTGAGGACCGACCTGCAGGCCGCACTCACCGTGATTGGCCGACGGGCCGTCGCCCATGACACCGGCGCGAAGATCAATCTCGCCAGTGCGAACCTCAGCAGCGCGAACCTCGCCCATGCGGACCTCGCTGGCGCGCACCTCGCCGACGCGGACCTCGCCGGCGCGGACCTCGCCGACGCGAACCTCGCCGGCGCGGACCTCGCCGACGCGGACCTCACCGACGCGGACCTCGCCGACGCGAACCTCACCCGCGCGAACCTCACCCGCACGGACCTCACCGACGCGGACCTCGCTGGCGCGAACCTCAACGGCGCGAAGCTCACCCACGCGGGCCTCGTCGGCGCGGGCCTCGTCGGCGCGGACTTCGTCGGCGCGAACCTCGTCGGCGCGAACCTCGTCCACGCGGACCTCACCAACGCGAATCTCACCCGCGCGAACCTCACCCGCGCGGACCTCACCGACGCGAACCTCACCCGCGCGAACCTCGATGGCGTGGTGGGTCTGCAACTCACGCCGGAGGTCACCGCTCCGCAGGAGGGGGCTCAGACGGAGTGAAGGCGCCCCTTTTGCCCGGTGTCTGCCAACTCAAGGGAATCCGATTGCTTGCAAGTCGAGAGGCCGTTCCGACCCGCGATAAGGAGTTATCACGGATCAGAACAGGTTTGGCGG
>NZ_JBFABE010000181.1:0-1298 GCF_040640155.1 Streptosporangium sp. NPDC023615
TGATCATTCAGACCGCCGTCGAGGCCGAGGTGGACGCCTTCCTCGGCCGCACCCGCTACCAGCGCACCGCCTCACTCTCCGCTGCCGACGGCGAGCAGGCCGTACGGCCCGGCCACCGCAACGGCCACTGCCCCACCACCATCAAGACCACCACCGGGCCGGTCACCATCGCCCGCCCGAAGCTGCGTAACACCACCGAGGCGTTCGCCTCCCGCCTGTTCGGCGCCGGCGTGACCCGCACCAACGCGCTGGAGACGCTGGTCATCGCCTCCTTCGTGCGCGGACTGTCGGTCCGCGATGTCGAAGCGACCCTGGCCGATGCGCTCGGCCCGGAGGCGGCGCTGTCGAAGTCGACGGTCTCGACCATCTGCCAGGCCATCGTCGCCGAGTACGACGCCTGGTGCCGCCGCGACCTGTCGGCGGTCGAGCTGGACTATCTGTTCTGCGACGCCAGCCACTTCAAGATGCACGACGGGCAGCGTGCCGAGCCGGTGCTGGCCGCCTGGGGCATCACCACCGACGGCAAGCCCGTCTTCGTGGGCCTGGCCCCGGCCGCGGCCGAGTCGACCGACGCCTGGCACGACTTTCTGACCGGCCTGGCCGAACGCGGCCTGCGCCCGCCGCTGCTGGTCGTCTCCGACGGCGCACCCGGCCTCATCACCGCCGCCGAGCAGGTCTTCCCGGCCTCCCTGCGCCAGCGCTGCGTCATTCACAAATGCCGCAACGTCCTGTCGAAGGTCAGCGCCGGCGACCAGGCCACCGTCAAGGCCGCCTTCTGGAACATCTTCGACACCTCTGAGCTGGGCGAGGACATCGAGCCTGGACAGGACCTGGTGGCCTGCATCCAGGCGCGCATCGACGCCTTCGCCAAGGACTGGGACCGTTCCTATCCGGCCGCGGTCAAGAGCCTGCTCGCCGACCGCGCCTCGCTAACGACCTACCTGCGCTTCCCCCGCGAGCACCACAAGCGCATCCGTCACTCCAACTTCATCGAGCGCACCTTCGGCGAGACCCGCCGCCGGGTCAAGGTCATCGGCCGCTTCCCCGGCGAGACCAGCTGTGTCTCGTTGGTCTGGGCGGTGCTGGACCGTGCCTCCCGCGGCTGGCGCGGTTTCACCATGACCTCCAAGGGCCTGCGCATCCTGCAGGACCTGCGCCGAGCCCTGCTCGCCCCGCCCAGCTGGCTCCGCCCGACAAACACCCCGGCCACCGACTCGACACCCGAAACGGCAGCCGCCTAAGATCAGCCCGCGGCACCTACCTCGTCGAGCCTTTTACACCGCTCCGAGGACGCGACC
>NZ_JBFABE010000182.1:0-1278 GCF_040640155.1 Streptosporangium sp. NPDC023615
GCAGCATGCCGAACCCAACACCCACGATCAAACCAACCTAACGAAGTACTACTAGTGCTCTGACCGCATACGTTCGCTGGCTTTGGGGTCGGTGATCCGGTTGGGTCTGAGTCCCCTCGGCTCGTAGAAGATCGCGAGCAGTATGTGAGGTATCAGCATGACCGGATTGTGCTGGCGGAGATCGGGCTCATCTCGATCCCCAGATCAGTAGGATCCGTGTGCGGTTGCCTCGGTCCGTGGCTGAGTCGGCGGTTGCTGCCTGGGATCGCGAGGAGTCGGGTGGAATCGGCGAGGAGAGTCACGAAGAGTAAGAACTGCGCGACGACCGCCGAGCTGGCTTTGATCGGCCTGGCGCTTACCTCGTGTGGCGTATGGAACGGCGTGGAGGTCGTCGTCGACCTGGATGTCGCCCAGATCTCGGGCCACGTGGTAAGGCGGGCTACAGCAGCGCGACTCGGCTTCGTGCCCGGCAACAAGCAGACCCCGCGACGAGGTGCCACCGGGTCTGCGAGGTTCCGTACGGTGAACGGTCTTCGAGGTGAAGGTGCTGCTGGGAGATCGGATTCGCAGGTTTCATGGGGATACCAGTACTACATTCGTAGATCTTAATTTGTTTGGCTCCGCCACAGGACGTAGTTGGTCCATCGTCGGTGCGTGACGTGCGCTCTGACCTACGATCGCGTCGTGTCCTGGGATACGGAACTGACCGCGCTGACCACGCGCATCGCCAGCCCCCTGTTCACCCGGCCCGAGCCGCGGCAGGCCTTCGCCGATCTGGTCCGTGCCCTGCTGGCCGACGTGCCTCGCAAGAACTCCTGGCAGCTGGCCGATCACATCGGCCACCCCACCGCGCACCGGTTCGAGCACCTGCTGGACCGCGCGAAATGGGACGTCCACGCCTTGCGCGACGAGGTCCGCTCCTACGTGATCACGCATCTGGGCCGCGCCGACGGCGTGCTGATCGCCGACGACACGAGCTCGATCAAGAAGGGCGACAAGTCGGACGGCGTGGCCGGCCAGTACTGCGGGCTGACCGGTCAGGTGGAGAACTGCCAGGTCATGCCCATGCTCACCTACGCCTCGAGCGCTGGGCACGCGTTCGTCAACCGGCGCCTGTACCTGCCCGAGGTCTGGGCCGGTGATCCGCAGCGGAGGGCACGGGCCGGGGTGCCCGAGCATGTGGTCTTCCGCACCAAGCCCCAGCTGGTGATCGACATGCTGATGGAGGAGCTCGCGGCCGGCACGCCGTTCCGGTACCTGTGCGCCGATGCCGGCTAC
>NZ_JBFABE010000183.1:0-1206 GCF_040640155.1 Streptosporangium sp. NPDC023615
TCGACACCTCGGGCTGAGCACGCAGATGCGCGGCCAGCCGGGCGGCCTGGTCGCGTACGGCCTGGGGGGTCTTGCCCGACAACAACCACGCCACCGGATCGTCCTGGTTCGGTGCGCTGTCCTGGGTGGGGGCGGTGGGCTCCTCGGCGGGTGCCTGCTCCAGGATCACATGCGCGTTCGTCCCACCCAGGCCGAAGGAGGAGACCGCAGCGCGGCGGGGGGCTCCGGTCTCGGGCCAGTCCTTGCGTTCGGTCAGCAGCTCGACCTGACCCGCCGTCCAGTCGACATGCGGTGACGGCTCGTCGACGTGCAGCGTCCTGGGCAGCACGCCGTGCCGCATGGCCTGCACCATCTTGATGAGGCTGGCCGCTCCGGCCGCCGACTGCGTGTGGCCGAGGTTGGACTTCGTGGAGCCGATGTAGAGAGGGCGGCCGTGAGGCCGGTCCTGGCCGTAGGTGGCGATCAGGGCCTGCGCCTCGATGGGGTCGCCGAGCCGGGTGCCGGTGCCGTGGGCTTCGACGGCGTCGATGTCGGCGAAGCCGAGCCCGGCGTCGGCCAGGGCCTGGCGGATGACGCGTTCCTGGGAGGGGCCGTTGGGGGCGGTCAGGCCGTTGGAGGCACCGTCCTGGTTGACGGCCGAACCGCGGACCACGGCCAGGATCCGGTGGCCGTTGCGGCGGGCGTCCGAGAGCCGTTCCACCAGAAGGAGGCCGACGCCTTCCGCCCAGACGGTGCCGTCGGCCGCGGCGGCGAACGCCTTGCAACGGCCGTCGGGCGCCAGACCGCGCTGCCGGGAGAACTCGCTGAACGTGAGCGGTATGGACATCACGGTCGCCCCGCCGGCAAGGGCGAGGTCGCACTCGCCCTTGCGCAGCGCGTTGACGGCCAGATGCAGCGCCACCAGCGACGACGAGCACGCCGTGTCGATCCCGACCGCAGGCCCTTCCAGACCGAACGTGTACGAGACGCGCCCCGAGGCGATGCTCCCCGGGGTACCGCTGGCGACGTAGCCCTCGACGTTTTCGGGGACGTTCAGCAGGGCACTCGCCGCATACCCCTGGTACATGAGTCCGGCGAAGACGCCGGTGCGGGTGCCGCGCAGGGTGGTGGGGATGATGCCGGCGTGTTCGAAGGCCTCCCAGCTGGTTTCGAGCAGGAGGCGTTGCTGGGGGTCGGCGGCCAGGGCCTCGCGGGGGGACATGCCGA
>NZ_JBFABE010000184.1:0-1200 GCF_040640155.1 Streptosporangium sp. NPDC023615
CGGTAATCATCCCAACCATAAGACACTTATCAAATAGAATTAAGCTGCGTGGTTTAGTTTCTGCATTGGCGTAAAACCGCCATTGCCCATATTCGGGCGCTCGTGGTTGTAGTGATATAACCAAGCCTCAGCTTGCTGACGGACTTGGTCTAAATCTGTAAATAATTCCTGATTTAACCAATCATAACGCATTGTTCTATTATAGCGCTCAACATAAGCATTTTGCTGTGGATTGCCAGGTTCAATATAGCTTAAGATGATACCTTGCTGCTCAGCCCAGTCTTTGAGCGCATTGCTGATGTATTCAGGGCCGTTATCGCATCTTATCTGCACAGGTTTGCCTCGGTACTCAATAAGCTGATTTAAACTGCGTATGACTCTTTGAGCGGGTAATGAGAAGTCAATCTCAACGGTTAAGGCTTCACGGTTATAATCATCAATGACGTTAAACAGTCTAAACCCTCGTCCATCAGTTAAGCTGTCGTGCATAAAGTCCATGCTCCAGCTTTGGTTTATCTTATCAGGTACAGCAAGTGGCACAGGTTTGGCGCGCTTCATGCGGCGGCGAGGTTTGATTCTAAGGTTCAACTCAAGCTCACAGTAGATGCGATACACCCGTTTATGATTGTATGGCAGTCCCAGCACGTTACGCAGGCTTAAAAAACACAATCCAAAGCCCCAGTTCTTGTTCTGCTCGGTCAGATCTATGAGCAAGTCCGCTATCTGCTTATTCTCATCCGTTGCTACCGACTTGTGATAATAACAGGTGACGCTAATGTTAAAGATCAAGCAAGCTCTGCGGATACTGATGCCATGCTCTTTAATGTAGTGACAAGCCATCTCTTTGCGCCTGAGTGGCGCTACCACTTTTTTGACATGGCATCCTGTAATATGTCGGATTTGAGACATTCATCGGCATACATCTTTTTTAAGCGAGCATTCTCAACTTCAAGCTCTTTGAGACGAGTGATAAGCGCAGCATCCATGCCACCATATTTAGAGCGCCAGTTATAGAACGTGCTTTGGCCGACATTATACTCACGGCATAAATCAGCGATAGGTACGCCTTGTTCGGCTTGTTTTAGGATGTTGACGATTTGATTATCAGTAAAGCGTGTCTTTTTCATAGGATTCTCCTGCTGGTGTATTTTAGCAGTTACTCTCTATTTATGAGTGTTCTTATTTATTGGGGGGATTACC
>NZ_JBFABE010000185.1:0-1165 GCF_040640155.1 Streptosporangium sp. NPDC023615
CTCGATCCGATACCCGCGGATCTTCACCTGGTCATCCGCACGACCGACGAACTCCAACACCCCACGGGCACTCCAGCGAACCAGATCACCCGTCCGGTACAACCTCTCACCCGTGTCGGTGAAGGGGTCGGCGACGAACCGGTCCGCGGTCAAACCAGGACGGCCTCCATAACCGTCAGCCAACTGCACCCCGCCCACGTACAACTCACCCACCACACCGCAGGCGACCGGCCGCAACCACGCGTCCAGCACCCGCACCCGCACCCCCGCCACCGGAGCCCCGATACCCACCCCATCATCAGCAACAGTGGCGACGGCGGCGGTGGCATCCCCGGTGACCTCGGTCGACCCATAGAAATTCCACAACACCGCCCCCGGCGCCACCCGCCGCATCGCCTCGACCGTGGCCGACCCCAGCACCTCCCCCGAACACACCCACTGCCGCAACGACCCCAACGACCCCGCCACACCCGGAACCCGAACCAGCACCTCGGCCAACCCCGGCACCGTCAACAAATGCGTCACACCAAAGCGGCCCACGATTTCAGCCAACGCCACCGGATCCCCAGCAACCCCATCAGCGACCACCACCACCGCAGCACCCGCCACCAAAGGCGTGAGCAACTCGGTCACCGCATCGACGAACCCCACACTGCTCTTCACCAAAGCCCGATCCCCCACCCCCAACCCCAGCACCTCAACACCCCACACCAACCGATTCACCACCGCCCCATGCGACAACACCACACCCTTCGGACGCCCCGTCGTCCCCGAAGTGAAAATCACAAACGCCGCATCAGTCACTACGTCCTGACTCATGCTCCGGCCGGTCACCTCAACCTCACCCGAGCCGGAGACCACGACCGCGGCACCACAATCCTCAAGGATCTGCCGCACCCGCTCGACCGGATACGCCGGATCCACCGGCACACACACCCCACCCGCCCGAAGCGTCCCCAACACCGCAACGACCCGCTCCACCGAACGCGGCAACACCACCGCCACCCGCCCACCGGCCCGCACACCCACACCCGCCAAAACACCCGCGAACGCATCCACCCGCGCATCCAACTCCGCATACGACAGAGAAGTCCCGTCCTCCGACAGGACCGCCGTCGCATCAGGAGTCGCCGCGATCTGCCGCCGGAGCAACCCGTCCACCGAC
>NZ_JBFABE010000186.1:0-1158 GCF_040640155.1 Streptosporangium sp. NPDC023615
TGATGCCGATAGTGCTAGAATCGTTATTGATATTAAGAGAGGTGGCAGCACCTAACAAAGTTGGCAATGCTCAAAGATTGGTCGATAAAGCAGGAATTAAAGCTTACAATAGTTTAGGTTCATAAGTGCTTTAAGTAAACAATTTTATTCTTCAATTTGCTATGAATATACTAACGACTAATATTTAACTTAAGAGGTGATCGTATGGGACAAGCAAAGAGTAGAGGTACTAAAGAACAGCGTGAAGCAGAAGCTAAGAGAAGAAGGTTAGAAAAGCTCAATATTAGCGAAAGACCTATTGAAGAAATCTACAAAGAATTTGATCTTCCTGATGATAGTGAGTTTCTAGGATATATTATAAATATCGTAGAAACTGATGAGTTTGTAGCTAAATTTGAAGATACGCCTGATCAAACGAATATAGCTTATGCAAAAATACCAGATTTGGGATTAAGGTTTGAGGATTTTTCCGAAGCCCTAGATGTAGCTAAAAAAGTAGCAGAAAAGTATAAAACAGATATCTGCTTTTTATTTGAAACTTCTGACCAGTTTAGGGTTATCCCAACATTTACTGTTAATTTAGCTGATTTTGCCCACTAAAGATTTTAAGCTCTTGACTTTTTAAGGTCAGGAGCTTAATAGGATTTTCAGGCTATACATTTACATGTCTGCTATGCGTTTGAGCAAAAACTCTACCCGACTGGCATCATCGCCCTTACCCTTATAGCCGTAAGCCTTATCTACTGCTTTATCAAGGGCGATATGAGCTTTGGTTAGTTCAGGGTAAGGATCAATCATGTAAGTGTTGTAAAGCTTAGCGAGCGTTGGCGCATCCTTGCTACTATCTTGGTATAGCTTACGAGCATCTAAAATGGCTTGAGCCGCTGACTCAATAGTATCTTTAGCTTTGACCGTATTTCCATCTTCGTTTTTAGCATCGAAAGGGAATTGAAAGTTGTTATAAACAATACTGTTTGAGTAGCGGTAATCGCTTTTCAATCTTCCGGCTGTCAAACGTATGAAGGCATTATGCATACTGCTTGATAAAACACCGAAGTGATAAAGCGTTGCATTAGGTAGTCGAAAGTGTGGAGCAGTACAAACGGTAATCATCCCAACCATAAGACACTTATCAAATAGAATTAAGCTGCGTGGTTT
>NZ_JBFABE010000187.1:0-1153 GCF_040640155.1 Streptosporangium sp. NPDC023615
GACCACTGCGAGGACACCGCGTAGTCCACCCGGCAGGCCACCGCCGCCTGGGCCGTGACGGCCGGTACGACGACGGCGGCGCCGAGAAGCAGGGCCGTGGCGATGGTGCGCGTTCGAAAAAGGCGCATGGTGATCGCTCCTGACGGATCAGGGTCAGTAGACGAACGGCCAGCCGGCCGAGTCGTAACCGATCCGGTTGATACCGAGAAGGGAGGCGCCGTTGGCGGCGTAATAGTGGTAGATCAGCAGCTCACCGTCGGTGTCGGCGAGGACGTCCTGGTGACCCGGGCCGTTTATCGAGCCGTGCCCGGCCAGCACCTGGGTGCCGCCGCCGGAGGTCATCGCGACGCCGTTGCGGTCGACGTAGGGACCGGTGACGCTGGTGGAGCGGCCGACCATGACCCGGTAGGTGCTGGCGGCGCCCTGACAGCACCGGTCGAAGGACACCCACTGGTAGTAGTAGTTGCCGTGCTTGACGATGGTCGGCGCCTCGATCGCGGTGCTGCCCGGGCGGGCGGCGATGCTGCGCATCGTGCTGTCCAGGCGCTTGCCGGTGGCCGGGTTCAGCTCGACCAGCTTGATGCCGGACCAGAAGGAGCCGAAGGACATCCACCAGCGACCCTGGTCGTCGACGATCAGGTTGGGGTCGATCGCGTTGTAGTTGCTGGAGGCGGTGGTGGAGACGACCAGTCCCTGGTTGGTCCAGGAGCCGGAGGCCCCGGTGGGGCTGGTGGCCAGGAAGATCGCCGAGTTGGTGGAGCCGAAGCTGGAGGCGGAGTAGTACAGGTAGTACTGGCCGTTGTGGTAGGAGATGTCCGGTGCCCACAGGTTGAGAGCGCCCCCGGTGTAGGGGGTGGTCCAGGGGGCGCCGCCGGGGAAGACGCTTCCGGCGTTGCGCCAGTTGATGCGGTCGGTGGAGGTCTTCAGGGCGACGTTGTTGCCGGTGTGGGCCATGATGTAACCGCCGCCGGGCCGCTTGACCACCGTGGGATCGTGCACGCCGATGTCGCCCGTGACACGACCGGGGGCGGGGTAGGAGGCCGGCGGGGTCGTCGGCCCCGACGGCGTCGGCGTCGGCCTGGGGGTGGGGCTGACCGTGGGGGTGACCGTCGGGCTCGCGGTGGGGGTCGGCGAGACCGGGGCACCGGTGCAG
>NZ_JBFABE010000188.1:0-1146 GCF_040640155.1 Streptosporangium sp. NPDC023615
CGATCATGAGGTAGCGGTTCTGGTTCTGCAGCTTGTAGACCTGCACGGCCTCGAACAGGTTCTCCTTCGTGTCACTCATGATCACGGTGGAGGAGGTGCCGAAGTTGCCGGGGAAGTTCCCGATCGGCATGCTGGTCCGGTAGATCTTGCCGTTGTCGCCGGCGAAGAACAGGTACATGGTCGTGTCGTCGGCGATGACGGTCTGATCGATGGGGCCGGTGTCGGAGCCGGTGATGCCGCCGGAGAACATGACCTGCTGGGCCGACCAGCCGTTGGGGTTGGTGGGGTTGGTGGAGGTGCGGTAGAAGAAGGCCGCTCCGCCGCCCCACTGGTAGGTCAGCACCCAGATGTTCTTGGGGGCGAAGTAGAACAGCGAGGGCGCCACGGTGGAGGCGGACATGGTGTTCTGGCTGGCCGAGGCCATCTGCGACCAGTTGGTGAACAGGCCGAAGTTCATCGACCCCCAGGTCTTGTCGAAGTCGTGGGTGGTGGCGTAGACGAGCTGCTTGCCCTCGTAGGGGGCGACGGTGAAGTCCTTGAGCGAGACCCAGCCCGACTTGGGGTTGGCCAGCACGCCGGTGGAGTTCCAGCGGTAGGTCGACGGAAGGTCGCACATCCCCGACGTGGGGGTCACGGTCGGCGTCGGACTGGGGTTCGAGGTGCCGTTCCAGGTCCACTTCTGGTTGTTGCCGCCGTGGCAGGAGTAGAGGTGGACCAGGGTGCCGTTGGCGGTTCCGGCGCCCACGGCGTCCAGGCACAGCCCGGACTGCACGCCGACGATGCTGCCGTCGGCGTTGACGCGCCACTTCTGGTTGTCGCCGCCGTGGCAGCCGTAGATCTGGACCTTGGCGTTGTTGGCGGTACCGCCGGCGTCCAGGCACTTGTTGCCGTAGACCTTGAACTCACCGGCGGTGGTCTGGGTCCACCGCTGGTTGGGGTTGGTGTGACAGTCCCACAGGTTGAGCTGGGTGCCGTCGGTGGTGCTGGAGCCGGGCACGTCCAGGCAACGGCCGGAGGCCACACCCTTGATCTGCCCGGTGCCGCTCCCCGAGGTCGGGGTGGGGGTGGGAGTGGGCGTCGGGTTCGGGTCGGCGGCGTTGAGGGCGTTGAGGACCGCGGTGTAGGCGGGCTTCTTGTTGCCGTTGC
>NZ_JBFABE010000189.1:0-1113 GCF_040640155.1 Streptosporangium sp. NPDC023615
TGTTCGCCGAGGTGGCGCTGCCCGAGGGGGTGGACGGGGCCGGGTACGGCGTCCATCCCGCCCTCCTCGACGCCGCCCTGCACCCCCTCGTCCTGACCGGCGGCGACGACGAGCTGCTCCTGCCCTTCGCGTTCGGCGGCGTGGTCCTGCACGCCTCCGGCGCCCCCGAACTCCGCGTACGGCTGACCACCGTCGGCGAGGACACCCTCGTCGAGGCGGCCGACCCGGCCGGCGCGCCGGTCCTGTCGATCGACGCCCTCCGCGTGCGGGCCGCCGCCCCCCGCCGGGCCGTCCCCGGGGGCACGACGGCACACGGTGTCGACTGGATCGAGGCCCCCGTCGGGACCGCCGGGGCCGTCGGGACCACCGGCGCCGTGGTGATCCGGTGCGTGAGCGACCTGCCCGACGTGCCCGCCCGCGTACGCGAGCTGACCGGCCGGGTGCTCGACGCCGTCGCCGCCCACCCCGCCGACACAACCCTGATCTTCGTCACCCGCGCCGGCGACCCGGCCGGTGCCGCAGTGTGGGGGCTGGTGCGGTCGGCGCAGTCGGAGCAGCCCGGCCGGTTCGTCCTGGCCGAGGTCGAGGACGACCACGTCGACTGGTCCCTCGTCACGGCGACCGGCGAACCCCAGGTCCGCGTCACGAACGGCACCCCCCTCATCCCGCGCCTGGCGCGGCGTGAGGCGGTCGCCGCGACCCCGGGAACGGCGGGGGCGGGGATCGCGGGGACGGTGCTGGTGACCGGTGGCACCGGCGGGTTGGGTGCGCTGGTGGCGCGGCACCTGGTGACGGGTCACGGGGTGCGGGAGCTGCTGTTGACCTCGCGGCGCGGCCCGGCGGCGCCGGGGGCGGCCGAGCTGGTGGCCGACCTGGAAGGGCTGGGTGCGCGGGTGTCGGTGGTGGCGTGTGATGTGTCCGATCGTGACGCGCTGGCCGCCGTGCTGGGTGGGGTGAGGCTGGGTGGGGTGGTGCACACCGCGGGTGTGCTGGACGACGCGGTGGTGGAGGGGTTGTCGGCCGCCCGCCTGGACGCGGTGCTGGCGCCCAAGGCGGACGCGGCGTGGTACCTGCACGAGCTGACCGCCGGTCAGCCGTTGTCGTTGTTCGTGT
>NZ_JBFABE010000190.1:0-1073 GCF_040640155.1 Streptosporangium sp. NPDC023615
GACTGGGCCTACGACACCATGGCCAAGGACGCTCCGGCCGCGGTCGACGTCGCCGGCTGGTGGCTCGAGAAGAACGGCGAGACCAACAACCTCGCCAAGGCCAAGCCCTACACCTGGGAGACCAAGGCCACGCCGAAGCTGAACGCCGCTGGCGGTTACACCGCCGACGGCAAGCCCGGCGCCGTCAAGCCGATCGGCGAAGAGGGCAAGGCGGCCGCGAAGGTCAAGAACATCAACCTGCCGAAGTCCATCGGCAAGGTGTTCTTCGTGGACGAGAAGAACGAGCTCAAGTGGTGCTCGGCCACCTCGATCCAGGGCAAGTACCGCAACCTGGTCGCCACCGCCGGCCACTGCGTCTACGACGACAAGGCTGACGCCAGCGTCATGGACAAGTGGGTCTTCGTGCCCGGCTACTACCAGGGCAAGACCCCTTACGGCATCTACGTCGGTAAGACGGCCTACACCCACTACGACTTCGCCAACTACGAGGACTACGACCGCGACTACGCGTTCGTGACCGTCTACAACGGTGTCCAGATCGGCGGCGGCACCGGCAAGGTCGTCACCAAGGACGAGTTCGACAAGTTCGAGGGTCCCAAGGGCGTCAAGACCACCGAGATCACCGAGGCCCAGTACCAGGAGTGCAAGGACTTCAACGGCAAGGAGACCTCTGACTGCTACGCGGCCAAGTCCACCTCCGAGGAGCTCGTGGGCCCGGACTGGGAAGCCGTGATCGACGGCAAGAAGTACTACGCGGTGCTGACCAAGGCTGAGGTCACCAAGGCTCAGTTCGAGGCCGCCGGTTACGGCAAGGGCCAGGGCAACAAGTTCTACGTGACCCGCGAGCACGTCACCAAGGCTCAGTACGACGCCTACACCGGTGCCGGCTACCGCAAGATCGACAGCAAGGGCAACTACACCATCACGCACTACTACGTGCAGCGGTGGGTGAAGCTGACCAAGGCTACGAAGTTCCTCAAGGACACCTTCGTCATCGTCGAGGGCTTCATCAAGGACGCCGGCAAGCTCGGCGACAACGTCGGCGGCCAGGGCTTCACCTGGAACCAGAAGCC
>NZ_JBFABE010000191.1:0-1030 GCF_040640155.1 Streptosporangium sp. NPDC023615
GGGTGGGTTGTCGGTGCGTGAGGGGGTTTTGTGCGGGTTGTTCGCGGAGGTGTTGGGGGTTTCGGGGGTGGGGGTGGATGAGGGGTTCTTCGATCTGGGTGGGGACAGCATCGTGGCGATTCGGTTGGTGGCGCGGGCGCGGGGGGTGGGGTTGGTGTTCTCGCCGCGGGATGTGTTCCGGTATCAGAGTGTGCGGGAGTTGGCGGCGGTGGCGGTGCAGGAGTCGGCCGGTGGTGGTGAGGCGGAGGGTGCGGGGACGGGGTGGTTCCCCGAGACGCCGATCATGGCGTGGTTGCGTGGTCTGGGCGGGCCGGTCGATGGTTTCAGTCAGACGGTGGTGGTGCGGGTGCCGCCGGGGTTGGGGTTGGGGCGTTTGACGGCGGCGGTGCAGGCGGTGGTGGATCACCATGATGTGTTGCGGGTGCGGTCGGTGCCGGGGGGTGGGTATGAGGTGGCCGCGCGGGGGGCGGTCCCGGCCGCCGAACGCGTGCGGCGGGTGGCGGTGGCCGCGTCGGCGCCTGAGACATCCGGGACGTCCGACGCGTCCGGCACGACCGGGGAGGTCCGGGGGGCCGGGGTGGTGGAGGAGGTCTTGGCGCGGGTGGTGGTGCGGGAGGCGGAGGTGTCGCGGGCGGGGTTGGATCCGGGGTCGGGCCGGGTGGTGGGGGTGGTGTGGGTCGATGCCGGTCCGGGGGTGTCGGGCCGGTTGGTGGTGACGGTGCATCATCTGGCGGTCGACGGGGTGTCGTGGCGCATCCTGCTGCCGGACCTGTACGCCGCGTGGAACGCCACCGCGCCGGAGCGGAACACCCCTGGGCAGAGCTCGTCGGAACGGCTCGAGTCAGAGCGGTCCGACCTCGAGACGAGCACCCCCGAGAGGACCACGGCGGAGGGGACGGCATCGGAGGGAGGCGCCTCGGAGGCGGCCGACCCGCGGGCGGTGCTGGAGCCGGTGCCCACCTCGTTCCGGACCTGGGCCCACCGCCTGCGCGAGGAGGTCCCCGCCAGGATCGGCGAGCTCGACCACTGG
>NZ_JBFABE010000192.1:0-1026 GCF_040640155.1 Streptosporangium sp. NPDC023615
GCGAAGCTGAGAACTTAAGCGCCAGTAAACGGCGGTGGTAACTATAACCATCCTAAGGTAGCGAAATTCCTTGTCGGGTAAGTTCCGACCTGCACGAATGGCGTAACGACTTCCCCGCTGTCTCAACCGCAGACCCGGCGAAATTGCACTACGAGTAAAGATGCTCGTTACGCGCAGCAGGACGGAAAGACCCCGGGACCTTCACTATAGCTTGACATTGGCGTTTGGAACGTCTTGTGTAGGATAGGTGGGAGACTGTGAAGCTGTCACGCTAGTGGTGGTGGAGTCATTGGTGAAATACCACTCTGGTCGTTTTGAACGTCTAACTTCGGTCCGTGATCCGGATCAGGGACAGTGTCTGGTGGGTAGTTTAACTGGGGCGGTTGCCTCCTAAAGAGTAACGGAGGCGCCCAAAGGTTCCCTCAGCCTGGTTGGCAATCAGGTGTCGAGTGTAAGTGCACAAGGGAGCTTGACTGTGAGACCGACGGGTCGAGCAGGAGCGAAAGCTGGGACTAGTGATCCGGCGGTGGCATGTGGAAGCGCCGTCGCTCAACGGCTAAAAGGTACCCCGGGGATAACAGGCTGATCTTCCCCAAGAGTCCATATCGACGGGATGGTTTGGCACCTCGATGTCGGCTCGTCGCATCCTGGGGCTGGAGTAGGTCCCAAGGGTTGGGCTGTTCGCCCATTAAAGCGGTACGCGAGCTGGGTTTAGAACGTCGCGAGACAGTTCGGTCCCTATCCGCTGCGCGCGCAGGAGACTTGAAAGGAGCTGTCCCTAGTACGAGAGGACCGGGACGGACGAACCTCTGGTGTGCCAGTTGTTCCGCCAGGAGCACGGCTGGTTGGCTACGTTCGGAAGGGATAACCGCTGAAAGCATCTAAGCGGGAAGCTCGCCTTGAGATGAGGTCTCCCACCACGAGAGTGGGTAAGGCTCCCGGTAGACGACCGGGTTGATAGGCTGGAAGTGGAAGCGCAGTAATGTGTGGAGCTGACCAGTACTAATAGGCCGAGGACTTGACCAC
>NZ_JBFABE010000193.1:0-1022 GCF_040640155.1 Streptosporangium sp. NPDC023615
GCGTGGTGACCGGGCAGGTGATCGCGGTCGGGGTGCCGGTGCCGGTGAAGGCGGTGGTGGCCACGTCCACGCCGGTCAGGGTGGTGTTGCCGGTGTTGGCGACCAAGTAGGCGTAGGTCACGGTCTGCCCGGCCGCGGTCGCCGTGGCCGGCGACGCCGTCTTCAGCAGCGCCAGGGTGGGAGCGGGGGGAGCGGTGACCGTCGCGGTCGACGGCGGTGAGGCGATGGCGGGCCCGGTGGGCGGGGTGCCGGTGGCGACCGCGGTGTTGACGATCGTCCCGGCGTCGACGTCGGCCTGGGTGATGACGTAGGCGCCGGTGCAGGTCGTCAGGTCCCGCGGGGCGAGCGTGGTGACCGGGCAGGTGATCACTGGGGCGGGTCCGGTGCCGGAGAAGGTGGTGTCGGTGACGTCCACGCCGGTCAGGGTGGTGTTGCCGGTGTTGACCAGCAGGTAGGAGTAGGTCACGGTCCGTCCCGCGGCGGTCACCGTGGCCGGCGAGGCCGTCTTCAGCAGGGCCAGGTTGGGGTCGGCCGTGATGGTCACCGTCGCGGTGGAGGCATCGGAGGTCACGGCCGGTCCGGTGGGTGGTGTGCCGGTGGCGGTGGCGGTGTTGACGATGGTCCCGGCGTCGACGTCGGCCTGGGTGATGACGTAGGTGCTCGTGCAGGTCGTCGAGTCCTGCGGCGCGAGGGTCGTTACGGGGCAGACGATCGCGGTGGGGGTGCCGGTGCCGGTGAAGGCGGTGGTCGTGACGTCCACGCCGGTCAGGGTGGTGTTACCGGTATTGGTGACCAGGTAGCCGTAGGTCACGGTCTGCCCGGCGGCGGTCGCCGTGTTCGGTGAGGCCGTCTTCAGCAGCGCCACGGCGGGAGCGGCGACGGCGGTGATCGTGTTGGTCGACGGCGGGGAGGCGACGGCGGGTCCGGTGGGTGGTGTGCCGGTGGCGACGGCGGTGTCGACGATCGTCCCGGCGTCGATGTCGGCCTGGGTGACGACGTAGGTGTTGCTGCAGACCGTCCTG
>NZ_JBFABE010000194.1:0-1014 GCF_040640155.1 Streptosporangium sp. NPDC023615
CAGGTCAGCACCTGCTCGCGAGCGTCGATCTTGTCCAGTAGCCACGTGCCGGGATCGGGCGAGGTCGCCTCGAGCCTGTTCACGTCGACCGCCACGACGGCCCGGACGCACGGGTCAATCGGCGAGACATCACATCGGTCATCGCCCAATACACCCGCGACTCAGACGTGGCCGGCAGGTGCTCATAATCGCGGACCAGACGCCGATGCAGCATCAAGGTGCCGTAGGTCTGCTCGACGATCCACCGTGTCGGCTGGGGGACAAATCCCTTGTCCGCCCGGTTACGTTCGACGATCTCCACATCGATTCCCAGACCGGCTCCATGGGCGACGACCGTGTTCTTGAACCCCTGATCGGCCAGCGCCTTCATCACCGTGCCGTCGGTCCGCGCGGCGAGGCGGTCCAGCAGGGCCGTTCCTGCGGTGTTCTCGTGCGCTGATGCGGCGAGCACCACCGCCGCGATGACCAGTCCGAAGGTGTCCACGGCCAGACCGCGTTTGCGTCCGGGGACCTTCTTGGCCACGTCCTTGCCGGTCGTGGTGGCCGGGACGCCGGCCGCGGCGTGGACGCTTTGGGTGTCCAGCACGACCAGGCTTGGATCGGCCTTTCGCCCTTTGCTCTCCCGGAGATACCAGCGCAGCAGGTCGTGGATCACCTGGTCGGTGCCGTCGTTGCGCCACTTGGCGAAGTAGTAGTACGTCGCGCTCTTGGGCGGCAGGTCATGCGGCAGGTACTTCCATTGGACGCCGGTTCGTCCCTGGTAGCGGATCGCGTTGACGATCTCGCGCATCGCGTGGTTGCCCTCGTGGCCGCTGACCGACGGGTGCGCGGCCTTCCATGCCGTGATGACCGGTTCGATCAGCGCCCACTGCTCGTCGGACAAGTCGCTGGGGTACGGCTTGCGCTCGCTCACCCGGTCATCCCAGCACATCCTGGCCCGCCAGCCAGCCATAACGCTAAACGTCCATCCGATCACACTGTGACATCACAGGCATCGACTCGCGAACCGCCCTC